>NZ_JBYUPU010000069.1:0-24725 GCF_058135425.1 Paenibacillus sp. MAH-35
AACTTACGGGGTCTGTAGCGGTATTGGACATTCCCACTTTTCGCAAGGTTATCCGACTCCGTCAGCCATCATGGTTTGCCGCCTGTTCCGGGGTTTGCCTTCGCTACCTCCGCACCCATCCTCACGGTCTGAGCACTATGCGTCAGCTACTACTTCCGCCGCCACGCGGTGTAGAGGAGACTTTCACTCCTTAGTCGAAGCGCTGCCAAGCGCACAAAAAGCTCCGCAACCGCGATAACGCGATTGCGAAGCTTACAGTCTTACTTATCTCCCAGAACGTTAACCAACAACTGCGCACTCTCTGCACGTGTAGCCGTTGCAGCGGGCTCAAGCTCCTCGGCGGATCTGCCTTGCATCCAGCCGCGGGCGACGGATACCCGAATCGCTTCGAGTGCCCATTCGCTGATCGCCGAAGCATCGCGGAACATCGCCAGATCATGCTCGCCTTCGACAGAACCGTACTTCTTCGTCCAAGCTCTGGTCAGCATCAACGCCATCTGTTCACGGGTAATCGGGCTGTCCGGATCGAAGCGGTCCAGATCCACCCCATCCACGATTCCTTCTGCGACCGCCGCGCTTATGACCGGATAGTGCCAGTCGTCTTTACGGACGTCGCGGAATCGGTTCATCGCCGTATCCGCCCTGTTCGTTAGACCGAATGTCCTCACGAGCATCGCAACAAATTGGGCTCGGGTGACGGTATCGCCCGGGGCGAAGTTTTGTTCGGTTACCCCTTGTACGACCTGCTTGGCGCTTAACGAACGGATCGCCGGATACGCCCAATGGGTAACCGGAACGTCCGCATAGGTGCGGTCGTACTCCAGCACCGCATACATACTGAAGTGCGTAAGCTCCGCATCCAGCTTATCTCCGTTACGTTGGCCGCCCGCGTAGTGCACCGTACCGTCATCGGCGATATAGTAAATGCCGAGCAGCTCCGCATCCCGGCTGTCGTCGAATTTCAACGAAAGCTGTATGGGCTGGTTGAAGCGGGTATAAGCGGATTTCGAACCGTCCGGGCGAACAGCCGACAGTTCCAGACGAACCGCTTCGCCGGCCGGACGAATCGTGATGTGGTTCGAAGCTCCGGCTCCTGCCGACAAGGCTCCGCCGATCTCACTTCCGCTCAAGACGTCGATCGTCAAGGCGATCTGCGCGCCGCTGTCGGCCGTGACGCCCAGCGCTTTGGAGAGTTCCTCCAGCAGCTTGGCGGGAATCCGGACCACCACGTTATTTTTGGATATTTCCAATACGGAGTCTTTCAATAGCTCAATCGCATGGACCGGTAAAATCAATTCTTTGTTGTCCGCCTGCAGAGTCAAACTGGTTTTACCGTCCTTTGGCCGCAAATCGCTTTCCTTAACCTGCTGCCGCCCTTCGCTCACAGGCGAAGGTTGAGGTACCGGTTCTGACGGAGCGCCCGGGCCCGGACTGGTGTCGTCCGTATCGGGCTCGCTCGGCTCCGGCGTTATCGAAGCTACCGTGACCGACACAGCTGAGCTTTTGCCCCCGTACACCGCCGTCACAATCGTCGAACCGGCCTGCATGCCTGTAACGTTCCACCCGTCAACAGACACAATCCCGCCGGGATTGGAAGATAACGTCACTCCATCAGGTACAAGGAAGCGATGACCGTTGTCAAACTGACCGTACACGAATGTCGTTACCGTCTCGCCGACCTCGATGTGCGTCTTGGCCAGTTCGAGCTCAATCGAATTCAGAACGGGCGCTTGCGGCTCCTCTTCGCTTACCGTGACAGTCATGTGGGCGATACTCCCGCCGTACACCGCTTGTACGACTGCGCTTCCGGCAGCATGAGCCGTCAGTTCCGTACCGGAAATCGAGACGATTCCGGCCGGCGCGGCACTTAATTCGGCCTGCGGAGAAACGTCATAGGCTAGCGGACCGTACGTTCCGCGGACTCGAACGGAGTGCTTGCCGCCCGGCTTCATATCCAGATGCAAGGTATCGAAAGCAAGGGCCGTCAACGGATGTACGGTAACCGCCGGCAAGTCGACGGTACCGCTTTTGCCGATTCCGTCCACCACGCTGTAAGCTTTATAGAGATGAGTCCCTGGAGCGGGTGCCGGTATCGTCACCGTAACGGGGTTCGCTTCTCCTGCCCCGACCGCCTGAGCAACGATCGCACCCCCTTCCTTCACGAGAATCGTCGAACCGTTCGTTGCCGTCACTTCGAACGAAATCGCGTCGCCTTGCGCAACGTGCGACACGGGGTCGCGGCTTACCGACAACGATGTGCGCTCTTCGGGCAATACGACCGTCGTTACGCTGGCGTTATCCGCATATACGGAAGCCACATACGAGCTCGCGCCGATCAGAATCAGCCGGATGAATTTCGCTCCGGCGGGCGCAGGAGTCTCCAGCGTTACCGTGTCCCACTGATTCATCGCAGACGTAATTTCCTTGCTCATCGCGACTCCCGGAACGACAGCCAGCTCCTTGCCCGAAGCATCATGGTAGCGCACTTGAAGGATCGGACGATTGGAGCTGCGGCCGGGAGGATTACTCGTCCTGTACACATCCAGGCTCGCCGTGTAGGTACGCCCCCCGATCACCGGAATAAGCGCGGAATCAACCGCGACCTCAAGCGCCGTCTCGTTATCGAATAACCGCAAGCTGCTCAAGCCGCTCTTCGCCCGGTCGGCGGACACTTCGACGGCGGCCTGCTTGCCGGTCAGCGTTTCGGGTTTCCGGATAGACCAGCCCGGAATGGTGCCATCGGCGGCAAGCGACTGCTCGAAGCCGGGATTTGCGACATCCAGCTCCTGGGCAGACGGCCCTTGGGGCGGCGCTTCCGTTGCGACTTTTTTGAACAGCTGCACGTTATCGAAATAGGACGTGCCTACCCAGGCCAGCGAGCAAAACAGCACCAGCTTGCCGGTCACGGCGCCTTCCGGCGCGATCGAGCTGAAATCCGCCTTCGCCCAGCGCTGGCTCGGAGATGAGAAGTAGTTGGCCGGGGCCGGCGTAACCTTGATTTCCTTGCCTGCCGCATCGTAATATTTCATCGAGAAAATCGTTCGGCCGCTGCTCAAATAAATATCCGCTTTTCCCGTATACTCCAGACCCGGAGTTACCGGAAACGGAATCGAAATTACGCCCGTCTCGGCCGCCGCGGACGTATCGGCAATTTTCAGGCTGTTTTGTCCTCCGTTTGCCTGCTCTTGCGTGACGTAATATTCCGCTTCGCCGGTCCGATAGCCGAATCGATCCCAGCCGGGAATCATTCCGTCGGCATTCGTCTGCTCGAAGCCGCCATTGACGATAGGCACCTCGACATCTGTATACACCGGCGGCCGTTCCTTCGATACTGTAATTTTTTTCAGCACGGACGCTTCATTGTAATAAAGGTTGCCGTCCGGACCGAGCACCATCAGATTCGTTTTCGTGCCGGGAATTTTCGCAAATGCCATAGTGGAAGGGTCAACGGCTACGATTTGGCTGCCGAGCGTCGTATACAAGATGCCCTCCGCATCCCAGCGCAGCTTTACCGGCACCCAGGAATGGTCGAATACCCAATCCGTGGACGTAATTTCCTTTTGCTTGACGATCTCGTACGTATCGGGATTCATGGCGAAAATGGTGCCGTACGCCGCGCCCCAAAGGAGACCGTCCGGACCGAACGCCAAGCCGCCGATCGCTTTGGGCTTCGTCCCTCCGGCTTGCCGGATCTCAGGCACAAACTCGGCTACCTTCTGCTTGGCCGCGACGTCCCAGACGAACATTTTCGCCTCCTGCGCGGCAGGCTCGATCCCGAGTCCGCCCCACACCGTCGTGGAGCCATACAGTTTGCCGTTGCGATAAGCCAGCCCCATAATACTCTGATTGTCTACAACGTTGCGGAACGTCTCCCAAGCCGTTCCGTCATAGACGGAGATGGCTCCGCCGAGCTTGCCGAGCTTCGGAACCGTTCCTGTAAACAGCTTATTGTCCCCCGTCGTCAAAACAAACGGCCGGTCCTGCTCGAAGCCGATCTCGTGAATTTGACGCGGATTGACGCCGCGTTCGAGCGGCTTCGTCGTATCCAGCTCATGCATATGGGCGGACGGATATTCGCCGAAAATCATTTTGTCGCCGTAGGCGATCATCCCTTCGGCCTGGCCCATGCTGAACAGTTCTTTCTCTCCGGTGACGATATTATAACGCGCCCCGTAGCTGCCCTGGTATCCCGTACTGTACAGAAGTCCGTCCGGACCAAACTCCAGCGACTGAATCGAGACCGGCGTGCCGGGGACGACCGGCATCCAGGACTTGACGACGTTCGTCGTAAAGTTCGCCAGCGCTACCGCTCCGTTGAACAACACGGTCACGAGCGATTTTCCCGGAAGCTCCGGATCGCCTTGAACGTCCACCCAGGCGCCTCTGCGAAAGTAAGAGCCGAATACCGCACCGGTCGGCGCGGACACGCGCGTATCGAGGTCGAACGAGTGAAATTTCCCGTCTGCGACATAATACGTTTTTCCGTTCAACTCCGGCGAGACGTACATGCCGCGGTAATTATCGACCACATCCGGCAGCCACTCCTCCGCCGTCAGATCGTAAATGAGCAACTTGTTCGGAGTGGAGCTCATATGAATGAACAGAAAATCGCGAACGACGCTCATCGCATACACCGTCGGCTCATTTCCCGGGGTAAAGCCGGCGTTGGCCGGGAACGGGATACGGGTTTTGCTGCCGTCGGCGGGATTCATCTTGTACAGCTCGCCGATCGCACCAGTGCCTGCATACAGAAACCCGTTGTAATATTCGATAGCGCGAACATATTCCGTGGCCGGCGTCATCTTGCCGTAGTCCGATAGCTGGTTCGTCCGGGGATCGTATTTAAAGACCGCCCCTGTCGGATACGTTCCGCCGTATACGACTCCCTGCTCGTCCACCGTCAGACCGTACAAGGTGGAGGAGCCTGCGGGGGACCCGAGATTGGTGACCGTTTTCGTAACCGGCGAGTACCGGAACAAATACTTGGCGGAGGTGATGTAGACTTGACCTTGCGCGTCGACGACATGACCCCAGGATTGCCCTCCACCGACCAGAGGAAGCGAACGGATCAGGCCGTAGTTGCTCAGATCGACCACATTGAAATAGGCCGGGTTGTCCGCCACGTTCGGATTTCCCGTTACGGTGGTGTACAAGACCGGCTTCCCGTCCTCGAAGCCGTAAGAGCTGTCCACGACGGCAGGCGTCGTCACCATCGTCCCGATATCCTCGGGCGGCGAGAACGATCTCGGCACGACATCGGCGGCGGCGGCTTGCGCCGGCACAGCCGGGAGCAGCGGCACTGCCGCTGTGACGGCAATAGAAGCAATCAGCAGCCCGGCCGCGGCCTTGCGGAATTTTCGCATAGCTTTTGGTAGCATGGAACGCACTCCTTCATTATCGTATGATCCGTTCAACTACTCGAACAAGCTTTCGTTCAACAAGCCCAGGAGCAGTCCGGCCGAAGCGATCGCATTCGTCCAGCCGCTCTCGATACAGTACGGCCCCCACCCCGTGTCTCCGTTGTTGCCGAAGTATTCGTCGCGATCCATATCGTAGGCCCGCATCCATCCTCCGTTAAACCGTGAATCCGAACTGCGGATCTGGATGTTGCACATAAACTCCGACAAGATGCGGTACAGCTCGGCATATTTTCCGTCGCCGGTCGCCTTCCAGGCTTCCCAGCTGTTCATCAGCAGGAAATTGTTCGTATACAGCTGGTCGGCGATGCCTTAGCCATTGAACAGGAAGACGCCGGCATCCTCTTTGCCGAACCGGTTCGGGTCCGGATTGTCCGCTTCCTGAATGCCACCTGCCGCATGCTGGTGGGACAGCAAATAGTCGGTGATTCTTTCCAGGCCCGCCGCGATTCCGCCGGTGCTGTCATGCTTCGCCAAAAAGCCGAACGGCAAAATCAGCCGGTTGAGACCGGATGTCCGGCTGTACATGAAGCGCAGCTCTTGTTCGTGCGCCAGCAAATAGTTCGCGCCCCTCAGGGCAGTGTCCAGATAGTCCCGCTCTCCCGTAACGAGGTAAGCCTGAATAAACGCGGCATGGGCGATACTCTCGAAATGCGGATTCATGCTCGGCGGAAGCTCCCGCGAGGCGCGTTCGCGCCCGATGGCCGCGAGCTGCGAACCCGTCAAAGGTAAGGTCCGAATTCGAGCCAGCTCTCGGTATAGATCGGGAACCCGGCGGCCATGCTTCCTTCCCATTCCAGCAGCGAGCCTGCAGGCAGCCCGTTCCTGGGTTCGGTCAGGCGCAGCTTTTCCAGCGTCCTGCGGGTTTTGGGGAAGTCCTGTTTCCACCCGAACAGGCGCGAGGTGGGAAAATCGAACGCGCTGACCGCTTCCGCGTACAGCTTTCCCCCAGACTCCACATAGTTCCACAGCCGGGTGACGTTCTCGTGCGAAAGAACCGTTTCCTCCTCAAGCTTCGGCGTGCCGATCAGCAGAACGGCTCCGTATGGCTCCAGCGGCTCACTGTCCAGCTTCTCGAGCGGGAACGCTTTCATTTCCCCGGCCGGTTTGTAATGAAGCGGTTCTGCCGAAAATACGGCTGTTTTCATCGGGTCTCTCCTCCTCGTCCCCACGAGTGCAATACAAATTTTCAAACGCGTATTGTGGTTCATATGTAGTATTTTAATTCTGAGTGAATAATAGCATAATTATTTTTATACGGTCAATTGGTTTTTTGTAGTCTTGTCAATGAGAATAAAACTCTGTTGCAGAAGCGGCGTGCGAGGATTCACTTAACCGGTGATTCTCCTTGGCCGGGCTTCCCTTAGGCGGGGATTCCGGCTCGCCATAGCGCTTGGCATTGTGCTGCTGGGGCTGTTGGGACTGTTGGGACTGTTGGGACTGTTGGGGTTGGCGTCTTGTCGAGTCTGTAAGGATTGCTTGAGGAGCAAGGGAGAAAGCGGCAAGAACCGCCAAAGTTACCAGGGTAGCAGAACAGCCAAGTTCGCCAGAGTTGCAAAGGTCGCAAGGTTTGCAAAAGTCGCTAGGGTCGCTAGGTTTGTAAAAGCCGCTAGGGTTGCTAGGGGCAAGTCGCTTTTCGCGGCCGCGGCCGCCCTTCTGCCCTGCGTATAGCCGGGAAAGATCCGAATAGGAGCGGTTTGTACCCGTTATTTTGCCCAAAACCCGCTTGGATGAGGAAATAAGAGCGGTTTGGAGCTGCTAATATTCGAAAAAACGGAGGCAAACCCGGTCAACTGGTGGAAATAACAGGTACAAACCGCCTCTATTCGCCTCAATCCTCCGAATATGCCGAAGATAGAGGCTGCCAGAGACCCTTATTACGTTTGTCCGCCCAGTTGGCTACGAAACCACAAATAGCCCAGGCAAACGCAACCGTTCACCCGGGCTTCTTGTATCGTTCGTCCAATGAGATCTACGCGTTACACGGCACTTACACAGTCAACTGTTTATTAAACAAACGGATCAGCCCTTCCTCGTCGACCAATCGCGAGAAATATTGCCCCAGGCATCCGCCCAGTACTTGAATCTCGTCGAATGACAGCTTCAGCCGATCCAGCGATGCATAATGGGGAATCAATTCCCTGTGCAGCTCCAGGCGGGCCGGCTTGTTCGGTAATTCGGGCTGTTCCGACTCCGTTATCCATTTATTCGCAGGCAGACTGAACGAATGGCGGCGGATGAACGACTGGCTTTGCTCGGACAACAAATAATCCGCGAAGCAGCGGGCCTCCTCCTTCCGCGCAGACATCGACCCTACGGCGATGCCGGTCGCAAGCAGCAGCGTATCGCGGGTGCGCGACTTCGGAAGCTGAGCGATATCGAACGGGAAATCGGCGCCGATCAATTGATTCAACCGGTAATAGGTCGTCAGGATCACCGAAGCTTTCTGCTGCTTGAACAGTTTCTCGGCATCATGCTCCCCGAAGGACATCACAAGCGGGAACAAACCGTCCTCATGAATAAGCTCGCGGATGAACCGCAGCAAGCCCATCATCTCCGGATCGCCGATCGACAGCCGTCCGTTCCCGTCGCGTAGAAATTCCGCCTCGTTCTGCAGAAACAATATCGGCCATCGGGTGTAGGAGGACAGGTGGAAAAACAGGCCGAACCGGTTGGCCGAGGAAACCTTGACCAGCGCCTCGCGCAAATCGTTCCAATCCCAGCTGCTGTCCGGCTCGAACAGACGGCACTGGCGGAAATGCTCTTTATTGTAGCAGAGAATGACGGGTGAGAAAATAAACGGCCTGACCGCTACCTGATCGTCCCCGGTCGCAAATAATTCATTCAAGAACGGGTAAGTCTCTTGCGGCTTGGGGTACAACTCGAGCGCATGCAGGTTGTTGTTCTCGCGGAAATGCAGGTAATCGGTATGGTTCAGCGTAATGACGTCGACGATTCCGGATTGCAGCAGCTGATTGACGCTTTCCGCTTGAAAATAAGGAAGCTTCAGCGGCTCGACACGGATATGCGGATGCTGCTCCTGGAACCGTTCGATCAGCTGTCCGATATTCGCTTCCTCGTACAGGGAAGGATATACGCCGAAACGGACGGCCGCTTGCTGTGGACGCGACGCCACTTGCGTGCCGACTCGGGGGATTTTGTGAATGAGCCCGTCCTCCACCAGCTTCTCTAGTACGAGGCGCACGGAGTTTTTACTTAGCTGGAATTGATCCGCTAATGCCGTTTCCGCAGGTAAAAAATCGCCGGGCTTGTAAACTCCCTTCAGGATGTTCTGGCGGATGGATTGCATCAGGTCGTTCAATCGATTCTGAAACGTGTTGCGGTCAGGTTTGGCCATCTGTCTTGCTCCTATATGCTTGATTGGTTTTTGTAAAATATTCTCACGGATTCTGGTATGCATATAGTATACAAAAATGGCCGATTAATTGCTATATCGATCTATTATATAAACCAGATTCGATGATTTAGGGGAACTCCGCTTGTCCGAAACCGAAAAAAGACGCCTGACGGTCCAGCCGCCAGACGTCTTTGCTTCAGTGCAGGTCGAGTAACGTATTGCCTGCGGGCGCGCTCAGCACAGTAGCGGTCTTCAGCAGGTTAGCTACAGTGTCGTCCGAATAACATTCGGAGAACAGCGTATTCGTTCCCGGCTGAACGCTCCAAATGAACGTATGGCTCGCCGTTGCCGTATCGGCGGTATTGTAGAACATACAGCCGCGGAATAAGGTAGCCGGTTTGGTCGTTCCGTTCTCCTCGATGCGGATGGCGTAGTCGGATACGGCGATATCTTTCTCGAAGCGGCAGTTTACGAATTCGGTCATCATATCCCGATTGTCCGCGTTACGGACGATCCCGATTTTCTGCAGTCCGCTCAGCACCGCCTGCACCGAGTCGAAACGAATGCGCCCGGTCGTGCTCACTTCCATTCCCCCGGTTATCGAGCAGCGGGTCATATTCAAGTTGCCGGCAGTGGTCAGTTGTCCGATCGATTGTTCGTTTCCGGTAAAACGGCAATTGTCGAAGCTCGCCTCTTGAAAATCTTTGAGCACGATCACGTGGAGCAAGCAATTCCGGATCTCGAGCGTTGGCGTTCCTTGAAGCGCTTTCACAATAAGGGCAATATCGGCGTCGACGCAGGAGCAATCGTTCACGAACAATTGCAGCTTCGTGTTGTTGGATAAGACAATATCGCCGGAGGTGGCTGTTTTCGACCCCAGAAGTGCGGGATCGGCCGCGGAATGATCATACAGACAATCGCTGATCCGGATCGTCGCCTTCTTGTCGTTGCCTGCGCACAACACGCCTACCGCATTTTGTCCGGAAGCGGTTACATCTAACCGGAAATAACATTGATTGAGCGTGACCGTATCGTTTGCATGATAAGCGTTAATCGCCATTCCGATCCGCGAACCGAATACAAAGCAGCCGGTGCAGGTTACCGAGAAACGGTCCCCCTTGCTGTCACTTGCGATAATCCCGTACAGGCCGTTGCCGATTGCGACGCACGAATCCAGCACATACGGCGCCGTCGACGTATGGTACGGTCTGTTCACGCCGGGAGCGACTGTAAATCCGCAATGAGTGTTGTTCTCGGCTACGCACTGGGAGTAGGTGACGTTTTCCGAGTTTTCCGACCAGAAGCCCGCGTTAAATTCCGCGCCGCCGTACAGTCTAGACTGGTCATGCCCGTCATAAGCATGGCATTGGGAGAAAGAAACGTTCCAGCTCCCTTGCTCGCAGACGAATCCGATCCGCGTGTAATCATGCGCCGTGCACCGGTCGAACCGGACATGATCGCTTCCCGAAAGGTAGACGGCGTCGCCGTAATTGCCCCGCCCGCGCTTCATCAAGCAGTTCTCGACGATAACCCGGCTGCATCTCTCCATCCTCAGCGGCGACATGACACTGTTGCGAAACGTACAGTTGACGAGCCGGATATCGGTAGAGTAGTACAGGTAGCAGGCAAGACCGCCGGTGAATGAATTGTAATTCGAGCTATTCCAAACGGGCGGATCGGCGCTGACTCCTCCGTCAAACGTCATGCCTTCCAAGGAAAGTGCGGTTCTGCCGACCATCCTTACAAAATTATATTTGTTGTCGGTCGGTGTTATATTCTCCACGACGGCCTTGCCATGCGCAAACCAGGAAGTCGTTATAAGCAGGCCGTAAACTTTGTATGTACCTTCGGGGAAATACAATCGTTTGGATGCCGCCGCCGCCTCATTATCGGCCAGTTGGATCGCGGAGCTGTCGTCCGTCACGCTATCCCCTTTCGCTCCGAACCATCGTACGTTGTAGTAATCGATTTCCATAATACGTTTAAATCTCATTCCTCCGACCGTAACGAGCAGCGTGCCTGTGTTATCGGAAGACGTGGTGTCCAGCGGATCGTAGATGAAGTGACCTTCTTGCCCCGGGTCCGTCACCAAGTAAACGAAATCCGTATGAGGCGAAGCATCGGCTCTCAGTTCCGCCAACGTAGTCGGAACGACATAGGATAATTCCAGCAGTTCCTTCAGCTTGTGTTTGTCCGGCGGCCCTCCGTATACGGATTGCTGCACCGAATTGCCGGGGTTCCCTTGACCGTATGCAGTTCCGGACAGTTGACCGGGCAGCACGAATCCCGCTACCGCCGCCGCTCCTGTCAGCCCGATTGAGGCCAACGCTTGTCTCCGGTTGAGCCCGGTCCGTGCCGCCTCTGTCTTCGCGTTCTCCATCTTTTCTTGCTCCGTCTCTCCGATTTCCCGACTCATCCATTTCGCCTCCCGCGGATTAGGCCGAATTCGCCTTGAATTTGTCCAGTGAGCAGTTATGGCCGGCTATTCGCTCCCGTGTAAGCCTTCATTTTGTCAATTCCGTTCCAGCTTCGCCGACTCTGATGCGTATGGCCAGATCAGTATGTACCTCCTGACTGCGTATGGTGACCGAATTCTTTTTATCTTTCAGAACCAGCCATCTGTAATCGCTTACATTTAAATTGGAAAATCGGCCGCCTATTCGCGGCATCCTTGTTGATTCGGCTGGTCCTTTTGCGCCACACCTCCATGACTGCTCCCATTATGGCCGCCTTTGTATGGAAATCGATTTCTAGTTAATTAATAAAGAATACGATTTCTTATTGATTAATTGGCGTGATAACCGGATTAAACTAATACCTATGGGCTTATTATATTATACCTATTCTTTAAATGTAAACAAAAAAATCCCAAGAACGTCTGACCCGCTTTGGAGACAACCTTTTCAGTCGTACTCCCTCCCTCCAAGCGAGCGATAAACAATATTCGGCTAACCGAAAACTGTACCATTACCGCTTGGAGCAGCCTGTTCCGTAGGAGTCTAGGCAACTATCCATCCTTATATCTAAAGGGTTAAACTCTCTCCTGAGAACCCGGACAATACGTTTTATACAGCTGCTTCTTATGCGAGTAAGCTCCGTACAAACATCGTGTCATGTCTACCCGGAATTCGGAGCCCTTTTCCAGGTTTAATCGGGTTCCGGCTTGTCCAGCTTGTATTTGGGCCGGTAGTAGCTGGGCGGCTGACCGGACCAGCGGCGAAACTGACGGGAGAAATGATTGAGACTCGCAAATCCGAGACGACCGGCAATTTCGCCGATCGACTTGTCCGTATTCGTCAACAGCATTTTGGCGGTGTTCATCTTCTGTCTGCTGACATATTGCCGGGGGGAGATGCCATACACCTTCGTGAAAATCTTCGTAAACTGCGTGCGGCTCAAGCCCTGACGTTCGGCCAGCTCTGTAATCGTCACATCGGTGTACACCTGCTCGTCGAGCATACGCTCGATCGCATGGGCCGTATCGACTTCCGCCGCAGAGCTGTATGTGCCCGAAGCCGATTCGCTGCCGGGCGCCGCAACCGGCTGCTGTGCAACGATTTCCGAGATCGCGAGCGTCACATAAGCCTGCAGCGCAAGCCTGCCGTGCAGCGGCAATTGTTCCAGCCAAAACCGCTTTCGCCGCTGCACGGATTCCAGATGCATCACAGACTCGGGCACATGAACGCGCAGCAGCGCCTCGAGACGATAACCCAGTTGTTCCAGAAACGGAGAAGTGCGCTCTGACGCCTCGCGGAAGGAGATATGCTTGTAAGGCGCAGCGTGCAGCAGCTCGCGCAGCCCGTGGTCGTCGATATCGAAGTGGGCGTGAAAGAAAAAGTAAGTTTCCCCGCCACCGTTCCACAGCCGATGCTTGACACGCGATTTGATGACCAGCCAATCTCCGGGACGCAGCACCAACAGCTGCCCTTCCAGCTCCAGACGGATTTCGCCCGACCGGCAATGGAGCAGTTCGCAATACGGATGGTAATGTTTCTCGAACGACCATCCCGGCGTCCTGCTCCCGAAAATGCTGTTGAATACTTGAATCGTGTTGATCGTCTGCATAAAGGCTACGTCGATCGTCATTCCCTCGCCTCCCGCTCGTTGTTCTCGGTTTCAGCATAGCACAATCCCGGCACAAATGGTGTAGAAGTGGAGCGTTTCTCCAGATTGTAACCGCATTCATCGCTGACGTATGATAACGGGGAAAGGAAACCGCAACGTCGGCATCCAAGCGGAATAACCAATCGAAAGGGGTGAATGAAACTGGGTGGCTTTGAGAACATAATGCACAATGGGCGGATGACCGGAAAAAGGATCACCCTCCTGCTGACGCTGCTGCTGGCCTTCGGCGTTTTGCTTCCATCCGGTATGAAATCGTATGCGGATTCGGCTCCGATTCTGCCCAACGGCGGATTCGAATCGGGGCTGACGGGCTGGAAGCTTGCTTACGGCTCCGGTCCCTATGTAACAGCCACAAATCAACAGGCGTATGCCGGCTCGTACAGTCTCCGGGTTGAGGATACGTCGGTGTCGGATTCCCGCGGCGTCGAGAGCGAGAAATTCCCCGTCGTTGCCGGGGGGCAATACGAAGCGTCCGTCCAGATGCTGGTCGCAAGCGGAACCGGCCTCCTTTATCTTCGTTTTTATGACGCCGCCAATGTTCTGATCGACTACAAGTCGGCGGGAACCTCGGCGACGGCGGGACAATGGAAGGAAGTGAAGCTGTCGATGGCCGCCCCTCCCGGAGCCGTAACCGCCGGAGTTGCCCTCCATGCAACGAAGACGAACACCGGTGTCTCCTATTACGATGAAGTAAGCGTCAAGGAACGGGTTATCCTTCGCGGAACCGTTACCGATGCGGTTTACGCTACCCCGGTGTCCTGGGCCGACATTTATTTGTACGGTGCGGAAGATACCGGCTATACCGCCCCGCTCGACAAAGCTTTGTCGAATAAGGACGGCCTCTACTCGCTTCCGCTCGGCGTTACACAGGGCAGCTATGTGATTCGGGCGGCGAAGGACGGATATGTACGCGGGATGCAGGAAGTGAACGTCGGAGATGGAGGCGGCAGCAGCGTCGCTTTATCTATGACTCCGGACAGCGCGGCCGTGCGGTATCCGGTTAGCGGCCGCGTCCAGATTCCCGGCTCGGGCGGGGCGATAGCAGGCGCGAATGTGTTTTTGCACGACGACGACGATCTGGCCTTTACGTCGCCTCTCGGTACGGCAGCATCGGCCGCAGACGGAACGTTTGAACTCGATATGCTTGTCGCCAGCGGCACCTATGTGGCCCGTGCCGTTCAACCCGGCTATTACACAACGACAGTTCCCGTAACGGTACGCGATGCCGCAAACAGCGGCGTGCTTTTTCAGATGGTGCCGCAGGCAAATGTAACGACAGCCGCTATGCCGGCTCCGCCGCCGGTACATCCGCGGCTGTATGCAACGCCCGGTTTCATTCCGCAATTGCAAGCGAGGCTGGAACATCCCGTTCTGGAGCCGATCTGGGATCAGCTGAAACAGCTCAGTGATATTCCCGTCTACTCCGGAAAAAGCAGCGGCAGCACGCTCGCCATCGAGCGATACGCCTTCCCGGAGCCGGAGGAAGCGCGGTTTGTCAAAATCGTTGGACGCGGCAACTCGGTTAATGACTGGAACTCGATTACGGAAACCGAGCTGTATACACGCGATTCCCAACAAAACTTGCAGAAGCTGGCCGTAAGCGACGTTTCCTGGAGCAGCCAGGACGGCGTCTACGGCGGAGACAATACGATCGATGGCGATACGGGAGCCGCCTCTCGTTGGTCCGCGCAAGGGCTCGAAGAATGGAATCAATACAAACTAAGCGTAACCGAGCAGGTGTATGAAATCGGCGTAGCCTGGCATTCCGGCAATACGCGGAAGTCCTACTTTGACGTCTATATTTCCGGCGACGGCGCGGAATGGACATGGGTCGATCTCGGACTGGGCAACGCCCCCGGGCAGCTGGAGCCGCCTGCTGCGGGCAAATCCAACTATTCCGCAGCGATCAAAAACGCCATCGAATACAACGCGATGAAATATTTGCTGGAAGGCGACGCGGGCAGCGGACGGCTCGCAATTGAAGCGGTCCTCCGCTTTATGGACTCCGTCGTATTTGCCGGCGCGGATACGTTCCGGCCGATGGGCGATACGATGCATGCCGCGGCTCTCGCGTACGATTGGTGTTTCCCCCTGCTGACCAGTGCGGAAAAAACGGAGTTTATCGCCAAGCTTAAACAGCTCGCCGGCCAAATGGAAATGGGCTATCCCCCCATCGGCGGAGGACCGATAAGCGGACATGCCGGGGAAAACATGCTGATGCGCGATTTGCTGTCGGCGGGCATCGCCATCTACGACGAAGACCCCGAAATGTACAACGTCACGGCCCAGCGCTTCTTTAACGAATACGTTCCGGCGCGCAATTTCTGGTATTTGTCGGGCATGCACCATCAGGGCGATTCGTACGGCGTCGGCGTCCGTTATTTGGGCGAGATGTGGGCGCAATGGATCTTCGTGCGGATGGGCTACGAAGACGTATTCATACCGGAGCAGGGGGACGTGCTGTACCGTGCACTGTACATGCGCAGACCTGACGGGCAGTGGCTGCGCGACGGAGACAGCTTCACGCCAAGCGCCAATCCGCCTGGAACGTACTGGAAATACCCGTCGACCTTGCTGCTCGCGACATCGTATTACAAGGACCCGTATTTGCAGGATGAATTTCTGCGGCAGTATACGCTTGGCTTGAATCCGCTGGCAGAGCTGCTGTTTCTCGATCCGGATCTCATTTCCCAGCCTGTAAGCGAGCTTCCGCTCACCCGGTATTTCGGCTTTCCTTATGGAAGCATGGTGGCGAGAACCGGCTGGAGCAGCGATACGCCGGCAGCGAGAGCCTCGGATGTCGTCGCCGAGATGAAGGTCGGCAATTACCAGTACGGCAACCACCAGCATCTCGATATGGGCAGCTTCCAGTTGTACTACAAGGGCGCTCTCGCGATTGACTCCGGCATGTATGCGGGGAAAAACGGAGGCTACGGAAGCGAGCACGACATTCATTATTACAAGCGGACGATCGCCCATAATTCGATGCTCGTCTATGATCCTGCAGAACGATTTTACAGCGGCTGGCGCAATGACGGCGGGCAGCGCAAGCTGGCGAATGTCCGTTATCTTGACGATCTGCTCGGCAAAAACTATTACAACGGACTCGTGCTCGCACATCAGATCGGCCCCGATCCGCTTGCGCCGGACCCGGATTTCAGCTATATCAAAGGGGATCTGACGGCTGCGTATTCGAGCAAGGTCAAGCAGTTTCAGCGATCCTTTCTGTTTTTGAATTTAAAAAATGCACAGCGGCCCGCTGCCATGATTGTGTTCGACAAGGTCGTTTCCTCCGATCCGAACTTTCGCAAATATTGGCTGCTGCACAGCATGGAGGAACCGCAAATCAGCGGCAATACGACGACGATCGTGCGCAGCGAGGACGGCTATGGCGGCAAGCTGGTGAACGACACTCTGCTGCCGGCGTCCGGCAACGCGCGGTTTGAAAAAGTAGGTGGTCCCGGCCATGAGTTCGATGTGTTCGGCGTCAACATTCCGCAAGTCCCGGTTAACCCGCCGGGCCAGCACACGATCGAGGCAGGCTCGTGGCGTGTGCAGCTGTCACCGGAAACGCCGTCTGAGAAGGATCATTTCCTGAATGTCATGCAGGTGCTGGACAACGACAGTACGCCGCCGCTAGTGGTCGCAGCGGTCGATTCCGAACGGATGGCCGGTGCCGCTATTGACGATTACGTCGTGCTGTTCGGCAAGTCCGGCGCCAAAGAAAGCGGTACGGTAACCTTTGCGACATACGGCTCTCAGGAGGAGCTGAAGTATGTGATAACCGATCTCGCTCCGGGTTATTGGCACATTACCGAAACCGGCGGAGCGCAGCGGGACGATATCGAAGTGAGCGAAGATGGCGGCGTGCTGTATTTCACAGGCGCTCCCGGCATGTACACCTTGACGTATATCGGAACCGGACCGCACTACGACCGAAAGCAAAAAGAAGGAGTTTTCGCATATGAGACAAAGCAGGTTAGCCTCAAGTCTGATCATCCTTAGCCTGGCGCTCGGCGCCTGTAGCAGCGGGAAGCCAAGCGAGCCCGGCAGCAGCCCCGGACCGGTTGAAACTGCCGCAGATATCGAGAAACAACCAGCTACGCTTACCTTTCTGCAAGCCAACTTGTCGGAGGAGCTGTTTAATCAGCGGTACGGCGATCAGATCCGCAAACGATTTCCTCATTATACGATCGAGTATTTGCCTACGACGAACGCCAATTACGCCGATACGATCGCATCCGCGTCTTCGATCGACGTGGTGATTGCCTCCGCGCAGGGCATGTACGCGAACTTGCAGGCTTTCAAGCTGGAAAGCGATATTCGCGACTTGATCGGCACCTACAAGTTCGACATGTCGCGATTCCCGGCATCCACTCTGGCCGCACAGAGCCCGGCCGGAGACGGAGCGATTTACGGCTTTCCGGTGAACGTCGGCGCGATAGTATTTTTGTACAACAAAGACTTGTTCGACAAATTTGGTGTGCCCTATCCGAAGGACAACATGACTTGGGATCAGCTGTACGAGCTGGCGCGCGTCATGACCCGCAAAGAAGGCGAACGCCAGTATCAGGGCTTGAGCATGGCCTTTGAGCATGTGGCCGGATGGAACCAGAAGTCGGCGCCCTACTTCGATTCGCAGACCGGAAAATCGCGGTTGTACCAGGATGACGTCAAAGACGTGTTTCTAAATGCGGCGAGATTTTGGCAGATTAGCGGCAACGAGCCGCCCGGGAATAAATATTCGCTCAACCCGATCCGGAACTGGTTCCTGAAAGACCAGACGACAGCGATGTATATCGATGCGGACGGCTTGATCCGCTTGACCGCAGATGCGCTGACGAACTGGGATATTGCCAAAATGCCCGTATTTCCGGGAAAAGAGGATGTGGGGCCGGCGCCGAATACGAACTATGCCTTTATCGCCCAGACGAGCAAAAACCGCGATGCGGCCTTCCAGGTTCTCTCCTATCTGGCTTCCGAGGAATATCAGCAATGGGCGGCGGAGCATCTGGGACTGCTGCCGGCATTAAACAACGCGGAGAAGCTGATCGGATCGTTCGGCAAAAACATCCCCAACTTTGCCAACAAAAATGTCAAAGCGCTGCTGTTCCCAAAATCGGCTGCCATTCAAAACACGCATCGGTTTTATGGAATCGCCGCCTCGGAGATGTCGAATGCGCTCAATGAGTATTTGGCCGGCAAAGATGTGAACTCGGCGCTTAGCGAAGCGTCCGAGAGGGCCGACAAGCGAGTAGCCGAGGCGCAAAGCGGAGCGAAATAAACGCATGCGGGCTATCACCGCATATCATGAACGGACTCGGCAATGGAAATGATTTAGGGACATCGGACGTCCTTTTTTCCAAACGAAAGGACCTCAAATTCCACGGTAAAGTGGAAGCTGAGGTCCTTTTTGTTAAGGAAGTTTGCGAATCCGTCAGTCCAGCAATTGTAGCTCGTACCGGTTGATCACGCTTTCGATGCTGTGCAGATCGGCACGGTACGGCGCGTGCACGACGATTTTGGACTCGGCGACATCGAGATACGCATGATGGTTCGAATAGTCGACATCGTACCGCGCTGCTTCAACCTCCCGCTGGGCGGTATGCCAAGGGCGCCTCGAATCGATAACCGTGACGCTGTCCCTGACGATGCTCAGCGTGTCCTTGTTAAGATCCGCGATGCATAGCGGATAACGCGGCATATTGCCGTTCGGATTGCCGTCCGTAATAATACCGACGAAATAGATCCGGCCTTGCTTGTCCTGTACGAGATCGGGGCTCGAGGAGGAGGAATACATCGGCCGCCCGTCCTCATAAGTCAGACGGACCGGCCGGCTCCATGCCCGCCCCTGATCGCGGGAGACACTGATGAATTTCGTCCCGGGTATGTCGGGCCGCTTCATATTGCTGCCGCGCAGCACCATGATTAACGTCCCGTCGTCCAGCTCTTGAATGACGGGTTCGTATACGCCCCGGGTGGACTCCTCGGGGGTCACCTCCGCATACGTGTCGCACGCTTCCCAATCGTATTGCAGCTTCTCCTCGTTCCAACTGCCGAGTAAACAGCCGGATTTGAAAAAGCCCATTCCCGTCGGATTGTAGATGTCCCCGTCAGCCCCGACGATTTGCACTTGTATGCCAACGGCCAGCTTGCCCTTGTTGGGGCCGTCGCCGCGAATTTTGTGCATTTTGAATAAGGAGGTCACCATGTTCACACCGTAGGTAATGCCGGGAAACATCCGGTCGCGGTCGTAGCCCTCTTCGTTCTGGTGCATATAGATGGCATCCGTCCAGGTAGCCCCGTTGTCGAAGGACAAGCAATAGTACATCCGCCTTTTTCTGAATAAGGAGTGAATCTCCCCGTTCTCCCACAGCATCTCCGTGACGATCCGGATCAACGCTCTGCTGTCCTCGTCATACATGCAGTCTCCGGCTATTTTACGCATCATATCGCGGCCGTGACCTACCCGATAAGGCAAGTCGAACACATCAATCTCCCGCCACGTCTTGCCGTTGTCCCGGGATACCCGGTACAGGACGCCCTCGCCGCTGTCGGATTTGCCGAATAGATTGACGAATTGCAGCAAGTTCCCGTATCCGGGACGGGACGGGTTGCCGGCGTAGACGGTAACGGCGTTAAGCAGGGCATAGCCGGGACGCGCGATCGCATTTTCGTGAACGGCAATCCCCGATATGCGGCTCCCCATTCGTTCAGCCAAGAGGCACACCTTCTTTCGTAAATCGGATCATTACTGCTCCATCCTTCCTGGAGACAGCGCAAAGCCAACGCTGCCCGCCACTTGGTGCAACTGAGTTTGGAAACGATTGTTTCGTCCATGAAAGTATGTGATGAAATGATGTGTCTTATTGCGTTACAGCGTTTCTTTAATCGTCAATTCGAGTATATAGTCTGCCGATCGCAGCTGTCAATCCTTCTCTGCACACGTTAAATCACTAAATAAAAGTCACTGGCAACCTCTATTTTTGACATATGGGGATGATAGAGACGGATAAAGGCGGTTTGCACCCTTTATTTCAACTATCTGGTCGGACTGCGCCACTTTCACTGATTTTAGCAGCTGCAAACCGCTCCTACTTCACCATCGAGGCGGATTTTGGACAAAATTGAAGCTGCTAATGAGGCTGTCGATTCATCGTGGACAACCAAGTGGAAAGGGAAAAGATTACCTTCTGGCGAGTTTTGTCTGGAATCCCCTACCTTACAATCGTTATTAAATCCAGAGATTCAGGACAACCTGACTGAGCAGAAGAAGGTAACTTTTCACTTGGAACGACCTGCTAACACTTCTACACAATGAATCGACAGTCTCGCTAATC
Source organism: Paenibacillus sp. MAH-35 (assembly GCF_058135425.1). Classification (NCBI taxonomy): domain Bacteria; kingdom Bacillati; phylum Bacillota; class Bacilli; order Caryophanales; family Paenibacillaceae; genus Paenibacillus; species Paenibacillus sp. MAH-35. The sequence goes on from NZ_JBYUPU010000069.1 coordinate 20,241, forward strand.
GCTCTTATCCGGTTCCTTCCTCTCGAAAACAAAAAGAACCCCCAGTTCGAGAGGTTCTTGATTATCGCGGTTCACCTTGAATATTGTCGTCTCTCGACAAAAAAACAGTCAGTCTGGTTCTCGAGTCAGTCCGGTTCTCAAACCGGCTTCCCCGCGGATACATAACGTCTTAAGCCGAGCGTCCCTCTTTGTCGGCGTCTGCTGCCGGGGCCGCCTGATCCTCGCGGTTAATTTGAACAAAAAGCATTTTATCTGTATTCAAGTAGGTTTTGGCAAAGTTCAGCACGTCGTCTGCCTGAACCCCGCGAATCCGGGTGACAAAGCTGTCCGGATCTGCTTCTTCCTGATACAGATGCTTGATCGCCAGCCGCGAGTTGACGGCTTCCGGGTAGTCCTCCGCGATCAGGTAACGTCCTGTGATCGATTTTTTGGCCCGGAACAACTCGTCATCCTGCAACGGCTCCACTTTCAGGCGGTTTAATTCCTCCATAATGATACTGCGCGCCTCAGCGGTACGTTGCGGGTCCGTTCCGACATATCCGGTAATAAATCCTTCGCTGATCCATGGACTTAAACTTGCGCCTACATCGTAGGCCAGTCCCCGATCACCCCGGATTCGCTTACGCAATCTCGAAGCGCTGCCTCCGCCAAGCACATGCAAGGCGATAAAACCTGCGTATTTGTCCCCGGATTCGATGTCCGGTCCGTACATTCCCCAATGCAGCTGCGTCTGTCGGATGTCCCTTGCGATGTGTAGGGTACGGCCGTCAAGCGGACAGGGTCTAAGCTTCTCCAGGACAACTGGCGGAATCGGCTCGGAAGGCTTTGGAATCGACAACGATTCCAATACTTGCACTAACGCGGCATGATCAATATGGCCAGTAACCACAAGCACAATATTGCCAGGCTGATAAAATTGATTGTGAAAACGCAGCAAGTCGCTGCGGGTAATCGAGGATACGGTAGCTTCCGTCCCTAATCGGCTGGCCCGTTCCGGATGCATGCCGCTAAGCATCCGCAGCAATTCCCTTCTGCCATATTCCCGGGGATAATCCTCCGCGCGTTTGATTTCTTCAATAACTACGTTCTTCTCCTTGGCTATCTCGTCTTCGGGAAAAGTAGAGTGAAACACCATATCGGTCAGCAACTCCACGCCCTGCTTCCACTCATCGTATGGCGTATAGATAAAATACTTCGTACGGTCGTTGCTAGTAGCGGCGCTCCGGCGTCCGCCGCATTCCTCTACCAGCTCATTCATTCGTTCCTTCGTGCGCGTCGTCGTTCCTTTGAACAGCATATGCTCCAGAAAGTGGGCGATTCCGTACGGATAACCGCTCTCATAGTGCCCGCCGGCCTTCACCCAGTAACATATTAATGTAGATACAGCCTTCTCGTTATGGTCGGTAATGACGGTCAACCCGTTGCTCAGCACGGTCTTTTCCAAACTCATCCCTCCATCACAGGTATTGGTATTCCTTGGAATACAATCAAATCTACCCGATACGTTGACAAAAGTACAGTCTGTTTTCCCCATCCATTATATGGTATAATATAGGCATAGAAACAAAGAAAAGCGTCCCGCAGGATAACAGCGGCAGGCGCTTTTCTTTTGCATGAATGTCCACCTCCAACGGATGCGGCCAGTTCGGATCGTGGATTCGCACCCACGGCACGGCCAGCTCCTTGTAAGAATGGGTGACATCGATCACGTTGCCGTAACAAAGCGGACCGTTGTTCACGCCCTGCAGCGCCTTGACGGTTCCGATTCTCCTGGCAAAATCGATAGGATAACAGGATCGGTCATTTCGTCTGGTCCTCCCATTAAGCGCGAATAATCGCTATCGTCGTCTCGGTCAAAAGGCTCTGGATACAAGGAAGCGGCACGCCTCATGATGACCCATCTGGAATGCTCCGGTCCTTTTACGGGAAGGCGCGTCGGGATTGCCTTGCCTGAAGGCAGCAAGGGTGAGAAGGCTGGCTGGAGTTTGAATCAGTGATATTCCTATGATGTAAAACCGCCCAATTGGGCGGTTTCAATCATAGGACGATACATAAACATTTGGATGGCGCTCGGGATAACATAAATCCGAGAACTCTATACAAAAGATAGCACCCGGAAAGCAACAGTTGATAAATCTAAGCTCCTGATCGCGCTATTTTCCCTACTCGAATAATAACGCTTAACTTTTTACTTTACTGGAATATAAATCTTAAAGCGGCCTGTGGTTTTCTCAAAATCAAATTTTCCATCATATTTCTCAAAATGTACGATCTCTAGTTCTCCTTCCCCGCCAGTTAATTCATTTCAAATTCGTTGAAAAGTTTGAGGTTCGATTTGGAAACCCGATAACCCTGAAATCCGTTGCTTAAGATCTCCTCATTCTTTTTTCATCATTTCCACCATTACCTGATGTCAAAATCGATATTTGTACGCGAACCAAGGCGAAGGTTCAATCGTTCAATATCGCCAGATCAAGCCGACTGATGCGCTCAGGCTCGGAGACCAGGTCGACTTCGGTAATCTTTCCGTGTCTCATCGCAAATTGGAGTACATAAAGCAATCTTCCTTGAGGAGCCACAATGATTCCTACTTTTCCGTCAACAAGAGCTAATTGCGCAGATTTCCGTGCTCGTCCCGAAATTTGATTCGCAAGAGCAACAGCACCTCGCGTTACACTTGAAGAACCTGTTTGACGATCGTCGCGAAGCAGTACTTGCGGATCGAGCGCAGCTACTAAAGCATCGAAATCGCCTGCATGCGCTGCAGCTAGAAAAGCTTGAACGACGTCACGTTGGAGAGTAAGGTCGACTTTTTGTTTATTAACTTTCGCCCCTCGAACCCGGTGACGTGCCCTGCTCGCGAGCTTCCTTGTAGCGGCCTCCGACTTCCCTACAATAGGAGCAATCTCATGGAAGGGCATAGCGAAAACATCGTGCAGCACAAACGTGATACGCTCCGCTGGCTTCAGGTTACCAAGCACGACTAGCAGAGCAACACCGACAGAATCGGCCAATATGACTTCTTGTTCGGGGTCGACTCTATCCTCTTGGCCCGTGAATGCACCGGGCAATAAAGCCTCCATCGAATCTTCGCGCCTGGATTTTCGCGTTCGTAACATGTCGAGACAAAGCCGTGAAACAACAGTGGTCAACCATCCTCCTATGTTCTCAATGCCACTTGCATCCGCACCACTTAGACGTAGCCAAGACTCCTGCACCGCGTCCTCCGCTTCGTTCAATGACCCGAGCATTCGATAGGCGACGGAAAGAAGATGCTTGCGGTGTTCTTCGAATCTAGTTGCCAACCTTTCCTGTTCGTTCATCATTCTTACTCCTCCGCAAAAATAAAAGAGCTTCTTCAGTATTGACGGATGAAACCTGAACAATGTGACAAAGCACCGGTCCAATATTCGTTTTCGTTTTTATAAAAAGCTATGTTAAATTCTAATGTTGATTTATGACGATAAGAAAACCGCCTCAGCGGCGGTTTATTTAGCTATCGTTCCCAGTTACTTCAACAATTGTGCCCATACCATCTTTCCATCACTAAAAGTTCCCGTCCAAATATTGTCTGTTTTAGAATTATGGAGATAATGTTCATACATTAGTTTTAAACTCAAGGACATCTGCAAATTAGCTATTTCTGATAATTTCACCCAATGTAATTCACCTTCATCGCAACTACTTAGAGATCTAGTGTTCGAATCGCCAAAAAAAATATAATGTTGGTTTAGTTCATCTTCCTTTTGTCGCAGTAGTATGTATCGCAATGTTAAATTTTCAATTTCAATAAGAGATATACCCGTCTCTTCTTCTATTTCACGTAAACAAGAATTTTCGGGTGAGCCATGCTCGTGTGGCTCTACATGACCTCCGATACACGACCATAAGCCCGGGGCTATCTTTTTGTTTTTCGATCGTTTGAGCATTCATATCTCATCATTATTAATAAGAAAAGCTCCAGTCATTGTCCGAACACTTCTCATCGTATTAACCTCCGAATCCTGAATCAATCACTTTCCAGATTTCTCTATAAGTGTGATAAATCCTTTCTACATGTAGCATACCTTATCATTCAACAGACCGACCAGTTGTTGGCTGCCTGTTCGTTTTCATAACTGCCTCGCCACGCTAACCTGCCTGTTAGTTTAACAAGAATAAGCAGAAAGCCGAAGTTTGGTGTTCGTGTCGGTAACAGAAAACAGGCATGATTTGACCAACACTTGGATTTCGTCAATTGCTCGAACGATCTTTATCGTAGAACATTCGTTCGTAATAATCAATTTTGAACCTCTCATGACTAAAGACACGAGATTCTTGGGTAGTCCCTTCTAACGAAGAGAAGTTCACCAAGCTAGCCCTGTCGTTCCGACAGTTCGTGTAAGGATTACACAGCAAGAAGTCTTTTGCCTTCGGCAAGAATATTCAGGCTTGCGTTAAAGTCTCGGTCGTGATGCGCTCCACATTCCGGGCAGTCCCATTCAC
>NZ_JBYUPU010000070.1:0-23998 GCF_058135425.1 Paenibacillus sp. MAH-35
TGTATACCATTTCATTTTAAATTTAGGTCTTATTCAAAGTGGATGGTTTGAGTTTGGTTATTCTTTCAATGCTCCAACATGGTCTATATCTGCGGAATTAGTAGTTTATTTAATTTTTTTTATTATTTTGTTTAAACTGCCTAAAGAACGACGTTTGATTATGTATATTCTTATGGTCTTTATTGGACTGACAATACAAAAAATCAATTTAAATTACCCACTAATTAATTTATCAATGTCGAGGGTTTTTGTAGGTTTCTTTATAGGTTGTTTGACTTATGAAGCATGTAATACTTTAAAAAGTAGTAAGATGAGAGGTTTAATTCTTACTTTGAGTGGTCTTGGTTTACTTATTGTGATCGCTAGTGGTATTATTTTTGGACACAAAGCCTTTGGCAATTGGACTACTGTCTATACCTTAATAATTTATCCCCTGATTATTGTTCTATCTATTAATATTACAGTTTTGAATAGTATATTATCCTTTCGACCACTAGTGTATCTTGGCTCTATCTCATACTCTATTTATTTATGGCATTTTCCACTCCAATTAATAATAAAGACAATGGACGATACTCTTCTTTTAGGGATTGACTTTACAACTAGAAAAATGTTTTTAGGCTTTTTGTTTTTAACACTTATTATCTCGATAGTGTCATACGAACTCATTGAAAAACCTGCTCAAAATTATTTAAGGAATAGATTTTTAAAACAAAAGAGTTAGTAGAGAAATAAATAAGAAGCAGGAAGGAGTCCTTGGTCACAGACCTAGGGTTCTTTTTCTTTTTACATATTGAACAACTTAAACATGCAGTTTGCTTTCCTTCCACCCGGAAGTGTACATTAATAGAGATACCGGTACAACTGGAAAACGGATAGCCAAGAGGAGGAAACAAGACGTGGCGGACAATCAGGGGAAAATGCTCGTATTTATCGGTTCGTATGCGGAGGCGGCGAACAGCGGGGTGTATGTGTATCAGCTGGATACCGAATCGGGGGCGCTCTCGCAGCTCGATCAGGTTTCCGGATTGCAAAATCCGACCTTCCTCAGCCTCGATGCCAAGGCGCGGAAGCTGTATGCGATTGCGGAAAAGCTGGAGGAGGGACAGCGTAAAGGCGCCGCTGTAGCTTTTGAGATCGACTCGGCGGCCGGCAAGCTGACGGAGCTGAACCGTTCGGTCACGGTGAATACGTCGACCTGTCATATTCAGCGGAGCGCGGATAACCGCTTCTTCATTGTGGCGAGCTACGGCGGTGGTCAGGTGGGCATGGTCGCACTTCAGGAAGACGGAACGATCGGGCCGCTGCTCGATGCGAAGCAGCATGCGGGAAGCAGCGTTCATCCGGAGCGTCAGGACCGGCCGCACCCGCATTCGGCTTTTTTCAGCCCGGATCAGCGGTTCGTGTTCGTGCCGGATCTGGGGATGGACCGGATCGTAGGTTACCGGATCGATGCCGGCGCCGGCAAGCTGGAGCCGCATGGCGAGACGGCTGTTCAGCCTGGGGCGGGTCCGAGGCATCTCGTCTTTCATCCGAACGGCAAATACATGTATGTCATTAACGAGCTGGATTCCACCGTCACCTCGTTCCTTTACGATGCTTCGGCGGGCACACTGGAGAAGCTGGAGGTCGTGTCCACGCTGCCTGCCGGGTTCGAGGGCGAGAATGCGTGCGCCGAGATTCAGATTTCGCCGGACGGGAAATACGTGTACGGGTCCAACCGGGGGCACGATTCGATCGTCGTATATGCGGTCGATCCGGATTCGGGCGCTTTGACGCCTGTGGACTTTACGTCCACCAGAGGAGGACATCCCCGTCATTTTTCCCTGTCGCCGGACGGTGCGTTTCTGATCGCCGCTAACCGCGATACGGATAATCTGGTCGTGTTTCGCGTCGACCGGAGCACCGGCAAGCTGGAATTTACCGGACATACGGCGCAAGCGTCCAAGCCGGTTTGTGTGAGAATGGCCGTATTCGCTGACTAAACTGTCTTGCTCCTTCAAATGATGATTTGGGAGCAGGCGCTTACGAAGTCCAGGAGCGGCAGGAAAGAGGGCGGGATCGGTCTCGCGGATATCAGGCGGAGGTAGGACAAGTCGGAGCGCGCAGATGCGGCATGCGCCTTGGATAGCGGCTTGTCGGGCCCCGATCATGCGTACTTGATAATGGAAAGCAGTCTTCTCTTCGTTCCGGGAGGCTGCTTTTTTTCTTCTTTGCGCCGGAAAAGGTTGGATTCGCGTGCGTCTCCTGCCCCTCTTGAAATCCGTTTGAGTCAAAGGGTATGATCGTGCTAGAGAAGTGCTGCATTCCGGCACATAGCGACAGCGAGAGGATGAGGAGCGCATGCTTGTTTATTTTGCGGCGCTGCTGGCGGCTGCAGGCGTGTTATACAAGCTGCATCCGCAGCGGGAGGCCAACCGGTGGGCCGCTTTTTTTCTGCTGTTTGCGAGCACTGGCGGCCTGGCCGGTTATATCCGGGACAATCTTCTGTTCAAGCTGACGGAACGCGCGGGAACGGGCATGTGGCCCGACTTCGCTGCTTCTGCGGCGAAAGGACTGGAGACGCTCAACCATACGTTAACGCCGTACGGCGTGCTGGTGTTTGCTCTCGTGTATGCGGAACGGTTCTCTCGCAAATTCCGGGCCAGACTGAAGCTGCTTCTGCTCCTTCCGGCCGTCGCGGCTGCAGCGGTGTACTGGACGATTCCGGACGAGCGCGCTTTTTTCCTTACGCTGCTCTTCTGGGCCGTGCCTTATTATGCGTACTCCTGCTGGCTGCTTCTCTCGGCGTACCGGCGCGAGCCGTCTGCCTGGAAAAGGCGCGAGAAGCTTGCGGTTGCGGTGCTGGCGGTGCCGACTTTGGCAGCTATTGCGGTATTGATTAATGTGGCGAACGTTTGGGAGCCGGGATTCCGCTTTTTTCATTACATCGCTTTTTTTATCGCCTACTCGCTGCTCGCGGGCGTGGCGTTTGCTTTTGGCTCCGGCGTGCTGGGAGTTAAGGTGCGGCTGGAGAAAGATCCGCTGGAGAGCGCGGTGACGGCCGTCAGTTCGGGAACGGCGATGCTGAACCATACGATCAAAAACGAAATCGCCAAAATCTCGATGGGTGCGGAAAATATCAAGTTTGCGCTTGGGCGGCAGGATGCGGAGACGGCGGAACAGCTCGACCTGATCGTCCGATCGGCGGATCATATGAAACAGATGGTAGCCCGCATACACGGGCAGATGCAGGAGATCGTGCTGGAGGAGCGGCCGAATCGGCTGAGCGTCCTGGTTGAGCAAAACGTGCGATCGCGGTCTGCCGAATTGGAGCGAAGCGGGATCAGGGTAGAAACGGACTTCGAATGTGATCCGATCCTTCTGTGTGATCCGGTTCATGTGGGCGAAGTGATCTCCAATCTGGTCACAAATGCCATGGAAGCGATGCCGGGCGGAGGAGCTTTGCACGTCAGGATCGCTGCCTCCAAACGATATGTGGAGCTGTCGCTGCGGGACAACGGGCCGGGCATTCCGCAAGACCGACTGGCGCGCGTGCTGGAGCCTTTTTATACAACCAAGAAACATACCGGCGGCGGAGGAAACTTCGGGCTTGGGCTGACGTACGGCTACCAGGTGATGCAGAAGATCGGCGGCTCGATTGAAGTGACAAGCCGGGAAGGGGCGGGAACGGTGGTGACGCTCCGATTTCCAGGGAGTAAGCGGTTGGAGGGTTAATCCATGGACTGAGAAGTCTAAACGTCTGCCATAGGGAGCCGGGCCGGTACGTACAACCCGGAGCTATAGAGGCGTCGGCCGGCGTGGAGCGCCCGGGGAAGCGGCGGTTGTGGGGTTCGGAAGCACTGCTTGGATAGTGACCGCAAGGGTGAATTCGAGTGGTTGGGAGGTACCGAACCCCGGGACGAGCAAAGATTCGTTCGAGAGGAGGGAACAAGATGCAGCCGATCAAAATACTCATTACGGAGGACGACCCGGACTGGATCAAAGCGATGACTGCTTTTCTGAACAAGGAAGCGGACATGCTGGTCGTCGGCGCTGCGACGAGCCGTGAGGAGGCGGTCCGGCTGGCGGGTACGCTCGAGTTCGATGTGGCGCTGATGGATATATGCCTGACGCCGGGGCAGGTGGACGGGATTTATGCCGCGATGGAGCTGCTGGAGGTGCGGCCGGCGAAGGTCATTATGCTGACCTCGCTTGAGGAGGAATCGGTTATTACAAGAGCATTTACCGCCGGAGCGGTTCAGTATGTGGTAAAGACGGACTACCGCAGCTTGCCGCAAACGATCCGCACCGTCATGCGAAGCTCGAATCCGATGGAAGTGCTGCTGAAGGAGTTTGCCCGGCTGAAACGGGAGGAGCAGTTGAAGGAACTGACCGGTGCAGAGCGGGAGCTGTTCGGGCTGCTGGAGGCCGGATACACCCAAAGGGAGATCGGCGGCAAGCTGTATAAAGCGGAAAGTACGCTGAAAAACCAGGTGAACAAAATGCTGAAAAAGCTCCGTGTAAAAAGCAGCAAGGAAGCGGTGGAGAAGGTGCGGCGCGGAGGGCTGGTGCCAGAAACGGAGAAACGGGAAAGGGACGGCCGCGGTGAACGTGACGAATGACGGTGCTGGGGGCATGTCATGCGCAGGCCGGGCAGCATGCTCGCACAACGACAGCTCGGATAGTCGCGGATAGTGCGTTCGCCGCATGACGCAGGTCGATCGAGCCGGTACGAATGAATCGGGGCAGATCGGAAGGAGACTGGAGACGTGCGACGTTCAGCAGAGCAGAGTCCCGGTCATTCCCTGTGATCCCCTGGAAGTGAAGAACAACCAACAACGTTCGGCTGGCAGACCGGAGCTAGGATGAAGAACCACCCAGACAGAGGGTACTACGGAGCATAGTACCTTTTTGGCATACCGTTGCAGCAAAGTTGGGACTGCATCACCAAGGCCGGATCAAGGTACAATCCAAATACGGAGACAGCCGGAAAGGCAGGGGACGGTCATGGCAGGGCAAGCGCGCGAAGGAAACTACGATATCATTTTGTACGATGGTTATTGTGCGATGTGCAGTTGGGTTGTCCGCTTTGTGATCACGCGGGACCGGCGCGCCCGATACCGGTTTGCGGCTCTGGATTCGGCTGCGGGCAAAGCTTTGCTGGAACAGGCGGGGCAGGGCGGTGACAACGGTGAGGCGGTACCCGATACGTTTAGGCTGATCCGGGACGGGCGGGTGTATATCAAGTCCAGAGCGGCCTTGGAGGTTGCACGGAAGCTGGGCGGGTTGTGGCCGGTCCTGTACGTGTTCGCAGCGGTTCCTGCACCGCTCAGGGACTTTGTATACGATACGGTTGCCCGCAACCGGTACCGCTGGTTTGGCCGCAACGAGAGTTGTTTGCTGCCGTCGCCGGAAGTAAAGGACCGCTTTTTCAAATAGCTAATGGAGGCAGGCACGGTCGCAATGACGGCAACACGATGGCGAAGCGGCCGGCGCGTAATCCGATCGGCATCAAGCCGCTTAATTCGAGAGGTACGGAGCAAAACGCCTTATGAATCAAACAAATAGTCCGCCCGCTCGTCGCAGCCATGGGGCGATCCGGACCCGCAAGCAGCCAGCCAATACCCTTGAACCGGAAGCCGGGACAGGTCGAGCGGACTGATGCCGGATGGACCAAGCAGGAACGATTGTGTATTCTTGATGCCGTAGTTTACGGAAGCGCCGTCAGCCTTCAGGCTGTAATACGGAAAGTCCGTGCTAGGTTTAAGTGACGCCAGCTCCGTATCGTCCAGTTTTTGCAGGAAACGGCTTACCGGGATCGACCGGTCGAATTGTACCCATCCGCCATCCAAACGATTCCGCTTCACTATTACTTTGGATTTCCCCGGATCGAGCTCGGCCCGGTAGTAGATGAAGCCATCCGAACGTTTTTCGATCCATTCGTACCGAAGTCGCTGCAAATCTCCATCCGACTTGTACCTAGCCTCAAACCGTTCCAGCCGCGTATCGCCCGTGATAGCCAGCTTGGAGGTCACACTCTGCCAGTGGTGTCCGAAATCAATCGCAAACAGATTGCCGGCGGGCGCTGTAACGGTAATGTCGCGCTCATAGATCATCCTCTCCCAAGTGGGAGCTGCTGCGTTCAGCAAAAACAGACAAAGACCGAATAAAGCGGCGCGGCGCTTCACTTTCGGGTTCGTGCGGGGTCGGGCCAAAAACAGCAGATACAAAAGAAAGCCAACGGGAAGACGAATCCCGTTCAAGATAAAAGTAGAAGCTCCAAGCGCGGAATAACCGAACAGCTTCAAGAACAGATAAGGCTCATGTTCCTGTTTGCCGCGGGCGATCCAGCCCAGCAGAAGGAGCGATGCGGCGATCGTAATCGCGAAAAAAATCCATGGGAAGCCGGGATGTTCAAACATAGCCTTCATGAGCCTCTTCTCCGGTCGAATGGTGTTTTTTTCATTATACCGAAACTGAGGGACCAGGCTTCAGGAAAAAGCAGCTCCCGCAGGTCGGAACGTCCGCTCGACTAAAGTCGGGGTTTGCAGACAGTCCAGGGTCCGTTTTGCAGGCGGCCGGTTTCCGGTATGGTTAAGCTATAAGAACAATTGCGGAACGGGGTAGACGATCGTGATGGAGACAGGAACGGTAAGCATCGAACGGAATGTGCGGGAAGCGGCGCGGCGGGAGCGGGAACCGCTGCTGCAGTTCATCGGCTCGGCATTTACGGCTTGGCTCGGCAAAAGCGCCGAAGCCTGGACGCGTCTCGGTGACGAAGCCGAATCGCCGTATCCGGGAGCGACTGCTCCGTCCGAATCGGAAATACTCGAGATCCGCCAGCGAATTGACTATATGCGGGCCAAAATGGACCGGTTCGGTTATGCGGCGAAAGCCCGGACAGGACAAGAGCGCGGCCGGTTCGATAGGGAAGGCTGAGCCCATGCTGATTACAGGTTATAATACTTTCGGGTCCAGCCCGTATATGTAACTGTAAACACAATCAGGCCCAACACGATAAGAAGCGTACCGGAAACGATCGGAATGTACATAAATGGAGTGATCCCTTCGCGAGCCCGCTCCAAATACCGAGCACCCCCGCTGCCATAATAAGCAAGGAAGTCGCCATGATTTTATTATTAACCATCCTCCCTTCGGCGTGCAAACTCCATTAGCATGATGAAACGGCAGGCGATAAGGCTCCTGTTCACCTCAAACATCACCTCACGGAACTACACGATATCTTCTCATCTTATCATAATCCATTCCATACGGTACCCATATTATGGAATTTAAAGCTACACCCGATGACGCTTCCTGTATTCGGAAGGAGCGACACCGATCCGCGCCGCGAATAAGCGGCTTAAGTAATGACCGGTCGCGTAGCCGCAAACGGCGGCGATCTGGTCGACGGTCATCCGGGTTTCCCTCAGCATGCGGCAAGCCCGTTCCATTCGAAGCGACGTTAAATAATCGCCGGGCGTTAACCGGTAAGCACAGCGGAAGCGGCGGATCAGCTGGACGGAGCTTAGGCCCAACTCGTGAGCCAGTTCCTTGACTCCGTAAGGCTGGGAGCAATGCTGCTCCAGAAGTTTGGCGGCCCGGTTCATCAGCTCGTCCTGGGGAGGCTGTGACGCACGCGGATTCGGAGCGGACAGAAGCTCCAGGCACCAGGACGTCCAGATGTCGTTCCAATAGTGGCTGAGCAGTTTTTGCCGTTCGGCGATCGGGAGGGGGCTGATCGTTTTCCATTTGGCAAACGAGTCGAATAACCGCCTGCGGTCACCCGGCGTAATCGAGACGGGAATCGGGAGACGGCTGTCCGTCTCTTCCGATTCGCTTGCCGGACAACGGCGGATCAGATCGAGCCGCGCATAATGAAATGACAGCCCCGGAGCGGTCATCGTCCGGTTGAACGGAACATGCGGAGGACAGAGAACGAGAACTCCGCTGCTCGCCACGCCCGAAGTTTCCCCAATCTCGTAGAAAAAGGAACCGTTCTCGACCGCAAACAGGCACCAGCTCGGATACGTGTCCGTATCGAGCAGAAACTCCTGCTTCTTCTCCCAATACGTATATTCGTTCACCTGCCAGTGAAGCTCGGACAGAGAGGAAAAAGCGGGAAAAATTGCGGGGCTGTCGTCGGTTTGCGTCGATCTGATGCCGGTAGTGTACGTCATCATTAGCCTCCTTACATAATCGAAATAAAAGATACGGAAATGGATTGTATCGTGTATTTTAACTTAATTACGACATGATATGATGAAATTATATATATCATAACTCGATTAAGGTGGTTTTGGCTATGCGTGACGAAACGGTACGGACCGATATAACGGTAGTCGGCGGGGGACTGGCCGGCGTCTGTGCGGCGATTGCAGCAGCCCGATTAGGGCAAACGGTAGCCCTCGTGCAGAACAGACCGGTATTAGGTGGGAACTCCAGCAGCGAAGTTCGCGTATGGGTTTGCGGCGCTACCGCTCACGGCACCCATCGTTATGCGCGCGAGACAGGGATTATGGGGGAACTGTTCGTCGAGAATCAGTACCGCAATCCGGACGGCAATCCGTACATGTGGGATCTGGTCGTTTTGGAAGCGGTGAAGGCGGAGGCGAACATCCGGCTGTTTCTGAATACCGACGTGCACGAAGTGGAAGCGGACGGGGATGAACTTAACCGCACGATCCGTTCCGTTACCGGCTGGATGATGGGTTCCGAAAGGCGGCTCCGGTTTGAGAGTCAAGTCTATCTCGATTGCACGGGCGATGGGCTTGTCGGTTTCATGGCAGGGGCGAAGTACCGGATCGGCAGGGAAGCCCGGCACGAGTACAACGAGGAATGGGCGCCCGAGACGGCCGACGATATTACGCTCGGCAGCACGCTCCTGTTTTATACGAAAGATGCGGGTCATCCGGTCCGTTACGTCCCGCCTTCATTCGCCAAAGACATCACCCAGACCACAATTCCCGTAAAAAGGGTGATCCGCAGCGGCGATTCCGGCTGTCATTACTGGTGGATCGAGTGGGGCGGAGAACTGGATACGGTGCACGATAACGAGCGGATTCGCGACGAACTGTGGGCGGTCATATACGGGATATGGGATTACATTAAAAACTCCGGGAAGTTCGACAGCGCCAATATGACGCTGGAGTGGGTCGGAGCGCTGCCGGGCAAGCGGGAATACCGGCGGTTCGTAGGGGACTACGTCTTGAACCAGAACGACGTTCTCGCCCAGAGGGAGTTCGAGGACGGCGTAGCGTTCGGAGGGTGGTCCATCGACCTACACCCGCCGCAAGGCATGTATTCGACGGAAAGCGGCTCGAAGCATCTGCATGCGGACGGCGTCTATCACGTTCCGTTCCGCTCGCTATATTCCGTCAACGTGAACAACATGCTGATGGCCGGCCGCGACATCAGCGCCTCGCACGTCGCCTTCGGGACGACCCGCGTGATGGCGACGTGCGCCGTCATCGGGGAAGCCGCCGGCACCGGTGCCGCGCTCTGCGCCGCCAAAGGCGTCACGCCGCGCGAGCTTTACGCGAGCCACCGCGACGAGCTGCGTCAGACGCTGCTGCGCCAGGACGCTTCGATCATCGGTCTTCGCAACGCGGACAGTCTCGATCTGGCGCGGCAAGCCCGCACCAGCGCTTCCAGCACGCTCGCGCGGCTCGGCGTGGAGAGCTATGGGGAGGAGCGCTACCGGCTCACGCGCGACGCCGCTCTGCTATTCCCCGTGGAGCCGAGGCTGGACGGCCTTGAGCTGCTGCTTGACGCCGATACGGCGACGACCGTTGAGGTCGAGCTGTGGGATACCGGCCGCAAGGAAAACTATTTGCCGCACACGCTTCGGGCGAGCAGCGAAGCTTCCGTGCTGCCGGGCCGAGCCCAATGGGTGCGATTCGATCTCGCCTGGACGCCGGACGAACCGCAGAACGCCTTCGTCATCGTCAAAGCGAACGATTCGGTGCAGCTGTACCATGCCAGCGAGCCGTTAACCGGCGTGCTGATCTTCTTCAATGGCTTGGAGCCGAATGCGCCGTCGAAGCTGGAATACCACGGCCACAGCCAGCCGGTTATCCAATGGCGCATGCAGCGCAAAACGCGCCAGCCGTTCTGCTTCCGCGCGGAAGGGAATACTTCGGCGTACTCACCCGACAAGGCGCAGAACGGATACCGCCGCCCATATGGGGGGCCGCAGCAGTGGATGTCGGAGCCGACGCCGTCCGGACAGGAGCAATGGCTCCAGCTCGATTGGGAGCAGGCGGTTCGGATCGAGGAGCTGCAGCTGATTTTTAACGATGACGTCAACGAGGACTTGATCAATCTTCACCATCATCGTACACCGTTTGTAACGATGCCGGAGCTGGTGCGCGATTACCGGATCGAAGCCTGGATCGGCGGTCAGTGGCAGACGCTGGAGCGCATAACGGATAACCGCAAGCGCAAGCGCGTACACCGGCTGAGCGAACCGGCGAGCAGCGATCGGGTGAGAATCGTTGTGGAGGCGACAAACGGAAGCCGGTACGCGGAAATTGTGGAAGTCAGGGTGTACGGGGAATAACGGATCACGGGAGGCTTGAGGCTGGATGACCCCTTGTTGTCCCTCGCTATAGGGCTAAGGGGTTATCTCCATAAGGGGAGCCAAGTGAGATGCCAACTAAACCAGAACAGAAAAAGGGCTGTCCCAAAAGTATTCGCATCACATGGGAACGTCCCGATTTCCAAACGAAAGGACCTCAAATTCCATTGTAAAATGGAGGCCGAGGTCCTTTTTCTCGAGGAAGTCGGTTCTAAGTGGGGCTCAAGAACTCCCTTCCGAAGGAGAAGGTGACGAAAACCGCCGTTATAGATATAACGGTAAGGTGCAACTGTAGATGAAGGGCAGAGTGAAGAGGTTGAAAGTCTCCAATCTAAAACTATGCAATTATTTACGGCTTCAGGTTGGCTGGAATCAACGGTCATCCGGCGTGCAACGGAAGCGTGACTTCCGTTACTCCCGAAGGGTACGTCATTCTCACGCTATAGCGGAAGTTTCACTTCCGTTATTTTGGCTCTTCAGGGCGATAGAAGCGCGTATACTGGGAATAACGGAACTTAATCTTCCGCTAGGGTCTATTTCTTGCTGCCAACAAGCCGATAACGGAAGTGAAGCTTCCAGAAAGAGCTTTGCAAGCTGTGGCTGGAGATCGTGCAGTCCCCATAACCTCATCTCCATACTACAGGCTGCAGGCAGCGCAGAATCGAAGGAAGGTCATCTTCTCCTCCTGACCATTAACAAGTGCTCGGCATCTTATGGCGGTGGTCAACCACATAGCGGATCTCACTCTGCCTCCTACCGGCCTTTTCCGGAGCGGACGAACCCCAGATCTCTGTGCAGGCCGGCACTGCCATGAATTCCTTCCCTGCATTTATTCATATACCGTCCCGGTCATTCCTTTCACCACATCGCGAATCATCATATAGACGTCAGCATTGGTGAGCTTTTGCGGATTTTTTATCGTTGTCATCGTTTCTGCGGATAGCAGTTGCTTCGTCCCCAACATGGAGCGGGCTTGCTCCGGGCTGGTCGGAAGCCCCGCAGACAGCGCAATAGTAAAAGTTGCTTGTTCGAGCGTCAGCGGCGCTGTGTCAGGCTCTCCTATTCCTTCGAGCGCCTCCGACGGATTGCCCTTAAAAGCGCCGGCATGGACTTGATGCACTTGAAGCATCGTGTGGACTAAACGCTGCGGGTTGGACGCGTCTTCGAGCTCGAAGTCGTTCCGGCTGCCTCCGAAGGCGAAACCCATACTAACTGCCGCTTTTAAGCCGGGGTACGCGTCATGTTTGGCGTACGCAGGCGGATCGATGCGGAACGGCTTCAGCTCCATGCCCTGATCGTTCAGCAATCGTTGAAGCTGTTCGATTAAGGTTGTGGAAGCGGAGAGCTGCCGGAACGTCAGCTTGTGTTCGGCTGCAAGCTTGGCCGCCGCTCCCGCCGCTTGCCCGGCCGCCATGCCGACCGGAATCGTCCGGGCGCTCCCGTGGGGCAGCGAATCGTAGCTGGCCGACCGGCCGACGACGAGCAAGCCGTCGACTTCCTTGGGTACGATGCTGCGGAACGGGATCGCGTACTGCTTCGGCTTCATCAGGATCGTGCCGCGAAAATCGTACGAGGTGCTCTGGATGTCGACACTGTAGGAGCCGAAGCCGATTCGGTCCCAGTGATCCCGGTTATCGAGCAGATCGGCGATGGAGAGCCGGTATTCCCCGATCATATGGCGGGTTTCCCGCACGTACAATTCGGGCGCGATGCCGGCAAGCTCCACCTGTTGAAACTCGGGATACTTGTCCTTCATATAGTCTACGACGAGCGGCAGCTCCCGGCGAGCCGTCTCGTACGCTTGTTCGACCGATTTCGGATCGAACGGGTCGACGCCGAACAGCTGCAGGGCGTTAATTAAGATCGAATGGTCGTTTTGACGGCCGATGTTCAGGCCGCGCATGCGTACCTTCGTTTTGTCAGTCGTCGGGTAGTCCCACATGTCGTGGTAACCCCATGCGCTATGGCCGTCGTGGCCGACGCCTTCGCGGGCGATCATCTTGCCCCACACGTCAGGCGTCACATTCGCCAGCCGAAAGACGGCGGTTACCGCCATCTTCGAATCTTTCTCGCCGAGGTCCTCCCGTCCGTAAGTAAACGGAACACCGGCGATGTCGGCGATGTCGGCGTCCTGGGTGGCGTCGATGACGGCTTTGGCCTGAACGGACATGCTCGTACCATCGGCCAGGGTGATAGAGAGACCGCGTACCGTCCTGGTTTCGCTCGTGTGGTCGACAAGGGGGCGCATCGATTGCGTTTTCAGGAGCACGTCGATCCGGTTTTCGTTCGCTACCAGATTGCGGAATGCGTTGGCCGCGGTAATGATGTCGAAGGATGTTCCTTCCACCCGGTCATACCACTGCTGGAAGATGCCTTTGTTCAAGAAGTTGTGCTTGCCCGGCAGCAGCGCCTTCTTGGGGGAGTAGCTCGGATCGAGACTGTTCAGCCAGCCCAGCGTCATAAGCCCGCCCAACCGGTCCCGGTTTCTGCCGTCGACAAGCAGCACGCTTTGCCCGTTTCTTGCGGCCGATACGGCGGCTGCGACGCCTTCGGGGTCCGTCCCGGCGACGATGACGTCGTATTCTTCCTTCGGTTTCGCTACGGACGGGACTTCCAGAAGCTCGGCCGGCGGGGGGGTCTCCAGCGGCTCCCGAAGCCAGATGAAGACGACCGCCGCTGCCAGAAGCAGCGCGATAGCGATCGCGGAGGCGAGTCCTTTGCGGTATTTACGCTTGCTATGGTTATAAAAAATGAATGAAGGTCTTTTCAGCATAACGTATGTAACCCCCTGGGCGATTCGTTAGAAGCGGGCTTCCCCGATTCCCTTATATGTTTGCTTACTTTAAGGACGCTCCGGGTCGGCGTGAGGTTTCATTCCCTCCGGAACTTTCTTCCTGCCTATGGACGTAGTTTGTTAATTTACTGCAAAGCCGCCCTTTGATCGAAAAAATAAACCGGACATCATGTACAATTGAAGGAGTAAAGTTTCGCTGAGAGGGAGGACCGATGATGCTTCATGTACTTATTGTCGAGCCCGGAGTACGGAGGCGAGCCAAACTAAGCAGACAGGTGCGGGAGGCGGGGCATATCGTTATCGGGGAAGCGTCCTGCGGGGAGGAGGCATTGGCGTTCATGGAACGGCAAGGCTGGCCGACGCTTCTGCTCGCCGATCTGATGCCGCCCGGGCTTGACGGACTGGCGCTTGTACGCCGGGTCTATCAGCAGCGTATTCCGATGATTACGATCGTTCAGAGCGGGAGTACAAGAGCGGAATACATCCGACAGGCGATGCAGGCGGGGGCCATCGATTTCTTGCCCAAGCCGGTGAAGGATGAGCAGCTTAGGATCGCTCTTTGCCGTGCGGAGCGGAGAATGCATTATTATTATGGCGCGCATCGGGAGTTGAACCGGATTCAATCATTTTTTGAGCAGATGGACATGCTCAGACGAGACGAGTTTATCCGCGGACACGCGGATTTGCTCCGGGGGATAACCGACTACGTGGAGACGCAGCGCGGGGAACGGCTCGGTTTGTTCCGCATCCTTTATGCCAAATGGCATACGGTGTTGAACCGCCGCGGGCAAAGCATCCCCGAGCTGTCCGCTTGGCATAACGAGCAGGAGGCTGTCGCCTATTTCCGGAAGCTGGGCGACTACTGGATGGACCGCAACACACCGTCCGGGGGAGGCGACGTACGCTTAAACACCAGGATCGCTTGCGAGTATATCCGGGAGCATTACCGGGATGAGCTTACGCTGGCCGGGCTCAGCGAACGGTTCGGCATGAGCGTCTCCTATTTCAGCGTTCAGATCAAAAGGTATACGGGCGAATCGTTTGTCCAATTCGTGAACCGCGTCCGGATCGAAAAAGCGAAGGAGCTGCTGCTGCAGCCAAGCCTCAAAGTGTACGAAGCGGCGGGAGAAGCGGGGTTCGAGACGCTGCAGTATTTTAATAAAGTGTTCAAGCGGTTTACGGGAATTACTCCCGGCGAGTACCGGAGAAGGCAGGGAGTCTGACTCGTCAGCCCTCTAAAGATTTCGTTAAGAAGCGAATCGGCGAAGAAACAATAAGATCGTTCCATTACTTTTCCGGGCCCGGATCTTATACTGGGACATGCCGTTCCAGGTATCTGTGGGAGCTTATGCGATGAAGCTGCTGATCATTATCCCAAAAAAGGGATTGGCTCCGGCATAGATCCTTGCGGCATTATTCAATCGGGAGGACAGGAACGAGATGAAACGGAAAAAACGCGGCACAGCTTTATTGCTCGGTGTGAGTATGGTGTTATCCGCCATTTTTCCCGTGCAGCATTCGGCAGCGGCGGAAAACACGGGGTTATCGTTCGGGCAAGTATTGGATACACGCCGGATGGAGATCGGCCCGGGCGCCATGTATACATGGCAGGAAATGAAGCTGCCGCAAGGCTTGGAGAAAGTTCATTCGATCGAGTTCGACCCGAAAAATCCGGCGCTTGACCTTCAGCCGGGCAAAACGGACGGCAAAGTGTACGGGATGACGGGCGTGACGAAGATGGCGGATGATGCCGATGCGCCCGGCAACCGGGTTATCGGAGCCATAAACGGTGACTTTTACGACATGTCGACAGGCGTGCCGCTTGGCTTGTTCATGGGGGACGGTGAAATATTAACCAGTCCGCCGGGGAAATGGGAATGGCTCGCTTTCGGTCTTAAGGCGGACGGCAGCACGATTTACGGCCACAGCCCGGAGCTGACTCGTACGCTCTCCATCGGAGGCAAGACGGTGCCGATCTCCCATATCAACCGGATGCGAAACAACAGCGAAGCCTTAATGCTGTACACGTCCACCTTCCATACTTCTACGATGACGAACGATCTGGGAGACGAGATCGTGTTCGACGTATTGGAAGGCGAGGCGAAAAGCGGGCATACGATGAGGCTGAAAGTCTCGGAGATTCACAAGGACAAAGGCAATACGCCGCTGATAGCGGGGCAAGTCGTCTTGTCCGCCTCCGGCAAGTATCGTGCCGAACTGGCCGGGCTGAAGCTCGGCGATGAAATAACGGCCAGCTTCGAGCTGGAGGATACATGGAAAGACGTGAAGATGGCGATCGGCGGCGTCTTTATGCTGGTGAAGGACGGCGTGGCGCAAACCCATGAGGACAAAGCGTTGTATCCGAGAGTCGGAATCGGTACAAAGGCCGACGGTTCGATCATAATGGTCGAGATCGACGGCCGGTCGCCGGGCTTCAGCGAAGGCGTATCCTATGACGATCTGGCCAAAATCATGAAGGATATGGGCGCAGTCAACGCGCTGTGCCTCGACGGCGGAGGCTCCGCTACCCTGATAGCGAAGCTTCCGGGAGATACGAAGCGTACGATTCTGAACAAGCCTTCGGACGGATCGGAGCGGAAGACGGCCAACGGAATATTGCTTGTGAACAAGGCGCCGGAAGGTCCGGCTTCGAGCCTGGTCGTCAAACCGAACCTAGAGCGCGTACTGGTCGGATCCTCCATTCCGTTCCAGGCGGCTGCCATTGATTCGAACGGTCATCCCGCCGTCTATAACGGAACGCCGGAGTGGAGTGTCTCGGGAAGTATCGGCACGATCGACCAATCGGGGATGTTCACGGCAGGCGGACAGGCGGGGACGGCTGACATTAACGTGACGGCGGACGGTCTGACCGGCAGCGGGCAAGTAGAGGTAGTGGATGAGCTGACGGAGTTGAAATTTCCAGACGCGGTAAGGACATTCACCTCTGCGCAATCCGTTCCTCTTAGCGTGAGCGCCCTGCGCAACGGGCAGGTCATTCGTGCGGACAACAAGCAGCTCGAATGGCGTGTCGAAGGTCCGATCGGCACGGTTGATGCGGACGGGGTGTTTACGGCAACAAACGCAACGGAGCAGAGCGGTAAAATATTCGTGAAATATAAAAATGTTGAAACTTTTATGGATGTGAAGGTCGGGCTGCCTCCGGTCGTGCTGGAAGATTTCGAGAACGGCACGGGCAACTATTTGACCGAATCCGGCGCCAGGTACAAGTCGGTTAAGCTTAGCGAAGAAACTAACGAGGACTTTGTCCGCTTTGGAAACAAGTCGGCCAAGCTGGAGTACGACTTCACCGAAACGATCGGCACTTCCGGAGCGTATATGGCGGCGAAAAGTCTGGAAACCAATCTCGCGATTCCCGGTTATCCGGAGAAAATCGGTTTGTGGGTATACGGTGACGGGCAAAAGCATTGGCTGCGAGGGCAAATTCGCGACGGCAACGGCAGTGCGGTCGGGATCGATTACGTCGACCAGACGGTCGGGGTCGATTTTAAGGGCTGGAGATATTTGGAGGCTGTCGTACCGAAGGGACGTCCGCTTCCGCTTCGAATGGACCAGCCGGTGCGTTACATGGAAACGAAAAACGACAATAAAACGGCGGGTGTGCTGTATATCGACCAGATCCGGGCCATGTACGGTCCGGCGACCGACGATATGGATTCGCCCGTACTAAAGAACCTCCTGCCTGCGGAAGGCAGCACCGTTCGTACGAATACGCCAAAAATCGAAGCGATCGGCGAGGATTTCGGCTACGATCCGGCTGCTCATCCCGCGACCACGTTGATCGACCCGAACAAAATCCGGTTTTACGTCGACGGGGAGCTGGTACAGCATACGCTGTATCCTCCAAAAGGCCAAATTCATTATACGCCGAATGTTCCTCTTGCGGATGGAGTGCATCTGGCCAAGATCAAGATTCGCGATCTATCCGGCAATACGACCGAAAAAGAATGGACGTTTACGGTGGATACCGGCTCTTCGAAGATCGTCTACGACGCCCCGGCCGACGTCTACGCAGGCAATACGTATACGCTGGACATCAAAGCGTTGAAAGCGGCGGATATCGCGGGCGGGCGGATGGAATTCGTCTTTGATCCGGCCGTGGCGGACAGCCTGAAAGTAATCAAAGGCGGCAAACTGGGCGACGCGAACCTCGCCTACACGATCGACGAGACTCTTGGTTCCGTTCAATTGATGTTTAGCGGGATTTATGCAACCGGACTGAACGATGACGAAGCGCTCGCACACATCCAATACCGGATTAAGCCGGAGGCGACGGGTACGGCCAAGATCGCGTTCCGATCCGGAGCGATCACGTTCAAGGACAAGGGCGATACAAGCTTCGGCTTCTACGGCTTGCCGGTGGAAGCGCCTATCCGACATCATCTGCAGTTAAGCTGGGACGAGTTCGGAATCGTCGAAAAGTTTCCTACGAGCTTCAAGATTACGGATGGAAGCGGAAGCCCGGTGGAAGGGGCGAAAGTGTCTGTCGTCGGGGGCGGCGAGATCGGTACGACTGATGCGCAGGGGGCGCTCGTTACGGCCGCTCTCACTTCGGATGTGAAGGAATATTTGCTGCAAGCGGCCAAAGGCGACTGGTACAGCCCGATCCTGAAATTTAAAGTATCGCAACTGGCTGGCAGCCCGGCGCCCAGCAATGTCAGCGTAACGATGGGGGCGGATACGACCACTTCCCGCGCTTTCACATGGCATACGAATCCGGCTACGGAGAATACGGTAGTCGAGGTCGTCAAGAAAACGGAGTTTTCCGGATTCGACGGACCGGGCGTTATGAAGTTTGCTGGAAGCAGCTATTTGTTCAACACGACCGATACCGGGACTGTCCGGGTGCATAAAGCGGTCGCGGAAAGCTTGGAGCCGGGAACGGAATATATGTTCCGCGTAGGCGACGGTAACGGCAATTACAGCGTAAACGGATCGCTTCAGACGGCGGCGGCATCGGGCGAACGCACCAAATTTATTTTCCTTGCCGATTCTCAGGCGTCGAACGAGGCCGGGTTCAAGCTATGGGGAGACATTTTGAAGAAGGCGATGGCTGATCATCCGGACGCGGAATTCGTCGTGCAGGGGGGCGACCTTGTCGAGGACGGTTATAAGGAAAACGAATGGAATATGTGGTTTAAAGCCGCGCAGGACGTTCTGATGAATACGACGGTAGTGCCCGTAGTCGGCAATCATGAGGTGACCGGTACCCGGAAAACGGAAGATTACTTGGCTCACTTCAATCATCCGCAAAACGGGATCGACAGCCTGAAAGGGAGCAACTTTTCCTTTGATTACAAAAACGCCCATTTCGTCGTGCTGAACAGCGAATACGACTTTGAGCAGCAGAAGGAATGGATGCGCAAAGATTTGGCGGCCACAGATAAGAAATGGAAGATAGTTGCGTTTCATCGCGGGCCTTTCGGCAGTATGTACGACTCAGCCCACATTCGCGACGAATGGACGCCGATTTTCGACGAGTTCCATGTCGATCTGGTTATGAACGGCCATGACCACGTATATGTGCGGACTTATCCGATGAAGGACAAGAAGCCGGCTGCCGACGGCGAAGGCACGGTTTATATCGTCGGCGGATCGACCGGTCCGAAGTTTTATCAGGTATGGGCGAGAGAGTGGCAACAAGTGACAGACGGCGAGCAGGTGCAGATGTACGTCGCTGCGGAGATCGACGGGGATGAAATGAAATTCGTCGTCAAAACGATCAACGACCGGGTTGTCGATCAGTTTAAGCTGGTCAAAATCCCGCCGCAGTCCATCGTAATCCATGGTCCGGAAAACGAGATGACTGTGGGCGAGAGCGTGAAACTGAATGCGGCTGTGCTTCCGGACAATGCGAGCAGCAAAAGCGTGACCTGGTCCGTGTATAATTCGTCTCCGCAAGGCGCTGTTCAAGTTAGCAGGGACGGGCTGCTGACCGCGCAAGGGTTGGGGACGGCCGTAATTCGCGCCGCCAGCACCGTAATGGAGCAGCGTCTACGCCGATATTGCCGTCGTCGTGGACAAGCTGCCTGAGATCCGGGTAGAAGAGGTCCGGCTCGACGCGACGTCCGGGACGTTGAAGGTAGGGGAGCGGCTCCAGCTTAGCGCCGTCGTTCTTCCGGAGCATGCGCCTAACCGCTCCGTCATCTGGTCGGTATACGGCGAGCATTCGCAAGGAATTGCAGCGGTGAGCGAGAGCGGCCTGATTGAGGCGAAAGCGCCGGGAGAAGCTACGATACGCGCCATGAGCGCAGCCGATGCAAACCGGTATGCGGATTTCCGGCTTACCGTGCGGGAAGCGGACAAGCCGATCGATCCGCCGGTGAGCGAGATATGGCTAAATTATGAGACCAAACAGCTGAAAACAGGAGAAACGCTGCAACTGACAGCAACCGTATTGCCGGAAACCGTATCGGATCGGTCTGTGATCTGGTCGATAGTAGGAGAAAAGGATGTGGCCTCTGTCACGGAAAGCGGACTTGTTACGGCGCTTCGTCCGGGGACCGTGCATATTCGCGCAACCAGTAGAAAGGATCCGGTCAAGCATGCGGATCTGCTGCTGACCGTGACGCGCGATCCGGAAAACCCGGAGGACGGTACAGACGAACCGGATGGACCGGACGATACGGCCGTTGCTCCAGGGCAGCCGGGACCTGCCGGACCGGTGTCTCCGGGAGCTTCATCGGGGAATGGTCAGACGGAGGTAAGCGCAGGAAAGCTGTCCATCGCTGCGAAAGTCGAAGCGTCCACCGCGAAGGTGCAGGTTCGACCGGAGGACCTGGAGCAGGCGAGGAAGGAAGCGGCTGCAGGTGCCGGCAGCGATCGGGCGGAAGTCGTTCGAATTGAGGTCCAAGGCGCTCAGGGGGCGAATACCGTTGAGGTAACGCTGCCCAAGCAGGCGATTGCACAGCAAACGGCAGATCGAAAGCTTGAAATCGTAACGCCGTTCGGCAGTGTGACGCTCCCTTCCGATTTCCTGAAAGATACGAATGCGGCTGACACCGACTTCATTCAGTTGATTGTAGCGCTAGCTGATTCGGCGGGGTTAAGCGATGAGGCGAGGAAGCAAGTCGGCAATCGTCCGATCCTCAGCATAGAGGTGCGGGAAGAAGGAGCATACCGTCCTTGGAGCAATCCGGATACGGCAGTACGGATCTCTATTCCGTACAAGCCTACGGCGGCGGAGCTGAGCAAGCCGGGAAGCCTCGTCGTCCGGTATATCGACGGATCGGGTCGATCTTTCGCGGTTCCGAGCGGCAAGTATGATGCGGCAACGGGAACGGTTCAGTTTGAGGTGAAGCATTTCAGCAAATATGCGGTGGCGTACGTTGATAAGTCGTTCGCGGATATCGCAGAGTACACGTGGGCTAAGCTGTCGATCGAAGCTTTGGCGGCACGCGAGATTATCCGCGGCATGGATGCGGACGTATTTGCTCCTTCGCTGAACATTACGCGGGCGGACTTTGTCGCGATGCTCGTCCGAACGATGGAGCTGGAGGCGGCCGTAACCGGGAACTTCAAGGACGTGAGCCGGAGCGACTACTTCTACGATACTTTGGGCATTGCCAGAGAGCTCGGGATTATCGAAGGCATCGGCGAGGGGAACTTCCAGCCGAGAGGCTACATTTCCCGCCAAGATATGTTCACGATCACGGCAAGGGCGCTTAACGCGGCAAGGGACATGAAGATCGGAGCAAGCGTCGATACGTTGTCGGTCTTCCAGGATCGGGCTGAGGTTGCTTCATATGCAGCCGACAGCGTCGCAGGAATGGTCAAGGAAGGATTGATTCAAGGCGACGGTCGGACGCTCAATCCGCAAGGAAACGCGACCCGGGCGGAAGTGGCTGTGTTTATGTACCGCATCTTGAACAACATGTATAAGTAAAAATGAAAAGCAAAGAGCCCTGTCCGTACTAGTGTGCGGAACGGGCTTTTTGTTCGTTTGGGGAGATTGGCCGAATTATTCTAGAGCGGGCTTCGCCAGAGAAGCGATAACTGGATTCGGCCGTATTTCCGAGTTGCCCACTTTTATCAATTATAGATCCCAGGCACAAGTCCAGCATGAATATGGTGTTCATTGTATGTTTCATTATTTTCTACTTCATGAATTTGAATAGTTCCAAATTTGTGGAAGATCCATTGGTCCGCTTGCTTGCGAATCTCCACTTCAATATCCGTCATCTGTTTCATGACATCGAGCAAATTAAAGCTAACCCGATATTGAATGACTTCGGGAGACAGGATCCGGACATGATGTGGCACACCGACGGCGTATTCAAGCCGTAGCTTTTGTTTCGACCTTAGCGCATTCTCATAAAGATATTGAAATCCGGTATGATTCCACGCTTCATCGGTAAACCTTTGTCTCATGATGTTAATATCCTTTTCGACAGCTGGCTTCCAGTCTCTTGCAATCGTATCGACTAACAGTTGCCCCATATCTTTAGCTTCCCGCATGGCTGCCGAAATATCTGTGACCTCTTGAAGCCGCAGCACTTGACCCTGCGGATCGGGCGAAAACGCAAGTTGGTAGAAGGAGTACTCTCCGTCTCCGTATAATACGGTAAGGTTGTCGTCATTGCGATCAGGCCAGTCATGAATGTTATCGATATTTATAAATCGTTCTTGGACAAGACGATGATCTACGGCAAATTCGAAGTTTACCGGGTATGACTTCCCTGTAGGCTCGATAATATAGGCGTACATATTAGTTTGGTGTTTTTCGGGAGCAGGGATGAAATAGACAAGTTCAAAATGTCCGAAATCCAAGATGCCGACATTATTCGGAATGGGCTTTTGTACGTGAAGTTCCAGATCCGCCAACCTATCCAAAAATATAGCGGGCTCTTTGTTGGCGGGGATTAGCAAAACCTCATAATCTCCCCGGTATATCTCAAAAGCAGTATTTAGAAAAAGATCCTCAGTTACGGGTTTGATTACAAGCTTTCCGCTTTTTACGTTTACCGAAAATCGTGGTTCCTTATTTCCGGAAGGGGCGAATGAAAAGGATTTATCCAGTATCGTTTGTTTATTTTTCTCCGGTTTTCCGCCAAAAGGAAGGGGGAGGGTACTAGGTTGTTCGTGTTCCACTTCCATTGGGGTATTTTCTTGTACTGGAGGCGGGACGACGTTATTTCTCTCACAACCAGAGAGATAAGCGATATGTATAACCAGCAGAATTGTGGTAATTAGTTTCATGTCAACCTCCCTAATGAATAATTTTCCATAAATTTATTTTAATGTATAGTTGTTTATCTGTCGAGTTAATCCACTTTAAATAATAGAACGGAACAGAATAACTGATGTAAGGGTAACATTTAGTTTTTCTGTACCCTTTCCGTTCATGACATATTTGAATTTAGGGAGGATGATTTAAGTGACTACTAAGGCAGTATATCGTGACAACATCATAAATAATCTTCGGGTAAGGTACATTGAGGCGGATTTAGATTGTATATCTGTTGAATCAATCACGGATAAAGTACGGAATTCTGGGAAATTTGGTGTGAACGGACCATTCTTTGTTATGCCAAGTGGCCCCGTTATCGGTATTGCGGTTCGAAAAGGGGCCGACCCAAGCTACCCCAGCGAAGCAAGACCTGTAAGGGATTACGCGGCTTCGAATGATTATCATCTTGCAACTAGAGGAACAATATATCATTTTGATCCAGCATTTAATTGGCAATTTCTCGATACTGCAGTAGTTAATCATTATCTAGACTATAAAGATTCTTATGGCAATAATGTACCAGCATCTAATGTTAAATGGGCCGTTTCTGGATATAGTCTCCATCCAAATCTTTCTTTAACTAAAACTGATTACTACGACAAGCTTAAACTTGAAAAGGTTAATCCCGGGCCGGGAACAGATTATAAAACCGCCAGAACTGCAATTGGATATAGAACTTATAACAGTCGGAGACTAATTGTGCTTGCTGTGTTTGAAAATGCGACTCCATGGGAGGTTCGCGAAACTATGAAGGATTACATTGGTTGCAATGTCTATGCTGTTATGTTGGATGGGGGAGGTTCCTCTACGATTCGATGGAAGACAGCTGGTGGTTCTACAGGTCTTTGGGAAGCGGAATCTGGTGGAAGAAGCGTTTACGCCATGGTAACTGCTAACCCTGATATTTGGGAATAGGACTCTATCAATACTGTATATTTTATAAAAGAAGAAACTGCTAATTTTATAATTAGCAGTTTCTAACAAAAATATGGATGTGCGTAGGGTTGATGATAATCGATATTTACTTTTTATGATGTTTCATATCTAGGGTTCATAGTTTCATGTAGTAAGGAGGAAAGTATGGATAATAATCAGTTGATTACCTTAATTACAACATCAATAGGTAATTTTGGTTTCCCTATTGTCTTAACCGCATATTTATTGATACGGTTTGAAAAGAAAATTGAGAGCTTAAACGCGACTATTCAGGAATTAATGAAGTTCATGCGTGAGGAATTATCTTCAAGGAAATGATAATTTGTAAGACATAAAAATGAGATCATTCTTTATGTGGAAATGTAACTTCTTTGTATTTTTTTGTAATGTTATACACCATTGTTTAATTAGAGACAAGCGAGTCATAACTTTTGTAGGTATGTAAGCTGTTACCTATATG
>NZ_JBYUPU010000071.1:0-22097 GCF_058135425.1 Paenibacillus sp. MAH-35
CAGCAGGTTAAGCGGCTCTAGAATTTTCGGCACTTGTGCAATCCCGGATTCGGTTTCGACAAAGGCGACGAGCTTCTGGCAGTACTGGATTTCGTCTTGGAGTACGTTGGTTGTGTTTTTTGCTGGCATTTTGACTTTGGTCGATTCATCCATGGTGTAAACGGCTTTACGCAATTTCCGCGCTCGATCTTGCAGAATTTCTTGCGGCGATTTCTGGTTGTAGCGCGCTTTCGTATGCGTAGCGTCAACGATGATGGAGTTGCTCTTCGGGCGTTTTTTTGTGTGCATATATTCGGAGGCCGTTCTTCTTATCAGCTCGGCCACGTGGATTTGCTAATAGGCAGGCAGGAACGGAAAAAAGGTGATTAGATAGATAGCGGGTTGATCCCAGACCGTTCGGAATCCATAGTTTATCCGTAGGCGTAGCGGAAGAGTGACTTCCGCTAATGCCCCAATTCAAGAGACTTTCACATCTTAGCGGAACTATGGTTTCCGTTATTTCGGACTTGGAGGGTGTTGAAGGCGATTATACCGGAAATACCGGAACAAAATTTTCCGCTATGCATATATTTTCTGGCGTGAACAACAAATAACGGAAGTAAAACTTCCGGATGAAGTTTCTTACATGTTGGATTGGAAGTTGTTTTTTTGCCACCATACCTGAATTGACAACCCGACTGTGGCCGAACGGCTGAAGCGAAGTCCCCATTGCCTTCCACGCGCAACGTATGGGCTTGCACGACAAAAGAACCGTCCGGGCGACTTTCCCTGACGATTTATCTTAATGCGGCCTATGTGCGGTTCAGCGGGATTCAATGGAAGAGCGAGTGTGGTCAGCGCGGCCGACACAATGGAATGAGGCGGCATCATGGCTTGCTGACGAAAAAAAAGTTAAACGTTAACGTTATTTAAGTTGAAGAGTATAAACTTGAAATAATTATTGAAATTATACTTAACGTGTACTATACTGGCCTTACATTAACGAAAAAGGAAGAGGAACCGTGATCACGATCAAAGATATCGCCAAAGCTGCCGGCGTCACTTATGTAACCGTATCCAGAGCACTGAACGATGAACCGGGAGTAGGAGAGCAGACACGGCAAAAGATTAAAGCGATCGCAGAGAAGATGAACTACGTACCGAGCCTGGCGGCCAAAAAGCTCGTACAACGCCAGCCGAATACGATCGGCCTGATCTGGCCTCAGATCAAGGGGATGTTTTTTTATGATCTCAGCTTTGAGCTCCAGCAGGAGGCGTCCCGCCGCGGCTTGCAGGTCATTTTATCGATGGCGAAGCCCGAGGAGGCATTGCGGACGTTTAATCATTACTTTGTCGATTATGTAATTTTTTGGCGGCAACTTTTTAACCCTACTCTCGAGTTTTTACAGGAAAAAGAAAAGTTTCGCGGCGAAATGCTGTTGATTGGCGGCTGGAAAACGGATAAAGCCCATAGCATAACGATTGACCGAGCAGGAGGATTCCGCGATGCGGTACATCATTTAGCGAGCCTTGGCCATAAGCGTATTGCTTTTGTCGGTATGCCCGACCTTGACAAGCATAACGGATACATGCAGGGGATGGCGGAGCTGAAGCTGGACTTTAGCCCTGAACATGTGGTGGTCTCGGACGATCCGACATTCGAGCAAAAGCTGAGCGATATGATGTGCAGTGCGGACAAACCGACCGCCATGATCGTCGATTGCCACGGGATTTTGCATGAAATAACCGGGAAACTTAAAAAATTGAACGTGCGGATTCCAGAAGATTTGTCCATGGTCGTGTACGACGATACCCAGCTGCAATTTTTCGATATCCCGCTGACGACGGTCGGCCCTTCGATCCCGGAGCTTGCGACAAGATCGTTTGATATTTTGACCGGTGCGGCAAATCGGGAAGACGGCCCGCGGTGGATAGAAGAAGAGATCAAGTCGAAGCTTACTCCGAGAAGCTCTACAATTCCATATACGGGCCAATAAGGTCCTATATTTTACGTTTATAGTAATCGGTTACTATAGAAAATGCAGCTTATTGATGAGAGGGGGGATGTCTGGGCGGATCGCCGGGCAAACAGTCGGACAGGCAGAATCAAACCCAGACTTAGACAAATAACGGCACAAAACTATTCCTATCCGAACGAACCGCTTAAACTTTGGCTGCTGATTGCATTAGGGGAACAAAAGGTCACGAACAACAACAAGGAGGGTGTATGATCCAATGAAAAAAAGAATGCAAAAGGTACTGATTTTTACGATGACAGCCGCGCTGCTCGGAGCCTGCTCCGGAGCGGGAAGCGGGGGTGACGGGAACAAAGCGAAAGAGGGCCAAGGGACGGAGAAGCCGGTGAAGGATATAACAAAAGAACCGGCGGAAATCGTATTTTATTCCAATAACGGCGACCCGACGGAAAGCTTTGATTTCCGGTTCGGCGACTCTCTTCGCAAAAAGTTTCCGAATTATACAATCAAGTACATTATGAGGGGACAAGGAACGAATTTGCCGGAATTGCTCGCGGCCGGCACGCGATTTGATATCTTCTTTACAACAATCGGCAATTTTGAAAATTTTGCGTTCGATAGTGCCATCGAATACGATATGACCGGGCTGATCGAGAGCAGTAAGGTAGATTTGAACCGGTTTGAGCCGACCATCATCGATGCGATCAAGCAAACTTCAGGTGGCAAGATGTACGCTTTGCCTGTGTTTAATACGAATCTTGTTTTATATTACAACAAGACGTTGTTTGATAAATTCGGCATCGCTTATCCGAAAAATGGCATGACTTGGGAGCAGGTAACCGAGCTGTCCAAAAGATTAAGCCGAAGCGAAGGCGGCACGCAGTATTACGGCTTTACCCAATCGCCGTTGCATTCCGTGAGGATGAGACAGCTGCCTATTCCTTTAGCAGATTTGAAAACGGATACACCCACTATCAACACCGACGACAGGTGGAAAACGTATTTCCAAACCGTATTTATAAATCCTACTAGTGAGCCAACTGTACAAGATACGCTGCTCAAAGAAAACAAAGTGCCTAGCGCCGCCGAATTCGCCAAAACGAAAAACGTCGCGATGTTCAACTATATATCGAGTCTCATGACCGTTTGGGAAAAAGAATTCAAGGAATTGGACTGGGACATGGTGTCCATGCCGACTTTCAAAGAGCTGCCGGGCGTAGGCTCGCAATCGTATCCGGCTTATTTCGGCATAACGAAGATGGCGCAAAACAAAGAAGCAGCGATGGAAGTGCTGAAATATATGACGTCGGACGAATTCCAGACGGAGCTTGCCCGAAAAGGGATTATGCCTGTGCTGAAAAACGAAACGATCCAGAAGGAGATGGGCAAAGAGTCGCCGTTCAAGGACAAAAACTGGAGTGCCGTCTTTTATAACAAATTCGCGCCGATTCCTCCACTCGTTCCTTACGAAGCGCAGCTCGCGGGCGTTTACCAGTCTTACGGGACAAAAGCGCAGATCGGCACGCTGGATCTGAACACCGCGATGAGGCAAGCGGAAGAGGATGCGAAAAAGCAAATCGCCGACTTCAAGCAAAAACAGGTCAAGTGAAGCTTATAACCTCGGGATGACCGGAATGGGGAGGCGGAGGACATGGCATTGCGACGAAAAGGATGGGCTTGTCTGGTGATCGTATGTATGCTCGTACAGCTGCTGCCCGCTGTATGGGGGCCGGCCGCAAAAGCGGAAACGGCGGAGTGGGAACCGAATTTGCTGCAAAATCCGGGATTCGAGCAAGCGGTGTCAGGAGTACCCGATCATTGGGAAGCGATGGGCGGCTGGAGCAATCCGGAACTCCTCCTCTCTCCGGCTTCCGCGCGCAGCGGCGGCAACGGGATTCAGGTGCAAACCGAGAATGCGACCAATCCTTGGGTCGCGCAGAAAGTGTATCTGGATGCGGGCAGCACGTATGAATTTTCCAGCTGGTTCAAATCGGCGGCCGTTCAGGGGAAAGGCGTCGTGATGAAGGCGGAGTTTTACAGCACCGACACGCGAAGCAGCGAGGGATGGATCTCCGGTCCGTTCGGGCCGTACATCCGTGCCGTTACCGGGGATTGGCAGCATTACTCGTTCCGGCTGAAAGCTCCGGAAGGGACCAAGGTGGCGTACGTGTATGTGCGGCTGTGGGGGACCGGCAGCGTATCGTTCGACGATGCCGCCGTACGGCTGGTGAACTTGACGATGACGACCGATCAGCTGTTCTACTACACCGATGCGGAGCAGGGGCAGGTCCGGATGGAGACTCGCTTCCCGGACGACGACTATACCGGGAAGACGGTGGATATCACGATCACGGACAGCGTCTACGGGACGGTCGCCGCTTCGGCGTACGGACTGCCGGCACAGCCGGAGATGAACTTTTCCTTTGATCCGAGGGGGCTGGACCTCCAGAAGCGTTATCAGGTCAAGGCGGTCCTGCGCGCAGCCGATCAATCGGTGATCGCCGAAGAAGCTTCGCTAATCTCCAGGTGGGCCAGACCTCAGACGCTCCCGCCCGGAGGAACCGTACAGGTAGACGGAGAGCCGTATTTCCCGGTCATCGCTTACCACCCGAACGTGGACGATTACCCGGACTTGGCGGAGATCGGGGTGAATACGATCCAGCTTCCGAACGTCAAGACAAAAGCCGAGATTCGCTACGCGATGGACCAGGCGGCGATTCATGGGCTGAAAGTGATGTTTCCGCTGTATTACTTTATGAGCATATCGCGGGATGAAGAGGCTATCCGCCAGTATACGGCTGAATTTAAAGATCATCCGGCGCTCCTCGCCTGGATGATCATCGACGAGCCGAGCGGCAACGGAGTGACGGTCGAGAAGGTAGCTGCCGCCTATGAGATCGTAAGGTCGGTCGATCCCGTCCATCCTGTCTATATGGTGGAGGGAAGCCGCGACGAATATGCCAGCTATGGCCGGGCTCCCGATATTTTCACCGTTGATGTCTACCCGCTGCCAAGCCGTCCGATTGCGAGTGTCGGAGATGGAGTGCGGGAGGCGATCGAGGCGGCTCCGGGCGGCCGTCCGGTCTGGTCGATTCTGCAAACGTTCGCTTATCCGAACACGGCCTGGTCGTATCTCCCCACGATTACCGAAGTCCGCAATATGGCGTACCAGTCCGTGCTTGCCGGAGCCGGAGGGATCGGTTATTACGCAGTCAACGATTCGAACTGGCGCTTGATCGGTTCGCCACTGTGGCCGGGGCTGAAGGCGTTCAACAACGAGCTTCCCTTGCTTCGCGAACTTGCGATGACGGAGCCGGTCAGCCGCCACCGCGGAGACGGCACGGAATGGGCGGTCTGGGAGACGGCGGAAGGGGAAACCTACGCAGTCGCTTTGAATCAGACGACGGCGGGGCAGAACGTATCGGTCACACTGCCGTTTACCGGCTATCAGGCCGAACTGCTGTATGGCGGAGCTCCGTCTTCGTACTCTGACGGAACCGCGCAGTTGAACGTAACTTTGGGCGCTTACGAGACGAAAGTATACAGGCTGACTTCGTTCCATTCGCTGGCGCAAGCTGCGGAAGAACTTCGGGCAGCGGGTGTCGGACTATCCGACCATCCCTATTGGAAAGTCATGTTCCTTCTGATCGGCGGGAAGCTGAACAGCATGATCACGGAGCTGTCCGGGTCCAGCCCGAATGTGGACGACGCGGTGCGTTCCGGCAGGGAGGCGCTGCTCCAACTGCGTTTACTCGAGTCGTGGGTGAGCGTGCACAAGGAGTCCTTGCTGCGGGGAGGCAAGGCCGAGATGCTGGCGCATCTTAGCGGGCTGGCCGACCGGATCGGGGAGATTACCGCTTCGCCGGTTCGCATCGGTCTTCAGATCAGTCCGCAGCCTGCCGTCGGCGGCGACCATGCGTCTTGGAGCGTAACGGTTCATAATACGTCGGACCGGGTGATGCGCGATGCGGCGGTTACGGTCCGTTATCCCGAGGCGCTCCAGCTGGCGCCGGCGGTGCTGCACATCGGGACGCTTGTGGCCGGTTCCGCGGTGACCGAACAGCGTTCGTTTCCGGTTCCGTCCGGTCTCCCCGACGCAGGCTATGCGCTAACGGCGGAAATCAGCTTCCGCGACCGGCTCGTATCGCTGACGAACGAAGCGGCCCAATCGTTCGCCGTCATCGCTCCGCTGGAAGCGGAACTCGTGCCGGCCTCGATCGCGATGAACCGGCAGGCAGCGGTTCCGTTCGAGATCAAGCTGACCAACCGGTCTCAGCAGATGTCGTATACGGTTGAGCTTGACGCTTTGGCATCGCCTGCATTCAGCGTCAACTTGTCGGACACGGCTACGGTAGCGGCAGGCGGCAGCGCCACGGTAACGGGCTCCGTCTACTTGCAGGACGGCTCGGCACCTGACGGGACTTACTCCGTAATGGTCGCCGCGCAGACGGCAGGTGTACATCTCGATCCGCTCCGGCTGGATATCGCGCTGCAGCGGAATCTCGTTCTGAACCCCGGCTTCGAAGCCGGTACGGCAAGCGGCCTGGCGCCGGCGTCGTGGAATCTGGGAGCGGGCGCCTGGGATACGGGCGGCGCGTTAGAAGGCCAGCGCTCGGTACGGCTGATCCCGGATAGCGCGAACGCGAACAATTCGATCATTTCGACCAAAATCGATACGGCGGAAGGAAAAAGCTATACGTTGTCCGGCTGGACGCGCAATGCGTCGACAACGGGCCAAGTGTCGTTAGGCGTTCGGTTCGTTAATAGGTCGAACAGCACGATCTCGTACTTGTGGACCGCAGCGCCGGCGGGCACCGATTGGGTGAAGGTGGAGAACGCGTTCACGCCGCCGGCCGGAACGAAAAGCATGCACATTTATTTCATGATGAATCGCGCCGCTAACGGGGAAGCGAGTCTCGACAGCGTCGTGCTGACGGAGCAACCGTGATTGGCTGCACGCTTCCCGTAATGATCCAGCAATCCGCACAATCCCTTCTTGCGCCCGGTTATCGTACCGGGACGGGAAGGGATTTTTAGGATAATGATGATGTTCTTAACCGTCCTAAAGTGGAACAATGTCCGTACTTGAACGGGAAGAAAGCGTCATTCTACTAAAACGGAACGGTGCGGCATAGGAAAACAGCAAAAGATAGATGGATAGATGATAGATGGATAGATGATAGATGGACAGATAGAAGGCGGGCTGGTCCCAAATCGTTCGGAATCTAGAGTTATCCGTAGGCGTAGCGGAAGAGTGACTTCCGCTACTGCTCCAATGCAAGAGACTTTCACGCCTCAGCGGAACTATGGTTTCCGTTATTTCGGACTTGTAGGGGGATATAGGCGATTATACCGGAAATAGCGGAACAAAATTTTCCGCTATGCGTATATTTTCTGCTGTGAACAACAAATAACGGAAGTAAAACTTCCGGATGAAACTTCTTTACGCTTCTTTACATGCTGGATTGGAAGTCGGTTTTGCCATAATGCCTGAATCGACAACGATTATCAAAGGTACCCATTCTTTTTAAGCGCTGTCGTAGAAGTCTTCATATCTTGCGAAATTTTACGCTGAATTATCGTCATCCGCACAGGTTGGCAAATGGAAGGTCGTGCTGTAAACTGGAAATAGAAACGATCACAAACGAAAACAACAGTAACGAAAAAATCGGCTTTTTGTCCGACCGATTTAGGAGGAACTATTCGATATGTTTGCAGAGGAAAGGTACCTGCGAATTATGGAAGTCGTGAACCGGGCCGGCAAGGCGACGGTAGCGGAGCTTAGCGATGCA
The DNA here is from genome assembly GCF_058135425.1 of Paenibacillus sp. MAH-35. Classification (NCBI taxonomy): domain Bacteria; kingdom Bacillati; phylum Bacillota; class Bacilli; order Caryophanales; family Paenibacillaceae; genus Paenibacillus; species Paenibacillus sp. MAH-35. The sequence continues at coordinate 7,748 of NZ_JBYUPU010000071.1, forward strand.
TTGGGGGTGTCGCCGGTTACCGTAAGACGCGATCTGGAGAAGCTGGAGGAGAAGGAGCTTTTGATCCGCACGCACGGCGGGGCGATGGCGCTTCATTCGCGGATCAGCGAGGTGGCGAGGGAAAAGTCGTTCTCGGAGAAGGAGGAGGCGCTGGCCGACGAGAAAGAGAGAATCGCCGAGGCGGCAGCCAAGCTGGTAAACGACGAGGACGCGGTGCTGCTTACCGCAGGGACGACCAACATGATGCTCGCCAAAAAGCTCGCCGGCAAAAAAGGGCTGAAAATCGTCACGAACGCCGCCAACATCGCGGTGCAGATCGGAAGCTATTCCGATTTCGAGGTGATTCTGATCGGGGGCAAGCTGCGGCGAAAATCGTACGCCCTCGTCGGTCCGCTCGCCGAGAACACGCTGGCGAATATCCGCGTCGACAAGCTGTTTCTCGGCGTAGACGGATTCGACCTGAACGAAGGGCTGACGACGCCGAATTTATCCGAAGCGAGCATGGACCGGAGCATGATCTCGATCGCCAAGGAAGTGATCGTGGTAGCCGACCACAGCAAGTTCGGGCGGGTGTTTTTCTCCCATGTGGCGCCGCTGTCGTTCGTCCATACGGTCGTGACCGACCGGAAGCTGGACAAGCCGACATGCGATCAGATCCGCGATCTCGGCATCCAGCTGATCGTGACGTAACCGCCTGCAGCTAACGGCCAAAAAAACGTTTGTCACGTTTTAAAGGATCGGCTACAATGAGAAAAGAAGCAAAACGAAACAAAACACTCAAAAAAGTAAGACTACCGGGAGGAACCATTCATGCCATTAGTATCATCGACACCGTTGCTCCAAGCCGCTCGCGCCGGCGGATATTGTATCGGAGCCTTTAACGTGCACACGCTGGAAATGCTGCAAGCCGTCGTGGAAGCGGCCGTCGAGACGGAATCGCCGCTGATCATCCAGTCGACCGTAGGCACCGTCAAACATCTGGGACCCGAATATATTGCCGCGGCCGCTACTGTCGCATCCAATATGAACCGGATTCCGATCGCGCTTCATCTCGACCACTGCACGGAATTCGATCTGATCGTCCGCTGCATCCGCGCCGGTTATACGTCGGTTATGATCGATGCGTCGCACTCGCCGTTCGATGAGAACGTCGCCCAGACGTTACGTGTCGTGGAAGTGGCAAGACCGGCCGGCGTGAACGTCGAAGCGGAGCTTGGCAAAGTGGGCGGTGTCGAGGACGATATCGTCGTCGCCGACAACGAAGCGCTGATGGCCGATCCGGATGAATGCGCCAAATTCGTCGAACTGACCGGCGTCCCAACGCTCGCTCCGGCGATCGGAACCGCGCACGGCATCTACAAGGGCGAGCCCAAGATCGATTTCGAGCGGATTAAGCGGATCGCAGACAAAGTGGATGTTCCGCTCGTTCTTCACGGCGGCTCGGGCATTCCGGAGGAGCAGGTCCGCCGGTGCGTCGCGCTCGGCATGGCCAAGATGAACGTCGCCACCGAGCTGCGCATCGTCTTCTCCGACGCGATCAAAGCGGTTTTCGCGCAAAATCCGGAGGAAAACGATCCGCGCAAATATATGGTGCCGGCCAAAAAGGCGCTTAAGGAAGCGGCGATTGAAAAAATGCGGTTGTGCGGCAGTTTCGGCAAGGCTAAAGATTTCCGTTAATCCTTACCCGAACTTGAAAAGGGGCGCTTACGATGAAGGTCTATATCCTAACCGATATGGAAGGAATCAGCATGGCGTACTACTGGGAGCAGGTGAAGGGCGGCGAACCCTTTTACCCCCGGTACCGGCAGATCCTGACGATGGAGACGAATGCGGCGGTCCAGGGCGCGTTCGCCGCCGGCGCAACCGAGGTTGTAGTGAACGACGGCCATGGCGCCGGCGGACCGGAATACAACCTGATCTGGGAAGAGCTGGACGAGCGGGCGTTCATCGAGAAGCCGGATTCCTCCGCCAACATTCTTCCGTCGCTCGACGAATCCTTTGACGCTCTGCTGCTGGTGGGCTACCACGCGATGGCGGGCACCCCGTACTCCGTCATGCCGCATACGCAGAACAGCAAAGCCTGGAAGTCGTTCCGGCTGAACGGCACCGAATGCGGGGAGATCGCCCAGATGGCGCTGATCGCCGGGGAATACGGCGTGCCGGTCGCTTACGTAAGCGGAGACAAGGCGGCGGTTGCGGAAGCGAGAACGTTTTTCGGCGATGATCTTCCGGCTACGGTTGTGAAGGAAGCTTTTGCGAGCGGAAGGATCAAGAGCCTTAACCCGAGAGAAGCGGCAAGGCGCATCCGCAGCGAAGTTGAGCAAGCGCTGAAGCTGCCGAAGCGAAAGCCGTATTATTTCCCGGGTCCATACCGGATGGAGATCGAATTCAATACGAAGGAACAGGCCGACACGCTGAAGGACAACGTCCGGGCCGCCAGGCTAAACGATACGACCGTCGCTTATTCGGCGGATCGCGCATCGCATATCCTTCATCTGTAAGTCTCACTATAACGGAAAAGGAAGCAACCCATGGCTCTTATAACGACCGTGACGCTTAATGCGGCAATCGACAAAACGTATTATATGGAGAAGTTTCCGCTCGGCAAAGTATCGCGGGTGTCTACGATGATCAGCGTGCCTGGCGGCAAAGGCATTAACGTCGCCCGAGTGGCGCATCAGCTCGGCGGCGAGGTGCTGGCGAGCGGATTCGTCGGCGGCAGCAACGGCGCCTATATCGTGAAGGAATTGGACAAATCGGGGATCTCCAGCGATTTCGTAGAAGTCGAAGGAGAGTCGCGGCTTTGTCTGAACATGATCGATCAATCGGAATCGACCTCGACGGAGCTGCTTGAGCCGGGACCGGTCATTACCGGGGAGCAGATCGCCGAGATGAAGGCGAAGATCGGCCTCCTTGCGGCCAAGTCCGCGATCGTCGCTTTCTCCGGCAGTCTGCCGAAGGGAGCTCCGGCATCGCTGTATGCCGAGCTGATCGGTATCGCCAAGGCGGCGGGAGCGCAAGCCTTCCTCGATACGAGCGGCGATGCGCTGCTGGAAGGGGTACGGGCCCAGCCGTATTTCATCAAGCCGAACGAGGACGAGGTGGAGAAGCTGATCGGCCGCAAGTTGGAGCAGGAATCCGACGTGTACGGCGCCATCCGTCAACTGATGGAGCAAGGCATCGGCTGCGTCGTTGTAACGCTCGGGGCCGGCGGCTCCGTCGCCGGTTACGGCGGACGGCTGTACCGGGTGTGGGCGCCGCGGATCGAAGCGGTGAATCCGGTCGGAAGCGGCGATTCGTTCGTCGCCGGCATGGCGGTAGCGACCGCGGCGGGGCGGACGTTCGATCAGGCGATCCGGCTGGCGACCGCTTGCGGCACCGCCAATGCGCTGAACGTGCAAGCCGGGGATGTCCGTCAAGACGACGTCGAGCGGCTGCTTGGGCAGGTGCAGGTCGATTTGATATCCTAACGCCAAACAGGCCGGTCCGTGTGACCGGCTTCTTGTTGTACAGGGGTGTTCAGCAGGGAAGGGACGTCGACTTTTCGTTATTCGCGTATTATGTCTTTTGCTTGCGGGAAAAGCATGTTAATATTAAATATAGTGCTATAAGAGGTTGTTCAAATAGTCCACTTTTGATCACGAAGCGGATCTGGAAGCGTATTCGACATCGAATATTGAATTCAGCCGGAACTTCCGGTGCTCACGTAGTTTCCACTACGCTCCGCTCCTCATTTCCTAGCTTCATCCAATCTTCTCGGTGCTGAAAACCGGACATTTTGAACTCGCACTATAACGTGTTAACGTATGGAAACAGGGGGGAACGCTTTTGTTGAAGAGAACGTTGGTCGGCCTAATCCGCAGTCACGAAGCAACGGGTGACAAAGCCAGGGATCCGGCGCTTAAAACGAGATATTACAAGCTCCAGAAGGAGAAGTTATGGGACGAAGTGGTCTCGCTCCTCAAGAAGCTGCCGAAGTATACCGTTCTCCACGAAGTGAAAAGTGTCGGCGAAATCGTCGTCTCCAAACGGACGATGACCGGCCGGACCCAAGATATTACTTTGACCCTGCTCTCGATCAGCCCGGTCAAATCTTCGATCGATATTTATTCGGCTTCCCGCGGCTCGCTCGGTGATCTGGGCTCGAACTACCGGACGATTCTCGAACTGTTCAAGGTGTTTGACTCCAAGCTTTCTTCTTATAAAACAGATGCCTAAACAAAAACAGCGGCTGGAATGACATTCCGTACCGCTGTTTTTGTTTGAGACGCTTACTATCGGATTATACCAGTTTCTTAACCGCTTCAAGAGCAGCTTCGTAGTTCGGATGCTCGGTCATCTCGCCCAAATACTCGACATATTGAACCGTGCCGCTTGCATCAACAACGAAGATGGAGCGCATCAGCAGCTGCAATTCTTTGATCAGCACGCCGTAAGCTTGGCCGAACGACTTCGCCTTGTAGTCGGACAAAGTCTCGACTTTGTCTACGCCGGCGGCGCCGCACCAGCGGGCTTGCGCAAACGGCAGGTCGACGCTGATTGTCAGGATCGCCACTTGGTCGCCGAGACCGGCTGCCTCTTCGTTGAAACGGCGAGTTTGCGCGTCGCATACGCCCGTGTCCAGCGAAGGCACGACGCTGATCAGCAGTACTTTGCCTGCATAATCGGCGAGTGTCGTTTCGGTAACGAGGTTTTTATTTACTGTAAAACCAGGAGCTTTGTCGCCGACTTTAATTTCCGGGCCGATCAGTGTAATCGGGTTTCCTTTAAACGTGGCCGCTCCAGCGCGTTCTTGAGTCATGAATGATCATCCTCCTGCGAATGATAAAGTTTGGCAATCACTAACTCATTATATCGGAACGCCGGGACGGTTGTCCAATAACGAAACGAATCTCCACATTCGCAAGAAACGGCGGAATATAGCGCCCTGGCGAAGCCGTCTCTTGCAGCTCAGGCGCGGTCTCGTCCGCCACTGTGTCCGAACAGGCCGGTAAGGCCGAACAAGCCGAGCAGGCCGAGCCAGCCCCAGCCGGGGCCTCGACTGTTCGCCGCATACGCGCGATAATTGTTCACTGACCGTGTCCAGCATTTGGCTCGGGACCGAGCATATTGTATGATACAAATGGGGGATTTACCCGACTTGAACGTGCGCGGAGGAGAATACGATGCTTTTTTTGCGGTACGAGAGCTTCAGGCAGTACATACGATGGTATCCGGTGACGACAATCATTCTTGCGATCAACATTGTGCTCTATATAGGGATGGAGCTGTATGGCAGCACGCACGATTCGATGACGCTGATCCAGTTCGGAGCGCTGTTCAGCGAACCGCCGTTTTCCGGGGAATATTGGCGTTATTTCGCCTCCCAGTTTATCCATATCGGCTTTGATCATTTGCTGTTCAACTGCTTCTCCCTGTTCGTTTTCGCGCCGCCTCTCGAAAGGCTGCTCGGGACATGGAAATATATCGTGTTTTATTTGGGCAGCGGCTTTATCGGCAATCTGTCGACGCAGCTGTTCTACAACCAACCGGAGCCGCTCGTATCCGCAGGAGCGTCCGGGGCGATCTACGGCGTGTTCGCCGCGTATTTGTTCATTGCCCTGTTCTACAAAAAGGCGCTCGACAAACAGTCCTCATCGACGATCAAGACGGTCGTAATCGTAGGCTTCATCTACTCGTTTCTTATACCGCAGGTGAACCTATACGCGCATATCGGCGGCTTTGTGGGCGGATTTCTGCTGTTCGCCCCGCTGTTCCGCAAAATGCCGGGATAATACAACGTACGGGCTGGAGGATCGAAGGTGGAGCTAAGACAACTGCAATATTTCGTTAAGGTCGCCAGAAAACAGCATGTGACGCAGGCGGCGGAAGAGCTGCATGTGGCCCAGTCGGCGGTCAGCCGGCAGATCCATCAGCTGGAAGAGGAGCTCGGGCTTCAGCTGTTCGTTCAGAAGGGGAGGAATTTGCAGCTGACCCCTGTCGGCAAATTGTTTTTGAGCCGGGTGGAGGAGCTGCTGACCGGGCTGGAGAAGGCGGTTGGGGAGATCAAGGAGTTTCTCGATCCAGAAGTAGGGGAGATCGGTCTCGGTTTTCCGCACAGTCTCGGAATCAGCCTCGTGCCGTCTGTCGTTGCAAGCTTCCGCAAAGACCATCCGAACGTCAAGTTCCGCCTGAAGATGGGGACGTTCTCCAGCCTGATCCGGGACGTCGTCCGGGGCGATGTCGACATGGCGTTTATATCCCCCTTCCCGGAAAATAACGATCAGGTCACCGGCGAGGTTGTGCTGACCGAGGAGCTGTACGCGATTCTGCCGAGCAGCCACGTGCTGGCCGATTATCAGTCGATCCGCCTTGAACAGCTGCGGGGCGATTCCTTCGTACTGTTCAACGAAAACTATTCGCTCCGCTCGATCGTATGGGAAGCGTGCCGCAAAGCCGGATTTTCGCCGACAATCAGCTTCGAAGGGGAGGAGTCCGATACGATCCGCGGCCTGGTCGCGGCGGGGATGGGCGTCAGCCTGCTGCCGGAGATGGCTTTGACCGAGATCAGCCCGCTTATGCCGGCGAAAGTGAAAGTAACCGAACCTCATGTGACGAGAACGATCGGTCTGATCCGCAAATCGGGACAAAAGCTGCCGATCGTCGCGGAAATGTTCCAGCAATTTTTGTTCAGCTATTTTAAGCTCCGCTGATTGGCGAAGCTGCTTGGAGGAGAACACCGCTTCGTTTCGTTCCCTATACATCAAAAAAAGCTTCCCGTCGTGCGCCTTGGCGCCTGCTGGGAAGCTTTTTTGTTCGATATGGACTATTCGTTGCTGCGGTTCGTAAAGATCATAATGTACTTGATCAGCTCAAGCAGGGAGATCAGCGCTGCAGCCACATAGGTCAGGGCGGCGGCGTTTAATACTTTGGCCACTCCGCGTTCTTCCTCATTCGTAATAAAACCTTCGGATACCATGAGCTCTCTCGCCCGGCTGCTCGCGTTAAACTCGACCGGAAGTGTTACTAGCTGGAAAGTGACAGCCGCCGAGAAGAAGATTATCCCGAGCAGGAGCAATCCCGACATCTGGAAGAAAAATCCGGCAATCAGCAGAAGCGGTGCAATCCCGGAAGTAATATTCACCAGCGGGAACATTTTGTGACGGGCGACGAGCATCGGATAGCTGACGCTGTGCTGGATCGCATGGCCGACCTCGTGGCAGGCGACGGATACGGCTGAAATCGAACGCTCATAGTAGACCGGCTCGGACAACCGTACGACGCGCTGAACCGGGTCGTAATGGTCTGTGAGCGTTCCTCTTACCGCCTCGACCGGCACGTCGTACAAGCCGTTGTTGTCCAGCATGCGCCGCGCCGCGTCGTAGCCGGTCATTCCGGACTGGACCGGCACTTGCGCCCACCGGTTGAACGTGCCCTTTACCCGGAATTGGGCCCAAATCGAGACGCCGAACGCGATGATGATGAGGAAGTCCATTGGGTGAAATAGGATCATCTGTTTCTTTGCCCTCCTTGATAACTTACATGAGTGGTCCTTTGCCGATCAGAAGGAGAAGTGCCTCGATGCAGGCCGCGCTTTGCGTTGCCAGCGTCTTGAATGCATATTTGGCTTGCTTCGGTTTCATATCCTCGAGGAGCGGGCTAAGCTCTTTCACTTCACGTTCCAGCTGGCGCAGCTGCAATTGCAAGGATGTCAGCTTTTCTGTCACTACCTCGTCTTGGCTGACTTTGCTCCACTGGGTCAAGCTTGCTTTAATTTCCTCCAGGGTGTACTTTTCCTTCTTCATCGTTTCTATACGTTTCAAGCGGGTCAAGGTTTCATCTGTATACAATCGGTAATTCGTATCCGTTCTTTTTTCGGGAGAGATCAGTCCAAGCTTCGTGTAATAATCGATCGTTCTTGAGCTTACTTCCGACATCCGGGCCAGTTCGCCTATTTTGTACAGTTTCATATCCCCAATTTGTTCACCCCTTATTATAGACCTATTTAGGCGGCGTCACTCACCGCGCTTCTAGCCTCATCATAAACCAAATGAAACCGTACAGTCAAACGTCATGCTTTGAATGAACTGTGAACTTTTTATGGCCTGATTAGGTACGACCCCGAAAAGAATAGCTGACATGAATGCTTAAAAAACGAACAATTGAAGGGATATCTGACATGAATGTCTGGGAATTCAGTTGAAAATCAAAAAAAATGTTGTCAACTTTCCATCATCTGCGTATAATGACACTAAAGCATTCGTAATGTGTTATAAAAACTAACATTAAAGGTGGTTTTCGCAATGAGAAAGGTTCTGTTCCTCTGCATGACCCTGCTTTTGGCGTTTCCGGTTACTGCGTTCGCGGCCGACGAACCGACCAATGCCATGCTGCAAATTGCGATCGATTCAGTCTGGGTGATGATCGCCGCCATCCTCGTCATTTTCATGCAAGCAGGCTTCGCGTTGCTGGAAGCCGGGTCCACACGAATGAAAAACGCCGGGCACGTCGCCGGCAAAACGATTTTGACGTTCGGCATATGTGCGCTTGCCTTCTGGGCGTTTGGCTTCGGGCTTACATTCGGCGACGGCGGCGCTTGGAACAAGCTGATCGGCTTCGGAGGTTTTTTCTATGACGGTACCGCCGAGCAAGCGGCGGCGGCCTATCCTTCCTTGGCCGGCTCGGACGTGCCGGGCAGCATCAAGTTTTTGTTCCAGACGGCGTTCGTCGGCGTGGCGCTCTCGATCGCATGGGGCGGTTTCGCGGAACGCGCCAAGCTTTCCGTATACTTCATCTTCGGCTTATTGTTCACTGTAGTGATCTACCCGTTCGTGGCGCACTGGATCTGGGGCGGCGGCTGGCTGGCCGATCACGGCAAGCAGGATTTCGCAGGCTCCACGGTCGTTCACCTGCAGGGAGCGACGGCCGCCCTGGCCGCTACGCTTCTCCTAAAACCCCGTCTCGGCAAATATAATAAAGACGGCAAACCCAATCTCATTCCTGGTCACAACCAAGTGCTTTCCGTATTAGGGGTCATCATTTTGTGGATCGGCTGGTTCGGCTTTAACCCCGGTAGCACTTTGTCCGCTTTTAACGACGGCTTCTTCGGCTTCATCGCAATGAACACGAACCTGGCGGCTGCCGCCGGCGGCGTCGCGGCTCTGCTCGTCTCCTGGCTTTACTTCGGCAAGGCGGATATTCCGAGCATGCTCAACGGCGTACTTGCCGCGCTTGTGGCGATCACGGCTTCCTGTGCATTTGTCGAGCCTTGGGCGGCGTTTGTGATCGGTCTGGTAGCCGGCACGCTTACATTTTTTACCGCACAATGGTTTGAGAAAGCGGGAGTGGACGATCCGGTATTCGCCTTCTCCGTTCACGGGATTGCGGGTGTATGGGGATCGCTGTCCACCGGATTTTTCGCGGCTCCGCGGTTGGTCGAGATGACCGGCGTCGGCAAGGAAGGACTGTTTTACGGCGGTGGTTTCCATCAGCTCGGCGTTCAGGCGATGGGTGTTGCGGTATCGTTCGTCTTTGTCTTCGTCTTGGCCTACGCGATCTTGTGGGTCATGAAGAAAACGATGGGTCTGCGCGTAACCGAGGAAGAAGAAATTATGGGTCTCGATATTAGCGAGCACGGCAGTTACGGGTATCCGGAACAGCTGAAGAAGTCCGGCAACGAAACGGTAACCCTGTAACGCCAGCTACGATTCCCGGGAAGGGGTCGACATGGAGCATACATGGATGGAACGATTCGACGTGTCGATATACAACGCCGTCAGCACCGAACAGCTGCGCGGCTTGAGGGACCGGATGCACTTCGAACTCCGGCCCTCCTTATTTGAAGATCCCGTCATGTGGAACGACAGCGTCAACGCCGCACATGACCGGTTAATCGCCGGTACGATCGCGCTCGCGGAGCAGACGCTCCGTCTGGAGGGGTTTGGCGTTCCTCCGGTGCCGTATGCGTTCGTTGCAGTTGGCAGCGCCGGACGGATGGAGCAGACGCTGTGGAGCGACCAGGATAACGGAATCGTCTATAGCGAGCCTCCCGAAGAGAGTAGAGAGGGTGCGGCGGCGTATTTCCGCTTTTTGTCCGAAAGGGTATTCAACTGGCTTCAGTCCGCCGGGTATCCGCCCTGTCCGGGCAACGTGCTGTGCACGAATCCGCAGTGGAACAAGCCGGCTTCCAGCTGGATCGATACGATCCGGGGATGGACGGCCGATCCGCACTGGGAAAATATCCGCTACCTGCTAATGACGGCCGATCTTCGAAGTTTGTACGGCGATGCGGGACTGGTGGAACAGATTCGCCGGGGGTTCGCGGAGGCGCTTGCCGAGAAGCCGGATACACTCGGGCATATGCTGCAAAATACGCTGCATCACAAAATCACGATCGGCGTATTCGGCAACATCATTACCGAGCGGTACGGGGAAGACGCGGGGGCGTTTGATGTGAAATACGGCGCCTACATTCCGCTTGTGAATGGAATTCGTCTGTTGGCGCTGGCGCACGGCATCTTCGTGCCTTCGACGTTCGAGAGGCTTGACAAGCTGAACAAGGGCCGCTTTTATCCCCAGGCCGAAATCGACCGGTGGCGCACGGCATTTCTAACCGCTCTGGAGCTTCGGGCGGTCGCGGGGCACGAGAAGGAGGACGGGTTCTATACGACCCGGGGGATGATCGATCCGGAGCAAATGACCAAGGAAAACAAAAAACGTCTGAAAGGCTGCTTGCGAACGGGGATCGAGCTGCAGCAGACCGTCCGCAAAACGGTCGAGCGGATGACGGAACGAACGGCGAAGAAACGGGGCGGTCCGGCATGAAGGGGATGTCCAAGCTTTGGCATTTGTACCGCATGGGCGGCATTACGCCGGCTGTCGCTTCGATGTTCGACGCCCGCAACGCCCAGCAGATGGCCTTTATCCGGTCCGTTATGAAGGAACAGCGCAAAAACAGCATGTATGACATCCCGCTGCAGAAGCTCGACACGGTCGTGTTCGATCTGGAGACAACCGGGTTCTCCCCATACAGTGGCGATGAGATCATCTCGGTCGGGGCGGTCGGCATGTCCGGCGATTTCGTCATTGGCCAGGAATCGTACTACAGCCTTGTTCGTCCCGGCAAAAAAATTCCCGAAGACGTCGTCCGGCTGACCGGAATCCGGAACGAGGAAGCAGTTGAAGCGCCGGAGTTGATCACCGTCCTTAAGGAGTTTCTTGAATTTGTCAATCACCGGGTGCTTGTGGTGCACGGCAGCGGACACGATAAACACTTTTTGAATTCCGCGTTGTGGAAAACGTCGAAGGTGAATTTATCCCACCGGTTTATCGACTGTATGATACTCGCTCAAAGGCTTGAGCCGAAACGGGGCAGCTACGATCTCGATTCGTTATTGTCCGATTACGGCATAGAAGTGAACGGGCGCCATCACGCCCTCGGCGATGCGGGGATGACTGCGCAGCTGTGGAAATGCCTATTAAATGAAACGATACGCAGAGACGTATCGACGCTCGGGGACTTGTACGATTTTTTGAGCCGCTAGAGAATCGAGTAAGGAACAGTGGTTAAAGTGCCGGAATGCCGGTCCTTTTCCGGGGAAAGCCGATAAACTTCAATCTTCGGCGCATCGCCCGCCAAGGAGATGATCCAGTAGCTGGGCAAACCGCTCCAGACGCTGCCGCGGTCTTTCACAGACGGAAACGGAGGCGAGTCCGGGTGCGAATGGTAGATGCCCGCCAGTCGCAACCCGGAGCGCTCGGTTTCGTTCAAAAGGGCCAGCCATTCCCGTTCGTCGAATCGGAATGTATGTTCCGGTCGTTCCGCACGGTTCGTGATCGCAACGGCCGAAATAATGACGGGAGGTTGTCCGCCGCCGTCTTCCGCCCCGTAACCAAGCAGCGCTCCGCAAGCTTCGTGCGGCACTGATCGGACGCAATGTTCAACCACCTGTTCCAGAACTAAACGTTGAATAAGCAGCATGTTCCGCACACCCTCCCTGTCTTCTTTCTATTATATAGGCTGGTTGCGGCTTGTGCACTGCGGCTTCGAACGAGAGGGTATCAAAACAAAAACGAACAGCCCGTCGGATGCGGGCTGTTCGTATGCGTATAGGCGAACGTATTCAGCTTCAATTTACTTGGCGGTCCGGCTTGATCAGGAAAAAGACGAGTCCGAGCGTAATCAGCGCGAGGGACGAGACGGAGATAAATACGATCCGGTCGGACATATCCATCATCCAGCCGAATAACGGCGGCCCCGCCGCGACTCCTAGAAAGCGGAGGCAGTTGTACAGCGACGTGATCATGCCCCGCTGCTCCTTGGATACGGCACCGGTAATCATCGTGTTCAGACAGGGGAGGAGCAGGCCGGTTCCGATGCTGCTGATCGTCAGAAGTCCGATAAAGATATACAGGTTGTTGAAGAAGAAAATCGTGCAGGCCAGGGAGACGGTCATGGCGATCAGGCCGATGTTCATCAGCCAGCGCATCAGGATGCCGTTTTTCTTAATGACGCTGCCGGTAATGTACGAGGTGGTGACCAGACCGAGCAGAGGGATGGCGAGCACCAACCCTTTTTTGACCCCGTCGACCTTGTACGGATCTTCCTCCAGCACGTTGGACAAATAAAACAGCACGCCGAACAAAATAAACAAGCCGAGCGATCCCGCGAAAAACGATGTGATCAGCCAGCGCCCCTTCTCTTTCATAATTTGCCCGATGTTGCGGATGTAGTCCTTCAGCTTTTGCGGCTTTTTGTCACGCTTCGGTTCCTTGATCAGCCAGATAACCGCGACGAGTGAAAGCGCACAAAAGACGGGAAATGCGAAAAAAGCGGCATACCAAATAATTAGAGCCAGCAGCGAGCCGATAATCGGGCTTAGCACTTTGCCGGCTCCGTTGGACGCCTCGGTCAGGCCCAGCGCCTTGCTTTCGGTGCCTCCCTCGAACAAGTCGCCCACCAGCGCCATCGCGATCGGGGCGGTGCCCGCAGCCGCCATCCCTTGAATCGCTCTGGAAATAATGATGATGGTATACGAATTCCACACCGCTCCGAATCCGGCCAAGATGCCGGCCCCTCCGTATACGATCAAGGAAGGGATAATGATCGCTTTGCGGCCGAATCGGTCGGACAAGTACCCGATCACCGGAATGAACAAGCCCGCCGACAGGGAGAAGAGCGTAATGACCAAGCTGCTCTGAAACTTGCTGATGCCCAGCTTCTCTTGCATATCGGGCAAAATCGGGACGAGCATCGAGTTGCCGAGCACGAGCACGAGCGGAATGGTGGCGATCGCCATAAAGACGAGCGCGTGGCCTTTGCCGCCTGGCTTGTCCTGCTTCGGCTTGGCTTGGCCGGCAGACTCGCCCGGATCGAAATCGATGTCGCTTTCGAACGTGATGTGTAGTTTTCCGGATTTCGTTTTCTCCATAAAGCTCCCCTCGCGCCGCTGTCATACCGTTACTATAACCGTCCTCGGTCAAGGTCATTCCACGGCTGTTTGCCAAAATGTAACGCTTTGTTTGCGGAAGGAATGGAAATCGTCCCGAAAAGACTATAATATAAAGAATAAGACGACAGATCGATTCAACACCATACAGCACGAGTTGCGATAAAGACCGGATCGTAATTTCGGCGGGAAGGGAACTTGGGATAAGATGAAACGTAACATATGGGTCCTTGCAGTCGTTCTAGTTCTTGTCGGTTTTGCCGTTTATCAAAATGTCAGTTTCGGTGACCGTCAAGCGTCGGTTTCGAAGGAAGCGGCCCCCAAGCCGAATTATATGGCTCCGGGCTTCAAGCTGACCGCGCTAGACGGCAGCGTGTATGAGGTCGGGGGAGCGCGGGAGAAGCCGCTGCTTATGAATTTCTGGGCGTCCTGGTGCGGACCTTGCGAGCTAGAAGCGCCGGATTTGGCCCATTTGTACAACAAATACAAAGACCAGATCGATTTCTATGCGGTTAATATGACGGCCAGCGACCGGATGGACAACATCAAGTCGTTCGTCAAACATTTCGAATTCACCTTCCCGGTGCTGCTCGACTCGGACGGCAAGGTAGGGGAGTTGTACCGGATTAGCGGAATTCCGATGACGTATCTGGTCGATAAAAACGGCGTGATCCGCGACGGATTCAGCATTTTGCATCCGGATGAACTGGAGAAGCGGATCAAAAAAATGATCGATTCCTAAATCGCTATCCTATGCGAAAAAGCTGCCCCGTTATGGGCAGCTTTTTCGCATTTCGTGCGCTTGGCAGCGCTTCGACTAAGGAGTGAAAGTCTCCTCTACACCGCGTGGCGGCGGAAGTAGTAGCTGACGCATAGTGCTCAGACCGTGAGGATGGGTGCGGAGGTAGCGAAGGCAAACCCCG
>NZ_JBYUPU010000072.1:0-21776 GCF_058135425.1 Paenibacillus sp. MAH-35
CGGTTCTACCAGATCCAGCACCTCGTCCGCCAGCAAAAACTCGAGCAGCCGCTCGTCACGAAAGTGGGGGGTATCCAGCTCATCCGACAGTTTTGCACCTTTCAGCTCCAGATGCTCTTCGAAAATGTTCGTCAAGAGATTCAACTTTTGTTCAGAAAAAAGCGGCTTTTTGTAAAGAAAATAACCGTTTTGATTATAATAGGCCGCATCCTCCGAAGATAGCAAGCTTTCTTTGTGTTGCATGAACAACGCCTCCACCAATCGATTATAGGTACAACACTACTGTAGCAAATCAGGTGAGGCAGACGCTCATCTTTCCATCCGGAAAAGTTAGCGTATCTTCAGATGGTTGTCGTCAGATCTCGCTTTGACCGACCGTGTATATTCTGTAGGCGTCATCCCGGTAGTATGTTTAAATTGCCGCGAAAAATGATGCACACTGCAATACCCGAGCCTTTCAGCAATTTCCGAAAAGTTTTTTCTTTCCCCCCGGATCAATTGCTTGGCTTGCTCAATTTTCAACTGATTGAAGAACTCCCTTACCCCCATGTTCGTCTTCGCCTTGATAATCATCTTTAATTTCGTGCGGCTGATGGCAAAATGGGTACATAAGTGGTCGATCGAGAGCGTGTCCGAAAGATGCTCAATCATATATTGAATGATTTGCTCCGCCAATTCCTGAGCGCTATGCTCAATAGCAGCAGTAGACACGATGTTCGTACGATGAGCCGGATTTCCGGATCGGATTAACTCAATCAATAATATTTCCAAATAATTGCGAATCAGCTGATCGCTGCCAAAAGGCGCATCCAAACGACGAAAAGGGTATTGCATCGAAGGAGAATGGATGGGCGGATCGAACGACGACTTTCCTTCTCTCACTAATTTCGTTAAAATGTACCGCTCCTCATCGCGCAGCCGAAAGGAATTGCCCGAAAAAAATTCCATACACGGGGCGGAGCATTCGAAGGTGATAATGATCAGATTAGGTGCCGTACCGTGCAAAGCTTTGCCGCCATGAAATTCATTCGGTTTATAAAACACAATCTCGCCCTGCTTCAGCTGGCAGGTACGCAAATCGGTCACGATCTCGATTTCTCCCGTATCTACGTAGACCAGTTCCCAAAAATCATGTTTTTCGCCCGGACTGTCATAATGGCTTGGCAGTTCCTTGTAGTAAAACGTTATCAATTTACGAATCTCCAATTCTTCCTTCAAGAGATACCGTTGATACACCATGTTGTGTCCGGCCCCCATCCAATCATGCAAATTATATGCCTAAGCAGATAAAGCCTTTTCATCCCGTATCTCTTATTATAGCAAATAAGAATGAACACTTTGAATTCATCATGCGCAGAGGTGTATCATTCCCTTATTTTCAACGATACGGTGGGGGAGAGAAGACGTCATGAGCAAAATCAGATTAGGGGTTATAGGCTGCGGAAACATAGCCGGATCACACTTTGGGGGGCTGACCGAATTAAGCGATGTGATGGAATTAACTGCGGTATGCGATATCATCTTGGAACGGGCCGAGCAGGCGGCCGCCCGATTCGGAATCCGGACGGCTGTGGCGGATTACGAGCAATTGATTGATGAAGTGGATGCGGTGCTCATTTCCTTGCCGCACGATCTTCACTTTCCGGTAGGCATGTATTTCTTGCAAGCAGGAAAGCACGTGCTGATGGAGAAGCCGCTCTGCAATACCGAAGAAGAATGCACCCAGCTAATTGAAACGGCTGAACGCAATAATCGGGTGCTGATGACCGCTTATCCGGTACGTTATTGGCCGGCGATTGTCAAGATTAAGGAATGGATCGACAACAAAACGTACGGAGAACCTTTCCAGTTGTCGATCTGGACGGAGCAATATACGAAATTTCCGGAAGACCACTGGGCGGCATCGGCCAAACGGCTGGGCGGCGGACAGTTTTTCAGTCACGGCTGCCACTATGTGGATCTGATGATGTGGCTGCTCGGCGATCCGATCCGCGGCACTCACATGGGAACGAATCTGGGGACGCCTTGGATGGAAAAGGAAGGGACGAGCAATGTCGTGATCGAGTTCGCCAGCGGGGCGACGGGGTATCATATGGGAACTTGGGGAGCCCGGGGAACGCGGCTCGGTTGGAGCTTGCACATTCATTGCACGCACGGCATGATCGAATACAAACGGTCCGATGGTAAAGTTTACTTGCACCACAGCATCAAGGAAGAGAAATCAAACCTGGACACGGATTCGAAAATCACAGTTCTATATGAAGATTCCAGCAGCGGCAAGCTCACCCAGCATGAAACGCGCCACTTCCTGGAATGTATCCTGAACAATAAACGTCCGATGACCGACGGACCATCCAGCCTGCAAGGATTGCGCGTGATCTGGCGTCTATATGAAGCGGAGAAAAATCATACGGTAGCGGACTTAAGAGGTCTGGGTCTGAATGCATATTGAATCGTCTGAAGGGAATAACACATGGAAAAGAGGGGGACGGCATGATGCCACGAGCGGCTCGGCAAAAAATGGTTGCGATGATCAGTTGTACAGCGATTTTATCAGGATTGTTGGCGGGGTGCGGCAGTCCGAAAGAGGGTCCGCAACCGGAGGCGAAGCCCCAGTCTGCGCAAGCTGATCCTGTTGAGCTCGTCTTTTACGCGTTATCCCCGTTGTCTGGAACGGAGCAGGAGATCGCGGCGCAATGGACGGCATATGTGCAGAAAAAGCACCCGCATATTTCACTCAAATTTATTAATGCAACCGGGGAAAATTCCGTCGACAATTTCATTCTCACGAAACAGCCGGCGGATATCCTGTTCGGTTCGTTTGCCAGCTTTCTTCTGTACAAGGACCGGGATCTGGTGGGAGATATGAGCGACCTGGTCAAGCAGTATAAGATGGATCTCGGTACGATCGAGAAGCCGTATATAGACCTGGTGCATCATTCTTTTGACGGCAAACTGCCGCTGCTGCCCGTATACGATCTGAGGTTGGGGCTTTATTACAACAAAGACGTATTCGATAAATTTGGCATCCCTTATCCCAAAGACGGAGTCACCTGGGAGGAACTGCTCGTCACTGCCAAGCAGCTGACCCGGGTAGACGGCGGAGTCACTTACCGCGGACTCGTAACGGCCGCCGCTGGAGGAGGTCTGGCGATCAACCAGAGCTCGCTAGGGTATGTCGATCCGAAAAAACCGGATAAAGCGGGGATTTATACGGAATCGTGGAAGCGCTATTTTGAAACGATCGTCCCTTTGTTTACAACTCCGAACTATGAACCGACACGAGAAATAATGGCCGGGGGCGCTCAGCTCAAAATGTTCGAGCAAGGCACTGCCGCCATGCTGCTCGCCTTTAACTCGTACGGTATCTTCAACCTTCCCTCGCTTCATCTCAATTGGGACGTAGCCAGTCTGCCCGAGATGAGCAGCCTGCGCGGAGTCGGAGCTCAACCGTATCCGGTGTATCTGGGTCTCTCGTCCACGAGCAAACATAAGGATGCCGCTTTTCTGGCGATCAGCGCGCTGCTCTCCGGTGAAGTCCAGATCGACCGGTCTGCGAAGTATGGTGTGTTCAGTCCGCTACAGGACCCGACAGCGAAAGCCTCCTTCGGAGACGCCGGGATGTGGAAGGGGAAAAACATTCGTGCCTTTACGGCTCAAACGCCAGCGGCTCCGGCTCCGGCTACCAAAGCGGAGTTCAAAACGATCATCGAAGGCGAGCTTAACAAGGCGTTCCTGTCTGTCGTAACGGGTGAAAAAGATATCAATACCGCTTTGCGGGAGGCGGAAGAAGCGTCTGACAAAGCGATCCAGCAGTTGCAGTCCCAACAATCCAAGTAACAACTCTAACAGGCGAAGGAGGCGTTACAAATGGCAAACAATCAGGGGAAAACGAAGGGTGGAAGCGATGCTCCGGTTCTTAAAGACCGGAGTGCCTTCCGGAAGTTTAGTCGAAGAAACGTGTTGACCGCTCTTGGGGCGACGGGGGTCATGATGGCGGCGCAATCGTTCGGCGGAGCGTCCTTGTTGATCGAATCAGAGGCGTCGGGCTCGCCTCCATTTGTGAAGTATGTTTCAGACATTGCGGAGCTGAGGGCGCTGAACGGCATGCAGGACGGGCAAGCGGTGGCGGTGATGAAGACTGGACGGGCGGGCTTGTTTTATTTTTCCACGGAGAATCTGTCCGCGAAGGTAGCCGGCGACCCGCAATATGGGGTTTATGTCGCCCCCAATAGCGATACGTCAGGCGCAAGCGGGGCGTGGATTCGTCAGTACGGGCAAGCTGCAGCGTTTAACGCGAAGGTTAATATTGCCTGGTTTGGGGCCGCAGGCGATGGGGTTACAGACGATTACCCGGCCATTCAAGGCGCCGTCGATTTTTCGTTGAACGTATTTTTTCCGGAGGCTCCGGTGCAGTGGCGCGTTTCGCAGTCAGTAATCGTACGTCCACTCCAGCAGCTGGAGGGCGAATGCAAGTGGCAGGATTGGAATTTGTCTGCCGACACAGCCAAAGGGGTTAAAGGCGATCCCGGAGTAGCGCCGTTCACTACGCTGCCGGCAGGAACGTCCTATCCGTCCATGCCTCCCGCATCCGCACAGCAGAGGCGCGGCCTGACCTTTTATCGGATGCACGTCATCGGAGATCACGCACCTGCGGTCATTCACCATTACGCGAGCAATTTCACCTATCGGGAATGCTGCTTGCGCTCCAGTCACGCTCCAACCCTTCCGATGCGATATTCGTATCGGGGAACGTTCGACAACAATCTGATCGGCGCCAGCAATTATGCGGGCTGGGTGGTGCAGCTCTATGACAATTGCAACGCGATCGACTTTAAAGGAAGCAACTACGTTGCAGGCTCTTCCATTGGCGGCGCCATCGATATTTCCAAAAGCCAGTCCATCACGATTCAAGGCGGCGTGCACGAGGTTGTCGGTCTTCCGTGTTACCGGATCGGCGGCCTGTCCGCTCAAGAAGCCGAGTTTATCCAAGAGGTCGGCAATTGTCACGGGATTCGGATCGTCGGCAATTACTTCGAGCGGTGCGCCTTACCGATTTCTGTGGGCATGGCGGCCTATGTGTTCGGTGTTGAGATTGAAGGCAACTTTTTAAGCTGCTACGGAAATGAGACCGCTTACATAGTGGGAATCGAGCTTGGCTCCGTTAACGGCTGGAGCGTCCGGAATAATTCGCTGATTAAGGGCGCCAATAACATCCCGACCATCCGCTTCGGCTACAACGCGCAGGCCACGTACAGATACGCAGTGGCTGGAACGTTAAAGGATAATCATGTTCAGCGAAACGATCTGTCTAACGGAATCGACTATGAAGTGGCTGCGGGAATGAATGCCGGGCTTCTCGGTTACTTGTTTGGCAGCAATTACATGGATTTTACGAACACGAAGGACCTGACGGACGGGAGTCCGGTCACGTTCAAAACGTATGGCCGGCTTCAGGAGTGGACCTCGCGTGTAATAGACGGCACCGAAGCTACTAAAATCATCGATTTCGATTTTGTCGGCCCTGAAGGCGGAATGTTGGAGGAGGTTACTGTATTTCTCGTGGACGGAGCACCGGATGCATCGATGTCGGTGGGATATACGAGCAATAGCCAATATAACGCAAACACTGCGATCGAATCGCTTACGTTTGTCGGAGAGAGAGCCGCCGTCCCGATCAGCAATCAGTTGATATTAGGCGGGGCTGGGCGCCTGGTCATCAGGCACACGGCCGGCACGGCGTCCGGACGATATATGGTGCAGATCAGGTACAGGAAGTAAATAAAAGCGAAAGGGCGCCGGGGCGTTCGATCGTTGGAAAAAGGCTGCTGACATGGATCGGCAGCCTTTTTTGTTGTTTCAATCCTCCATATCCCCATTCATAGGGTCCAGAGAAAACGTGGTGTTCTGGTTTCTATAAATATTTATTGTGGTTTTTAAAATCGGTTGACACAACGATCAAATGCGTTATATAACTAAATTAACCCGGGTTATTTGCATAAAAATAAATAACTGGTTATCAAATTTAAAAACCAGAAACCGATTTAAACGTTTGTAAAGTAAACGGAGAAGATGTGCCATTCCATTCACGTATGGGAGAGTTGGGCGATGAAGGGCAGGCCGACGAGCGAGCAATTCCAGAAGCAGCTGGAGGATATGGTCAATACCTTGCGCAGCGAAATCGTCAGAGGCCACTACGCGGCCGGGGAGTATTTGCCGTCGGAAAAAATGTTGGCGGCGCGTTTCGGGCTGGGCAACGTATCGGTTCGCAAAGGACTGGATCAGCTGGTGGAGGAGGCGTTGATTGAAAAAATTCCCCGGGTCGGCAACAGGGTTCGCATCAAGCGCACGAAGGGCGAGCCTGTTTCGCTGACGGTGTCCTGCAGTGACGTAACGGTGCGCAATCTGGAGCTATCGCGGCTGCTCGACGAGTTTCACAAGCAATATCCGTGGATCAGGGCGGACTACAAGATCGCTACGGCCGAATCGACCGAAGGGGACGTCATCACCCTGGACAATTATCAGTTTCGGCGTCTGGTCGAAACGGAGGGGCTCCCCGCACTGGAGCCGCTGGATGCTCAGCCGGATATTTATCACGGTTTGTTCAAACCGTTTCTGGTGCGCGGCCGGCTTTATATGCAGCCGATCGTGTTTTCTCCGGTAGTGCTTTGCTACAACAAAGCGCATTTTCGCGAATGCGGACTGCCGATCCCCGACGGCGGGTGGACGTGGGACGATCTGGCCGGGAGCGCGGAGAAGCTGTCCGAGGTGAAAGGCCGTTACGGATTTTGTTTCCATGTGCCGGATATGAACCGCTGGCCGCTGTTTTTGCTGCTTGGCGGGGGACGGTTTGAATGGGATGGTCCGCGGCTGAAGCCGATTCGAGGTACGGCGCTGATGGAAGGAATTCGGCTGTGCCGCAATCTGATCCAGAACCGGAAGGCGTTCCCGCTTTATTTATCCCAGAATAACTACGACATCAGCCAAATGTTCTCGGAAGGCAAAATTTCAATGATTTTGACGACCTACCTCGGATTGAACCGCTGGAAACGGACGGAGCTGGACTACGACATAACGCCTGTGCCCCGTCTCGATTCACCCAGAACACTTTCGATATGTCTGGGAGCCGGCGTAAGCACGGGAACCCGTTATCCGGAAGAGGCTCGCTTGCTGGCAAGCTTCTTCACATCCCCGATCGCGCAGCGGTTTATTCAGAAGCAGACGATGAGCATTCCGAGCAGCCGCCTGTTGCCCGTGCGCATAACGGACGATGCGATTCACCGACCGGAGCGTTATCCGATGTTTCGCGAAATGATGTTTTCCTTGCGTACGCATCACGATTTGAATGTGCCGGCGACGGCTTTTCCGGTTTTATTTAACCAAATCAAGGCGTACTGGGCCGATCTGATTGACGAGGAGGAGCTGTGCGCCAGATTGGAATCGATTCGTTTCGACGCGAATCCGAACATGACAGACGAAGAAGGCAGGGAAGTGGAACGATGAGATACCGGACAGCGGTTATCGGAGCGGGACGCATTGCCGACAGCCATATCCGCGGAATACAGGCGATTCCCGATTTTGCGCTTGTCGCGATCGCGGATGTGAATGAGGAGCGGGCCCGAGAGCTGGGTCAGCCCGATCAGTTGGGCTGTTACGCCGATTACCGGGAGATGATCCGCAAGGAGAAGCCGGATGCCGCGATTATTGCGCTGCCGCATTATTTGCACCGGGAGGCGGCGATTTTCTGCGCCGAGCACGGCTGTCATCTGATGATCGAGAAGCCGATGGCAATTGGTCTGAACGAGTGCGACGAGATCATCGATGCGGTGCGCCGGTGCGGAGTCAAGGCGATGGTCGGCCATACGCAGCACTACATGGCGGCGAACCGGGCGGCCAGGGAACTGGTGCGCAGCGGGGCGCTGGGCACGCTCGTGATGATTAACGATACGCGGCACGGAAACTATTTTGCGGCGGACCGGCCGGATTGGTTTTTCCGGAAAGCGCTGGCGGGCGGCGGACGCATGATGAATCTCGGCTCGCATTCCGTCGACCGGATTCAATGGATTACAGGCAGGCCGATCTGCAAGGTGAAGGCGTCGCTTACCTTTTACGGCAATCGCGGCGATGTGGAGGGCAGCGGGCTCGTCTATGCGGAGAACGCGGACGGCGTGCCGATCACGATCTCGCAATCCGGCTATATCGGCGCTCCCCGCAATGAGCTGGAGCTGATCTTTACCAGCGGTATGATCCGCGTCGAAGGGGGATGTAAACTGTCCGTCAGCAGGGGAGGAACCTACGAGCAGGCGGATATCGGCGCAGGTGAATCTTCGTTCGCCCGGCAATACGGCGATTTTCTGGAGATGATCCGGAGCGGCCGCGAGCCGGAATGCTCGCTGGATTACGCCCGCGGCGTCATAGCCGTCGTGGAAAGTATGTATCGTTCGCACGAGTGCGGCCGGATGATCGAAGTGCCGCAGGCCGAGCGGATCTCAGGTTAAGCACTATAGACCAAAAGGGGAGATTGTTTCAAATGAACATAAAATGGATCAAATCGTTATCCGTGCTGACGCTGTTGACTGCCGCTGCATGCGGATCGAAGGAAGGAACGGGGGAGAGCGCCCCCGCGGGCGATCCGGTTAAGCCCCAGCCGAAGGAACCGGTGGAGCTTGTCGTCGTTACACCTGACGCCGATTTTAACGAAGCGCTCCTGGAGAAGCTCGGCAAAAAATTCCCGAACTACACGATACGCCATATTAACCAGTCAACGAAAGGAAACTCCATCCCGGAACTGCTTACGAACGGAACGCCGATCGATCTGTACGGCAAAGCCGCCGGCGGATTTGCCGAGGAATATATCGCCAACAAGCTGCAGTATGACATGACTGAACTGGTCAAAACGTACAAAATCAATCCGGCCGACTATGAGAAGGGCCTCGTCGATTATGTGAGGAAGCTGTCTGACGGCAAATTGTATGCGCTTCCAGGGAACGGGAACAACCTCGTGGTGTTTTACAACAAGACGGTGTTCGACCGGTTCGGCGTTCCCTATCCGAAAAACGGCATGACGTGGTCGGAAATGATGGAGCTGGCCAAAAAGCTGACCCGCACCGAGGACGGGAAGTCTTATATCGGGCTGAGCGGCCACACCCAACTGCTGCTGAACTGGAATCAGATGGGCTTGCCGTTTGTCGATCCGAAGACCGGCACGCCGACGATGAACAAGGATGAGAGATGGCGTACGTTCTTCCAGACGATTTATGGCGAGCCGGTCTTAACCCAGGCGTACCAGGCCGCGGGACAGACGTTCTCGCAAGGGAACAGCGCCTTTTACACAGGCACCGTGGGTATGATGATCTTTAATTCCAACACCGCTGCAATGCCGGGCTCCAACCTGGAGAAGATGGACTGGGATATGGTCGCCATGCCGTCGTTCCCCGGTATGCCGAATGTGGGGACGCCGATGAACGCGACGCTGTGGGCCGTTCCGGCGATCTCGCGGAACAAGGAAGCGGCGATGGATGTAATCGCTTACTTGCTGTCCGACGAATATATGGGCGAGATGTCGAGACGCGGGAAGCTCGTATCCAAGCAGACGGACGCTATTCTGAAACATTTCGGCTCGGAAGCGACCTCGAAGGACAAAAACTGGTCGGCGATCATCCACAACAAGTTCGCTCCGTTCCCGGAAAAAGCGCCGTACGAGCCAAAAATTTTAACAATTAACGAGAAGTTTGCAAACGAATACATGGCCGGCAAAGCCGATCTGAACACGGCGCTTCGGATGATGGAGGAAGAGGCGTTGAAGGTCATTCAGCAGGAGAAGGCAAAGTAGACCGGACTTACCGGATGGAGACAAAACGGAACATCTTGGTCAACGAATGAAGGAGGACCGATGTATGAGGAAAGCGAGTTCCTGGATCGTGATCGTCTCGCTGCTGGCTGCTCTCTGTCCGGCCGCAGGTCCCGCCGGTGCGTTGGAGGGGCCCGGCGTTACGGAGGAAGGGGAGCTGGTGCGGATGTATACGAACAAATGGACGGTTGTCCCGAAGCGGAATCAGGCTCCCGTCATAGACGGAATCGCCGACGAAGCCGTCTGGGTGCAGGCGGCGGTTCTGGATGACTTCCGGACCGCTTACCACAACGAGGCGGCAGTTGATAGTCCGGTCTATAAAATCGCTTACGACGATGCAGGTCTGTACGTGACCGGCTCATTGGCACAAGCGGAGAAAGAAGCGCTCGCGGAAGTCGCTATCATCATAAGCCCGGATACGCACGGCGACCGGCATTATGTGGCGACGATCCCCGTTACTCCGCCAGCGAAGCCGATGAATACGGATTGGAACCCGGACCTGCTCGGCGACCAGAGCAACCGCAATCGCATTTCAATCACGTCGTTTACAGTGGAAACGTCGGAGTCCGGCGGACAGTTCCAGCTGGAGGCGGCCATTCCGTGGAGCGCGTTCGGCACGGCGGCGCCCGCTCCGGGGGACGAATGGCGGATGAACATTATGCACCTGCACCGTCTCAATACGAAAACGCTTGCTTCATGGGTGCCGATCCGGACCTCAAGCTTCTGGGATACGGGCGGTTCGGTTACCGTGCCGGTCAACACGGTCGATCAAGGCCGGCTCGGCAGCGTGTACTTCGACCGTCCGCCGGCGGGTGAAACGTGGACGCCGGAAGAACCGGAGCTGCGTTATCTGGACTTCGCGCGGAAAGAGCTGGAGTTCAAGACGCCTTCTCCCGAGCCGGCCTCGTACGTCCTCGCTTGGAAAGGGCCGACAGGCGACTGGGAGCAGCTGCAGCAGGCAGCGAAGACGGCGGCCGGGGGACGGACGTCGCTGATCTTCGAGCATCCTCCTGTGCTGGAAGACGGGCATTACGAGCTGCGGCTGCACGCCTACGGCGGCGTTCCGGCGTACGAGTTATTTACGGTGTTCAGCTTCGACCGCGATGAGCTCATTCGTGCCGGCATAGCAGGGGCGGCTCAATTTCCGCCCGCAGCCCGTACCCCGGTAACACCCGCTCCCGCATCGCAGCGGGTGGAGACACTGCTGGAGCTCGTTCCGGACAAGATCGGCTTCCGTTTCGCCGGACTGCCGGAGATGCCGGAGCTGAATCCGGACGATTTGTACAGCTTGTCCGCCGACCGCAAAAGTCTCGTTTCCAAAAAAACGGGCACGGTTTATCCGAATTCGGCATACCCGGAGGCGTATACGCAAACGGCGGTCAACAAGCTGGGGCAGACGATGGAATATCCGTATTACGAGGATAACGAGGGAAGGCGGTATTTTCTTTCCGCCCATCTGTGGTACCTGCAAAAAAACTACGTCGTTCAGGAAACGGAAAACGTTTCCAAAACAGATCCGCTCGGAGCGGCCAGGCTGCTGTACCGGTTCGCCGAGCGTTATGAAGGCTATGTGCCGGTAACGGATTACAACTGGCATACGTACCCGATCAACTGGACGGCCGGTCCTCCGTTCAACTACTGGGGAGGGATGTGGAACCGCTGGTACATTTCCGATTTGACCAGCCTGCAGCCGCTGCTGCGCGCATTTGAGACAGTAAGGAAAACCGATGCGCTGGAGGTGCTCAGCCAAGAGGTCGGGGAAGACGTCGAGGCGAAGCTGGTGGAGTCGATGCTGGTGCCTTCCGCCGATTTCGTGCTTGGCTACACGAAGCGGCTCGGCAACATGAACGCGAGCGCGTGGCGCGGGCTGATCGATGCGGGCAAGGCGCTCGGACAACCGGACTATATTCACAAAACGGTGGAATGGATTCGCGAATACGTCGACAAGCAGTTTTTGGCCGACGGATTCTGGAACGAGGTGACCCTGTCTTACCATATCCAGTCCACGGAAGGGGTGCTCGGGGCGGTGAAACAGCTGGAAGGCTGGAGCGATCCGCCCGGCTACGAGTCGCCGCGTTCCGGCGTCCGTTACGATAACCTGCAGATGACTGCGGAATACCCCATTACGGAGAAGGCGAAGGAGCTGCCGAACTTGCTCGCGTACCCGAACGGCCATGTTCTCCCGATCCAGGATACGTGGGCCAATCAACGTGCGGAAGCGCCGGACGTTACATCGGGATCGCTGCTGCTGCCGGCGGCCGGAATCGGTAAATTGGCGTCCGGAGAAGGGGAGAGCCAGACCCAGCTTTATTTGCAGTTCAGTCCCAAGTACGGCCATACCCACTACGATCCGCTGAATCTGAATTTGTACGCGCAAGGGCAGGAACTGCTGCCGGATTTCGGCTACACGTATACGAAGTATCGCTACTTTACCCTGTCCACGCTCGGGCATAATACGGTAGTCGTAAACGGCAAAAATATGACGACGGCGGGCGAGGCGAAGCACGGCGGAACGATCGAGGCGTTCGTCCCGAACGGAGGTCCGTTTCAGGCGATCCGGGCCAGCGAAACGAATGCGTATCCGGAAACGGACGAATACAGCAGGGAGCCCTGGTTCGTTCCTTTCGGCGGCGGTAACGGCAGTGAAGGCTATGTGCTGGACATCTTCCGGGTATCCGGCGGCGGCCGCCACGAGTATACGCTGCAGGGCGACGCCAACCGCGATGCGGTGTTCCGCACCGATCTGCCGCTTGAGCCGTACGGTCCGCGGCTGCTGCCGCCGGGGACGGAGGCGGCGGAGGCCGAGACGTTCCAGCAAAGCGGTACGGCGGAGGGGCATTATCCCGCCTACATTTATGTGAAGGACGTTCAGCGCGCGGAGCTGCAGGACGACCGGTACACGGTTACGCTGGTCACCTACGACAGCGGAGCCGAGCAAGCGAAGCTGCGCATCACCGGGCTGCTGGAGGATGGGGACAACGAGCTGTATCTCGGACGTTCTCCTTCCCTTCGCTCGACCCGGGTTTCCGGCAGAGCGCTGGATACGAACGACGAAGCGGTCAAGCACGACATGCCGAAGCTGGTGCTGCGGCGCGAAGGAACCGACTTGACCAGTACGTTTGTTACGGCGATGGAGCCGTACAGCGGAACGGCGGGTCCGGTCATCGAAGCGGTAGATCGGCTGGAGCCGGATGCGGCGCCGGAGGGCGCGGTTGCCGTTCAGGTGAGCTACGGCGACACGACCGATCTCATTCTCAGCTCGCCGCGGCACCCGGCAGAAGCGCTTGTTGTCGGAGATGTGACGATGCGCGGCGAGATGGGGATGATCCGGACAGTGAACGGCGTTATTACGAAAATGGTGCTGGTCGGGGGCACTTTGCTGAAAAAAGGAGAACGGGAACTGACCGGAAGCGGGCCGGTAACGGGAACGATCGCCTCCGTGAAGCGGCTCGACAATGGCGACGGCTACAACGGTTTTGTGACCGGCACCCCGGTCGCTCCGGAGCAAGCGGCGGCGCTGCGGAACCGTTATGTGATCGTCTCCCATCCGGACGGGTCCGCGGGCGGCTATCGCATCAAGGACATTCGGACCGAATCGGGTTCAACGGCGATCGAGCTTGCTGACCAAGATCCGGGATTCGAGATGAACGGCGACGGCAGTTCGGAGATGGCGTATTTTCCGGGCAAACGGTGGACCGGCATACACACGTTCGCGATCGCCAACTTAGAGATCGAAGATAACGAAGCGCTGCGGTCCGTCACGCTTGATGCGGCCAAGCGTCACTTGCTGCAAGGAGAAACGGTTCGGATAGCCGCAAACGGCGCGTCCGTCGACGGCTCCGCGATCCCTCTGTCCCGGTCGCAGGTCTCGTTTGCCAGCAGCAACCCGGGCATATTAAACGTGGACGAGGAGGGCAACGTGACGGCGGTCGGGGAGGGAACCGCAACGATCACGGCGGAAGCGAGCGCCAACGGCGGAACGGCAACCGCCTCCGTTATGATGTCGGGCCAGGCCCGGCTCTTCCGGCAATTCGACGCCGTCGATCTGCCGATCCTGGAGCAAACCGCGGCGACCCAATATTTTCCCCAGTATAATATGGTTCGCTTCGAGGCCGCAGATGCCGGACAACATATCCGCTTCGGCTTCGAAACGCCGGGAACGGCAACGGCCGATTACGATGTCGGAATTAAAACGTACAAAGGCGGCGGCTTCGGCAAATACCGCATCGGCATAGACGGAGCGGACCAGCTGACCTACGATTTCTTCAGCCAGCCCTCCGTCATCGGAACAGAGTTCGAGCCGCTGGGTACGATTGCCTTGACACCCGGCTCGCATAGCCTGGAGCTGACAAACGACGGAAAAGCTTCCGCAGCCTACGGCTACCGGTTCGGGCTGATTCAGCTCCTTCTGAGCGAACGGATGAACGAGCCGCCCGGTCTGCATGCCGCCGGATACCCGGTCTACACCGGAGAGGAGGCGGCGTTCACATTCACGGACGATCCGGACTGGAGGGCAGACGTATCCGGGTTGACCGTGAACGGAACGCCGCTGCCGCCCTCGGCTTATGCGCTGACAGCAGGCGGGCTGACAATCGCGCCGGGCGTGTTGACGGAACCGGGCCGTTACTGGATCGTCGTCCAATCGGCGGGCTACCGCCATGCGGCGATCGAGCAGTTCGTCACATCAAACGCCGCGCTAACCGCTCTTACCGTTGATCCGGGCTTGTTGTATCCGGCTTTCGCGCCTCAACGCTCTGCGTACGTGGCCGCTGTCGGCCCGGACGTGGAGGAAGTGAGCGTAACCGCGGTTACGTATCGGCCGGACGCGGTACTCAACGTAGCCGGACACGTGTACGGTACCGGCATGGCGGCGCCGATCGATCTGCATGCCGGCAAAAATTCGGTTGCCGTGGCCGTTTATGCTCCGAACGGCGAAACGTCCAATTACACGCTGGATATTTATAGGGCACACCCGGAGCTTATCCGTAGCGGCACCGTTACTGGGGCCGTATACGATCCGTATGGTAATCCGCTCGCCGGAGTGCCGGTCCGGCTGATCGGCCCGTCTGCGCGGTCCGAAACGGTGACAGACGAAGCAGGATCGTTCTCGATCGCGAACGTACCGGCGGGGTATTACCGGGTGAAGGCATCCCCTTCGGGCAATAGCGCCATGTCCGCTCTGCTCAAGGTGGAGAGGGCGCAGACGGCCGGGACGACCGTGACGGTGATCGACACGTCGCCGCCGCAGATCACGGGCGCTTCTGTGCAATATGCCGCGACCGGTGATCCGGTGCAGGCCGCTTCCTCGAAGAACGGGCATCTGTATCTTGTTCCCTCAGGCACGGGGGAAACGGCTGCCGAGCTGGCTGAGGCGGCCGCCGCTCCCGGCGGCGCTGCGGCAACCGCCACGGCCGGTATTACCGTTACGCTGGATACTTACGGATTCGCTGCCGGACTGTACAACGTGTATGCGGTTGATACGTCAGGAAACGTATCCGCGCCTAAACCGGTTACGATCATAAGCCGCGATCTCGCCCTGCTGGACGATCCGGACCCGGTCATCGCGTATCTGGGGGCATGGACGAAGTACACGTCGGCCAACTATGCGGGCGGCAGCTTGTATCTGGCCAACCAGGCCGGCGCGTCGGTCGATCTTCCATTTTACGGCACGCGCGCCGAATGGGTCGGCATGTTCTCTTCGAACGGGGGCATGGCGGACCTGTATATCGACGGCCAGCTTGTACAGACCGTCGATACGTACCGCCCGGGTGTTTCGCAGTATCAGGCGACGCTCTACGATACGGGCGCTTTGCCGCCCGGCGTCCATGTGCTGACCGTTGTGGTCAAGGGAGAGAGGCATCCGTCTTCCACGGGCGGCTTCGTACGCTTCGACGGCTTGCGTTTATTTGGATATTAATGTTGCTTGAGTCATCGAACCCGCAAGCGGCAGATGATGCAGATCACAGCAAAGGAAAGCTTAAAGAATGACAGGTTGGTCGTGAACTATGCCCGATATCGTCAACATACTCACAAGCTGATGCTGGTATCCAAAACCCGGTATCAGCTTGTTTTTTGTATGGACTTCCAATGATTCCGTACCTGATTGACTCCAAATAAAGCTCGCTACCCTCATTGTTGCGAGCAGACCGTTTTTGGCCGCACCGAAACGAATTGCACACGAGCTTTCTATTACCAAACATGAGCGCCTACTTCAATCACGAGGTAGCTCTATTACAAAATAAGGGTCTTTTGCATTCTCTATTTTCGGCATATGGGGACGACAGCGGCGAATAGAGGCGGTTTGCACCCCTTATTTCAGCCCATTGATGGAGGGTGTACTCTTTTCGCTAAGCCTGACGCTGCTTTACCGTTTCTTCGCTGCTCAGCAGGGCGCCGCCCTTCCGCAGCTCGCTCTGGAGCTCGCAAACCGCGATGTCGCCAGGCTGGCAATGATGCTTGACAGCAAGTCCCGCTGCCGTACCTGCGGCTTGCCCCGTCGCCATACAGCTGGGGGTCAGTCTGGTGGTGGCGAGCGCCTCATGGGAGGTGGAGATGCAGCGGCCGGCGACAAGCAGATTGGTTATTTGCTTGGGCAGCAGACAGCGGTAGGGGATGTCGTAGGCGCCGTCGCCTTGCACCCATGCGGCTGTGACGCCCTTGCCGGACGGATCATGAATATCGATCGGGTAGCCGCTTCTGGCGATACAGTCGTCGAAGCGTCTGCCGCTAATCACATCCTCCGCCTGCAGTACATACTGTCCGTCGATTCTGCGTGATTCCCGGATGCCGATCTGGGTGCCGACGGAGCTGAGCGAAGCCCGCTCGAAACCGGGCAGCTGACGGATCATAAAGTCGGCCACCATTCGCACCTGCTTGCGTCCAAGCACTTCCGCTTCCGTCAGATCGGCGACATTGGTGCCGTCAAGCCCCTGCACGCGCGTCGTATTAACCAGCACCTCGTCCTCTCCCGGCCCGGTAAAAAACAAAATCTGATCGCGGTTGATGGGCAGATTGGCCGCCTTCCAATGTTTGTAAAAGCCAAGCACGCCGGACAACGGCAGATGCGGCAGCTCGTCCACGGGAGTTTTTTTGTAAAACTCGTCGGGATGATCGATCATATATTGCTTAACCCGCCCCAGATCGACGCCGCGCATGCGGAACTTCATGGTCATCGGCTGAGTCAGCTTATCTCCGTCGCGTCCTTGCAGGCATGGCGCACCGGACAGATGGGCCACATCGGCGTCGCCGCTTGCGTCGATAAAATGCCTGGCCCGAATCGTAATACGCCCCGATTTGGTCGTAATGGACAGAGAACCAATCTGATCGCCGTTTACCGTCACATCGTCCACAAAGCTGTGCAGCAGAACGGTTACACCGGATTCGCGCAGCATATCGAACACGAGGATTTTATATACCTCCGGATCATACGGCGTAATCGTGTTGACGAAACCGACCGTATCCCGGACATGGCCGGGCGATGCGCCCTCCGCCTGCAGCCTGTCAATGATTTCCTGCGCAATTCCGGCGATCACCTGCTTGCCGCTCTCGGTATGAAACGTCATCCACGGATAAACAAGCGCGATCGTCGACATACCGCCCAGAAAGCCGTAACGCTCGATCAACAGCGTTTTCGCGCCGCTTCTGCCCGCGGCCAGCGCGGCATTAATGCCAGCGGGGCCGCCGCCGCATATAACAATATCGGTTTCCAGCAACTGAGGGGGTTGTGTGCTCATAGGATACCTTCTTTCCATCTGCGTTTACCATGATTATAGAGTTCATTTTCCCTTTCATCCTAGTGTTACTTTCGTTTAATATAGGCAGTAATGGGTGCGGGAGGGGACGGAACATGAAACGACGCAAGCCTGTTACGCTTGCTGATTTGTCTAAAGAGCTGGGGCTGTCCGTACAGACCGTTTCGAAAGCGCTGCGCGGTATGCCGGGGATGTCGGAGGAAACACGGAGCGCCGTCATCCGCGCGGCTTACCGCTGCGGGTACTTGTACCCCCAGCAGGCGCGCGAGATGGCGCGGCAAGGGATTGCGCCGTATCCGATCTTCCGGCTGCGGTTTATTCTCGTGCAGTCGCGGGAGTCGATGAACTACAACCGGCTGCTGCTGGATGGACTGAGGGAGCGCTTCAGCCAGTACGATCACCATCTGGACAGCTTTGTACTTGATGAGGATTTATCGCAGAAAGCGTTTGAGGTGTGGGTGGACGAGCATCATCTGCTGCATGCGGACGGATTGTTCATTGCGCCGCGGCTCATCTCCGGCCGCATGGAATCACAGCTGCTGGCGCTGCCGATCGCCAAAGTGCTGATCAATTACGCCAAGCCGTTAACGCAGGTGGACAGCGTCGTCTGGGACGTTTGCGAGGCGGTCTGTCAACTGGCTGATGCCTTGATCCGCTGCGGGCATCGCCGTCTGTTGTATGTCGGCGATACCCATTCCCAGCGGGGCTACGTCCTGCGCTGGCAGGCATACCGGGATTGGGTGGAAGGGCATGAAGTGGAGGCGCAGCATACGACAGTGGAGTCGTTCGACAACGATTATGAAACGTATAAGCCAACAGCGGTTGTCGTTGGCATCGATGAGGATTGCGGTCCGGTGTACCGCGCGTTACACCGCAAGGGAGTGGCGATTCCGGCTGGCTGCTCTCTCGTCGGCCTGGTGAATGAAGGGATGCCCGATCTACCGGGATTGACGCGATCGCTGCTCATGATCAAGGAAACGGCCTATCGCGCGGCAGACCGCATGCTGTGGCGGATTGCTCATCCGAATGAGCCTGTTGAGCATACGCGGGTCGCAGGCAAATTTTTCGCGAGCGAAACCGTCCGTTCGTTGCCTAATGGAAGCGTCCAATGACGGAACATTTTAGTGAAACCACTCGGTCATCATTTTTCTGTAATGGCCGGGGCTTGCGCCGTACAGTGATTTGAAAAAGCGGGTAAAGGGAAATGGCTGTTCATAGCCGACCCGATTTGCGATTTCATGGATCGTCAAATCGGAAGTAGCCAGCAACGATTGCGCTTTCTTGTATCGTTGCGATTGAATATATTGCAACGGTGAAACGCCGAACGCCTCTTGGAACTCTTTATGAAAATGCGATGTAGAGATGAACATCAGACCGGCTAACTGGGATATGGTTATTTTTTCACTCAGATGGCTTTCGATATAATCGAGCACCGGCTGGAAACGCTGAAGTTTACTGATTTTCTCAATGCCCCCGGATTTGTAGCGGGAAAAAGACATGACCAGCTCCAGCACAACGTACATGAGCCGATTCACAAGGCTCGCTGTGCGCAGAAGCTCGCCGGGATCAGGCTGCTCTGCATGAACGAGTTCGTAAACTTGCGTCTGCAGCCTACTTACCTCGTTTCCAATGGATACGGGTGATACATAAGGAACGTCGAACAGATCGAGCAGCGGAAAATGTTCAAATACAGTGAAATTGAAATTAAGCCAGTGCGAGACGACGTCGCGGTCGATCAGTTGCAACGTGTAAGGCTGATTGGCCGGTATATACAGCGCTTGCCCCGGATTCACGATAAACGTTTCATGCTGGAGCGTAATTTGTACAGGCCCGTCGGTAATTTGAGTCAGCAGCGCCCACGGCTGGACGCGAATGGACGTGTAGTAGCTTTTGCCGTGATACGTGCCTAGCGTGGAAGTGCCACATTCGAATTCGGACAGCCTCAGTGTCGTGAGCAAATGAACGAGACGGAAAGCATCTGGCGAACCTTGCATACGAGTCCCTTCCTTTACCGATATTCACCTGATACCTCTTCGAAAAGAGGCTGTACTACGCGGTGTCATGCTACCATTATAGGGGGTATTGGGTCGCAGTCAATACGAATCTTACAGCGTTTCAAAAGAGTAGAGGATATGTGTACTCGACTGCACAATCCGTGCTTTTTGTCCAAAGTTCCATATGTGATAATGGCTTTGCGACACGATGAGCGCTTGAGTGGGTGATAAGCCAAATGGGCAACGAAGGGAGCATACTCATGACAAACAAAGTGAAGACCGGTAGTTTTTGGAGGTGGAGAGATTTGTAGGTGCGTGATTCGGCTTTTGTGCTTTCAAAAGAAAACGTCGTACAGAGCTGAATTTGAGCATGCAAGCTGCTGGGCGAAGAGGGTACTATACAGCGACAACATGTCAAGGATTTGTTTCTTTTCTTGATGTAAGCGCTGCCAAATTCTGTCGGGAGGAATTGCAGCTCGATTTGACGCTTCAGGGCAATCCAATTTATTCAATGGGGTGGGTCTATATGAAAAAATGGAAAAGTGCAGGGTTAGTTGCTGCAATGGCCATCGTTATGCTGACTGCCGGATGCGGCGGCGGGAAGGAAAGCGGCTCGAATACAGAAGGGGCTGCCACACCGGGCAGCAATAAGCCTGCGGAACCGGCGAAGCCGGTCAAGCTGCTCGTCATCACGCCTCAGGGAGGCAACATGGAATGGTTTATGACCCGATACGGCAGTCAGATTCAGAAAAAATATCCCCATTATGAGTTTGAAGTGGTGGAGAGCGTCGGAAACAATGTGCAAAATCTCGTGATCGAGCAGCGCAAAGTCGATCTGATCATTTCCTCCGTTAACAATTACCGTGCCAGCCTGCTCGACCTGTACGGCGGCGATATCTCGGATCTGATCGCGAAGCACAAGTTCGATCTCAGCCGACTGGAGCCTTCTTATATAGAAGCGGCGAAGGTGGACGGGAAAAACCAGAACGGCTTGCCTTTGTACGATTTGCGGCTGACGCTGTATTACAATAAAGATATTTTCGATAAATTCGGCGTTCCATATTTGAAAAATCATATGACTTGGGAAGAAGTGACGGAGGTTGCGACGAAGCTGACGCGAATCGATGGCGGCGTGCAGTACCGCGGATTTGTCGCCCACCCGAACCCTTTGCTTGTCGGTAATCCGCTCTCAATTCCGTATACCGACGAGAAGGGCGAGAAAGCCGTCTTGCAGACCGACCCGTGGAAATCGTGGATTAACACGCTGCTGCCGTTGTATAAAGCGCCGGGCTATGACGCCAAGCTTATGAATGAAGCGCGGAATGTCTTCGTCAAAGAGAAGACAAGCGCCATGTTCCTGGCGATGAACTCCGACGCTCCGAAGCCTGAGGAAAATATGAACTGGGACGCGGTCAGCCTGCCAGAGTTGAAAAGCTTGCCGGGCGTCGGCTCGCAGCCATACCCGGTCATTATTACGGTAGCTCCGACCAGCCAGCATCGGGATGAAGCGTTCCAAAGCATCGTTCAGCTTTTGACCGATGAAGCGCAAACGGCGATCACCTCCGACTTTGCCGCGATTACGCCGCTGAAGAGCCAGGCGGTGAAAGAGGCGTTCGGCCGCAACGTAGCGCAGTGGAAAGGGAAAAACGTCAGCGCGATCGCTGCACTAAAGCCTGCTGCGCCAGCCCGCGCCGGCGTGTTTGATTCGAACGCGACAAGCGCGATGAACAACGCCGTCCTATCCGTCATCGCCGGAGAAACCGATCTGAACTCGGCTCTGCGGACCGCCGAAGAGCAAGCGACCAAAAAGATCGCCGAAGCGATTCAGATGAAAAAGTAACGAACTAGTCCCCCTGAAAGACATGGGGCTGTCCAATAAGGCATTAAATAAAAAAGAATGGAGCAAACTGGCCCCCTACGGTGTTTGCTTAAGATGAAGCCCTTCGGGGCTTTTTTTATATGGAGCGACTGCATTTATATCTGTGTCAAACGCATCCACGGGATATCCGCTTCGCTTGCGGGGCGGAAATTGATGCATAGTTTTCGCAAACTCGTGACTTCAGTCATGAGTTAGAAAACATCGGATAGGGCGTGGCTTATGCCACGTTAACTATCCGATACATGTTTAGGTGACTATTACAACATTCCCTTTAATGTCAAGGTTTCTATAGGTGAACAACA
>NZ_JBYUPU010000073.1:0-21616 GCF_058135425.1 Paenibacillus sp. MAH-35
CGAATCTTTTTCAAATTGTACATTAGGCAAATATTTACTTATAATTTTGTACTCTGTTTCTGTTTTAATGTTAACAGAAAAAAAGAGTAGAATAGTAACAATACATACAATGACCACCAGAGATAAGCTGTTAATTTTTTTGCTAAAATTAATAATAAATCAATCACCAGCCTTATCTAAAATAAATCGGAGGCAGAACAACCTCCGATTTATTTTATCATTAAATGAGGACCTCTATGAAATAATATTGATTACTGGACATAGAAAAGAACGGGTCCTGTCTGTCTCCATTTTTCTGAAGCGCTATTATTAGAAAAACTAAGTTCTTGACCAGTAGCTGTCAGGTTTAAACCAGACACACTTAAGCTTGAATCATCCCATGTATGTCCAATTTCGGCCTGAAATGTTATATACGCGGGAACTATTGGATTTGTGAATAAAAATTGTATCCAGCCCACATATCTATACGAGTTAAATTCGTATCCTGTAGTATTAGTCCATTTGTATTCATCTTGAAATATCCAACCTATACCACGAACACCATCTTTAGGTTGTGCGAGCGTATGATCATCGTAATTTGTCGCGTCTGCGTAAATGGTGTGAAAGCTTCGAGTCAAGATGGTAATATCTCGATGAAGACTGCCCAACATAAAGCCATCTTCTCCTCCTAGTTTCAATCCCCCCGAACCCGGCCGTGGTTGACGGGATAAAGGAACGGCGCGAGCAGGCGATACAGGAGTTTGGCTGCGACGTCTACGCCGATCATGAGGAGTTGTACAGCCGAAGCGATATCGATTTGATCGTAAATGCTACCCCTAGCCATATGCATGTGCCGGTGACGCTGGCGTTTTTGCAGCAAGGCTTTCATGTGCTATGCGAAAAACCGCTGGCCCCCGCTGCCGCAGACGTAGACGGACTGATCGAAGCGGCCGAACAAGCCGGTAAATTGCTGGCCGTGTTCCAACAATCCCGGTATTCGCCCGCATTTGTCCGGATGAAGCAAGTCATCGATTCCGGCGTGCTAGGGCGAATCGTGCGGGTCCGCTTCGCGAACAACAGCTTTGCCCGCCGCTGGGATTGGCAGACCCTCAAACGTTTCAACGGCGGCAACTTGATGAACATCGGCCCGCACCCGCTCGATCAGGCGCTGCAGCTTTTCGATCCGGAGCGGATGCCGGAAGTGACCTGCTTCATGGATTCGGCCAACAGTTTCGGGGATGCGGAAGATTATGTCCACGTCATGCTGCGTGGCCCCGGCAGTCCCGCAGTCGATGTGGAAATCTCCTCTTGCCATGCGTATACGTTCAATCATTACGAGGTCCAAGGAACTCGAGGCGGTTTGAAGGGAACGTTCGGACAGTTGAACTGGAAATATTTCAAACCGGAGGAAGCGCCTCAACAGCAACTGATCGTCGAGCCGATGTTTCATCCTGACGGAACCCCTGCCGCATGCACCGAGACATTAACCTGGCATGAGGACAGCTGGGAACAGAAACATATCGCCGATACCATGGGTACGGCTTTCTACGAAATGCTGTACGACACGCTCGTCCGAAACAAGCCGCTGGAAGTCACGCCGCAGCAGGTGCGGCGGCAGATCGCCGTTATGGAACAGTGTTACCGGCAAAATCCGCGTTTCGCCCGCTGACCGTCTCCGGCTGTCCCAAAAAGGACCTCAAAATCCACAGTAACGTGGAGGCTGAGGTCCTTTTCTCGAGGAAAACCGATACGAAAAACATTTTATCCGTTCGTTCCAAACTCCGCCGGTTCCTCCTCCACCACCGCAACGGCCCGAACCGGGGACCCGTCGCCACCGGCGATACGTAAAGGAAACCCGTAGAACATAAAGTCGGTTCCGACGGGAAGACGCTCCAAACCTTGCAGCCCCGTATAGGTCACGATGCCGATAGCGAGCAGCGCCCGCTCCAGCTCTTCAGACAATTCACCGCCGACGAACGGCGGTTGCAGCGCAGCGAACCGGTCCAAGCATTCCAGTCCGACGGTTTCGGCAAAAAACAACCCCCGGCCTTCCGGCCAAGCAGGGTCTTCAATCCGCACTACACGCGATGTCCCGAAAAATCGCTCCAGCGGCAGTTCGTCCAATGTCGCGGCACCGGGGTGCATATGGGAAGGCGCGTCCACATGCGTGCCGGTATGGCTGCCCATCGAAAGCTGCCGCAGCTCCCAGTTATGGCGCTCGTAGGTGTGCGCAACCTTGACTTTCACCTCCGGATCGCCGGGATAGACGGGCATACCGTCCGTTATCGGTATCGACAAATCGATCACTCTCACTTAGGCGTCCCCTTCCTGAACATCTTATCCTTCCTTACGAAAAAACCTCCGAATCCTCGCGTTTGGAAAACCGGTGACCGAAACCGTTCCATCCTGCCGGAAAGTCAGCTCCGTCTGCCGGGTGAGCAGATCGTCTGGCTGGTAACGATCCGTCAAGATGTGGATGACCTGATTCGTGCTTCCGCGAATACCTTCTGCAGCCGGCTTGTCCGCTTCATAGCGCCCGTCGATTAACACGTCGATGCAATCTAATGCGCCCCGCCCATTCGGAAGCTGAACGATTTCCTCCATCGTATAGCCGCTGAAGACGAGGATGGAATAACCTTGTTCCCGAAGCGCCTGAACAAGCGCCAGCAAACCTTCCGGTTGTTGAAAAGGCTCCCCGCCGCTAATGGTTACCCCTTCCACTTCAGCAGGAATGCTTGTGCAGATCTCGCCGACGCTCACTTTTTTCCCGGTTCCCGCTTGGTGAGATGCGGGATTAAAGCACCCTTTGCAGCCGAGGGAGCAGCCCTGAACGTGGATGACCGCACGCAGTCCGGGTCCGTTAACCAATGAATAAGGGGTAACCTCCGTATGAAGCATGAGGCAGATGTCACCGTTCATAACCGGCGAATTCAGACCGCGTGGAGTCTCATCACTCATAAAACTTTTCATGTTTGCTCACATGTTCCTGCTTTGCTGCATAAAATTCCGGTTTTCGCCGTTTCCTCGTGATTTGTCCCAATGCCGTCTCGAAAGGCCGGGTCGCTTCGTCGCATTCCGTGCCGTTATAGTTTTGGGCTTCAATCGAAATCGAGCCGTCGGTCCCGACCGTAATTACAATTCGCTTCATCTTACTGCCCCCATCCGCCGCTTGATGCCGCTTGAGTCAGAACCACCTTCACCGAGCCGTCCGGCATCGATTGGCGGGAGACGGAATAGCCCAGCTTGCGAGCCTCCATCGTGGCAAGAGCGACGCCGTACGTTTGCAGCAGGCGACCGCCGCCGTCTCCAATCTCTTTAGCCACATGCCCCTGGTACCAATCGGTGATAAGCGTATATTGGCCGTCCGGCTGCTTATTCAGCACAACGTCATACGGTCCTTTGCATTTGATCACATAGTCTCCGATTATAGTACGCCCCTGATACCCCCGCGCCTGCCCTTCCTGCACAAGTTCAAGTCCGAGTTCCTTGCACGCGATCTGCACCGCCTCGATGTTTTTGATCGTCGTCTGTAACGTTGAGAAATGCGACATCGGTCCTCCTGCCTCCTGCCTTAAAAAAACAAGCGCCTCTTATTATCTTCACCGACCGCCTCAACCATGCCGGAGGAAGCCGGACGGGCGTTCGTCGCCCCCCATTCCCGAATCCGCTCGATATGCGCCTTCATGATTTGCGAGAGCGGCTTGGTCGCGCGGCAAGCTTCCACAATATCGGTTGTCTGCAAATCGCGGTTGAGACTGAAGGCCCGGTACAGTCCGGACACGATCGCCTGCTCGATCTCGGCTCCTCCAAAACCGTCGCTCTCCCGGGCAAGCTGGCCCAGATCGAACGCCTCCGGATTGCGTCTGCGTTTTGTCAGATGAATGCGGAGAATATCTTTTCGCTCTACCTCGCTAGGCAGATCGACATAAAACAATTCATCGAATCTTCCCTTCCGCAACAGTTCCGGAGGCAGCGCGTTCACATTATTAGCCGTTGCAAATACAAAGACGGGCCGCGTCTTCTCCTGCATCCATGTGAGGAACGTTCCAAGCACTCGCGCCGTTACGCCTGAATCGGACGCGCCCGAACCTTGAAGTCCGGCCATCCCCTTTTCCAGTTCATCGATCCACAAAATGCAAGGCGATATCGTCTCGGCCAACTGCAGCGCCCGTCTCATCTGCTCCTCGGATTGTCCGACAAGACTGCCGAACACTTTCCCGATATCGAATCGAAGCAAGGGCAAGTTCCAAGCGCTCGAGATCGCTTTGGCCGACAAGGATTTCCCGCTGCCCGGCACTCCGACGACCAGCACTCCCTTCGGGTTCGGCAAACCGAACGCTTGCGCTTTCTCGGAAAATGCCCGCTTTCGCTCGGACAGCCATGCTTTCAGCAAATCCAGCCCGCCGATTTCTTCGGTCGTATGATCGGCAGGGATAAACTCGAGCAAGCCCGATTTTCGAATAATATTGGACTTTTCCAGCTGGACGTCCCGAATCGACTCGATCGAAAAACTTTTGTGACGGACCAGCGATAGGGCGAACGCAAGTAAGCACAACCATCTGATGAATATGCAGCTCCGGTACAAGCAGCTTCACCGTCCCGTCCTGCCAGCTCCAGGACAAAGGCTCTCCCGACGGAGCGAGCGATACGTCGCGCGGCTTACGCGGCGGCCTCAGGCTAACCGGGATCGCGGTTCGCACCGGCAGCTCCTCGATCACCGTATTCCAGGTGCTTCGCTTGGCGCCGTATTGAATGAGGTGAAGCACCCAGCGGTCGGGCTCGCTCTGGCTCATCAGTGATATCTCGATCGAAGGCGATCGGGTGTCCGCTTCCACAATCCGTTCTGCCGGATCGACCAGAAGATCGAACATGTTCAGCGCCAATTGCCTGACGTTGCGGCTGCCGATATGGAAATAGTCCTCCGCCAGCGGAACGGATGCGATCGCGATCTTCCCCTTGCCGAACGAGGCCAGCACCGCTCCGGGCTCGCCGCTCGCCTCGCCGGCCGACCGATTTGGCGCCGGACGTCCAGGCTTCCCGCTCCTTCACGAAGCGGAACGCTTCGCCGATCAACTCGTAGACGCCTTCCTCCGGCTTGCCGGACGGCGTAAGCTGATCCCCGACGCAGCAATCGCCGAGCGTAGCCATAATCGTGGCGCATTCGAATTTCAACTGCACGGGGTTGTTCAGACTGCCGAAATACCCCCAATTTTTCGGAAATCGCGTGGTCATGCCGCCGGAAGGCTTCGGCAAGGTGCGTATGTACCGGGCGATCACCGGGTAATGGTAGCTGTTCCAGCTGACCAGCGCCTCCGGATCGTATTCGTGTCCGACCCGTTTCACCCAATGCGGCGTGTGGAAATCCAGATGGATTTTGCGATTTGTCGCTTGCATTTTACTCATGGCCGTGCCCCCCATTCATGCTTCGCGTCGTTTTTTATAACGTGCTTAGCCGCAGTTCATAAAAATACTGCACAATCGGATGCTTTAGCTTCATCTTTTCACTCATATTTAATATCCTTTTTTTTCCAACTCGTCTGTCGATCAATGCCAGGACATTCAACAGGATATCGTCGCTCTCTAAACTTTCCTCGATAGAAGCAGACAGAAACTTAGTAGCGATAACGATAAAATTGGATTTACATAAGGTTGACTGCGCCGACAGAAGCGTTTTTGCATATACTGATTTTTTTCTGCTTGCTGCAATTACTTTCAGACGATCCTCCGGAACGTTCCCCTTGATCTCTTTTCGGACGGCTTCAAGATCTTCATCGTAAACGGGAATTTGGATGTCCGGATCATTCTTGATCTCCAGCTCCGACTGATACCATCTGATTCGATTAGTTGGGTCACTCATATTCAGTACATTGTTTTTATCTACTGCAAGATTGCAAAGCCCTGCTTTATCGGGCAAATAACGGTAGCTCGTCGCAAGGTATTCGACCTTTCCATGCAAGGCAGGACAGAGAAAACTCTCCAGATTTTGTTTCAATTTGCTCCAGGACATGTACTACTCCTTGTTCGATATGAATTACTGCCTACCTGAGGCAGCTGTTCTATTCTCCATCATACTATAACAAACGTCTGTAACCGAAGCACGCTCTCTAGATGTTCCGAAATTCAGACGCTTTCGTATAATCTTGTAATCGGTTCAGCAGCCGCTTCTGTTATGCATGGTTATGCATGTGTAAAAGAGCCGTCGAATTCTACGGCCCCTTATCCACCATTATGAAATTGTTTTCCAAAAGCACGCCACTCCCGGCTCACCCCCGGCGTAAACCAGCTCCAGCTCGCCGTCTCCGTCTAGATCGAGAACGCGTTTGAGCAGCCCCATACCCGGCACGATCTTGCCCGTATAGTGTAACCCGATTGGACTTGTCGCCCGGTATACCCGGCCGGTTTGCCTGTCAGCGCCGGACATCATGATCACTTCTTTGCAACCGTCCTTGTCCAGATCGACGGTTTGAATTTCGATCATTCGATTCGTGCTAACGATCAACTCGTGGCCGGATATCGGCAAGCTTCGAGCTGGTTCGAGAATCGGCAATCCGTCTGGACCGACACCTTTGTTCAGCAAATAGTAGACCCCCGCTCCGGGATTCGAGTCTGTCTTGAATCCGCCTTGATACGTCGCTCCGCCTACTATCAAATCTTCCAGCCCGTCTCCGTCCAGATCAACAGCCGCGGGACATACCCGGTTATGAATCCGGATGACGTTGCCGTCACAATCCTTCAGCGGTCCGGCGGACCGAAACTTGAATGCCCCTTCGCGCACCGCTTCGCCGTCGTCGATGAGCAGATACAGCAAGCCTTTGTCGCTTCCCGCGACGAGATGCTGGCGTCCGCTGCCATCAAAGTCCCATTTGGCGATCTGATGAAAGCCGCTGTCCGGCGCTTCCTGCCCGTCCGTTTCACCCTCCATGCGGAATACGCCGTTCTGGTCTT
This sequence comes from Paenibacillus sp. MAH-35, assembly GCF_058135425.1. Taxonomy (NCBI): domain Bacteria; kingdom Bacillati; phylum Bacillota; class Bacilli; order Caryophanales; family Paenibacillaceae; genus Paenibacillus; species Paenibacillus sp. MAH-35. Next base: position 6,925 of record NZ_JBYUPU010000073.1, read on the forward strand.
CCACAGCCTTTTTCTCCGGCGATAAATAAACCCCGTCCGCTGTATTCATAATTTCGCGAACCTCGATATGCGTCCACGTACTGTCTGCCAAATACCGTTTCCCCGTCTGCCGGTCCTCCAGTACTGCGGAATAATTGTACCCGGAGGTGACCACATTGCGGCCGCTAATCGGACCGATGCAGGCGAATTCCGGTACCAGACCGCCCGACTGTTTGTTCCTGAGTCTCAGAATGGTAGTTCCCGCCGTAAGCAGAAGGTCGTCGTTGCCGTCCGATTGGTCCACGATCAGCTTCGCATGCAAGGAAAACAGCCCGAACATCGACTTTTCCAGTCCGTCGATCTTCACTTCGCCCAGATTCCGGAAAACCGGCTTTCCGTTTCCGGCAGTATGTACCCGCTGCAAATAGTACAGCTTCGGCAGGCCGTAACCGGCTAAAACAAGCAGATCGGCGGAAGCGGTCTGCGGATTGCGATACAGCACAGGCCTTGCAAAAAAGCCCCGGAAGCGCTTACCGTCCTCGATTCCGTCCCCGAACAAGAAGGGAACCCCGTTCTCATCGCCTATTTTCTCGGCTGGCTGTACGTATTCCGTGCCTAACGACTCCAATAAGGCTTTCCCGTAAGCCGCCTTCGACTTTTCCAAAGGCTTCGTATACGGGGTGCCTGTATATTGCGGTTTTCCTGCTCCGCCGCTTCCGTCAGGCAGCCACCATAGTCTGCCCGACATATCGCCGACAATCAGATCGAGCGATTGCCCGTTCGAATTGGGATATACCATCGGGTAGATGTAGTTGTAAAAGTTCGGGTCGATATAGCCGTTCCCATCGCCCATTATATGATTCGGATTGTCGTACGGAATATTCAGCAGCAAACCCGATTGGTTGTCCTGTACTCGCTCCACATACTCGAACGTGATGTCCGGATACGTTCCTTTGCGCTCGAACCAGTATAGGAACCCGTACCGGTCGGATACGATCAGATCGTCCTCGCCGTCCCGGTTCCAGTCGATCGGGATGCCCATCGTCGGGACGAATTTGTTTTTGCACACCAGCTTTGGCGGAACGTCCAGTTCGTTGTCCTGCAGCCGATCGGTCGGATAAAGATAGATCCCCGACCAAATTCTGCTGATCAATAAATCTTTAGCCCGCTCAGCCGACCAACTGACAATGGAGCCTGTCATAACAAGCCCGAACGCAACCGGGCCGTATTCGGTCTTAATCGGAATTTGTTCGCCGAATTGCATCGCATGTTCTTGTATGTCTGTCATGGCAACCTCCGCTGCATGTAGAATATAATTTAGGGACTTCTATCAGCCTACCCGTTGGATAAACAGATCAGCTTCCGTGCAAAGCGCTGCCGCCGCCGTTTCCGAGATGAGCTGCTGACCCAACACGGACGGGGCGTTGATCGCCTGCACAAAATCGTGCATGTAGGCAACTGCGTCCGTATTGGCTTTCTGGCTGACTAGCTGCTGAATGATCGCCAAGCGATACGACAACTGGTCGGCAAATACGGCGTTGATTTGACCCATCTGCCCGAATTGATCGATCTGCTCCAGCATAACGCCCGTCGTACCGGTATCCGGGGGCACGAACAAGGAAAATTCGGCCAGAATATCCGTACCTCTCGATTCCACGATTTCCACTTTGGCGTATTTTGCATAAACGGGCTGATTCAGGACCACATATTCCATTTCATTGATAACGACGTAGTCGAATGCGGCTACCGGACTGCCCCAGTTCACGCCGTCGGCGGACAAGTAGATATTGGCGGTCTCCTCATAGCCCGGCTTCAGCACGATTCCGATCTTGCTGACCGGATATGACTGATCCATCTCGATGGACCAGTATGCGCCCTCTCCCGTCTGTACTTTGGCGGCGGAATACGTGTACGAATGGTTGCCGTCGATCGCACCGTGCGGCTCGTAGTAGCTCGGCGTATAGTTCATATCCGTCGTAATCTGCGCATTCCCGTTCGCATACATCCTCCACAAATCCAGCTTTCCGGTTGCGCTGTCCCAATAGGTCGTCGGCGCCTCGTAGTCCATAAATTCGTTCACCGTGCTAAACGTTCCAGCGATGTATTTCGCACAGGAGTCGTAGTACACCGTAAAAATACGCCCATCGTCGAGCCGAACGCTGCTTGGATAGCTCTCGTCATTGCAATGCCCGGCATACATGATGAGCGGCTCCGATACGGAAGTCCCGTCCGCTCGAATGATCTGGCCCACGACAGGGCGGCCGAACGCATATTGGTCCGAACTGTCGCCCCACATATGCAGAATGTTCGAGTTGGGATTTCCCGGCTCGAGAACGAGCAGGTTGGACGCATTCGCTTCCAGGCCGGTTTGAACAGGCGCCGTCCAGGTCAGGCCGTTATCGTACGAATGCGCTTCCTGTGAAAATGTCCCGGTCCGGATCATGACCATCAAGTGGCCATTCCCGAGATTGGCCAATGCGGGCTCTACAAAGTTGGAGGCGTTGGAGGGATTCTGAATCTCTACTTCATTCGACCAGCTCAACCCACCGTCCGTGCTTCGGGTAACGAAAGCTTTCCACCAATAATGGCCGGTCCGTTTTCCATACAGCGGGATTAACAGATCGCCATTATCCAGCTCGATTATTTTTGAAGTTGTCGCTACGCTATAAAACTGCGATTGCACCAGGGCCGGAATGGACCAGGTCAGTCCCCCGTCATTGGAACGGACGATGAAGGTGCCCACCGCCCGCGATGGCGTCTGACTCAGATCTGTCGAGAAATAGCTCAAAAGCAAAGTGCCGTCGCTCGTCTGCATAATGCTGGGGTCACGGTCGTCGTATACCGAATCTACAACGGTTACCGGTGCGGACCAGGTCAGTCCGTCATCCGTGCTCCGGACCATCGCAATTCGACCGGTTGGAGAAGAATGGGCGAGACTATCGTAGTACACCACCATCAAATCCCCGTTCTGGAGCTTTTCTACATCCGGAAAGTACGTATTCCGCGATCCTCCCTCCGCTACGATCACATCGGGATGTCCGGAATCGATATCGGCTCTCACGGGCTGGAAGGACACCAGGAACAAGCAGAGAAACAACAAAACCGACACAATACGAACCGTCTTATTCATTTTCATATCGATTCACGCTCCTTATCGTTTCCACTCGTCCAGCCGGATCATGGCGGTCTCCTCCGCTTGGCGCAATGCCGTATTCAGATCCACCGTACCGAGCATGGCTTGCTCTGCCAAGCCGTTGTAAACGCCGACGATCCGGTTTTCATAGATGCCTTTGACCGGAACGGGCGCCATCTTGTTGTAAAACAGCGCTTGCCAGTTTTTGTCCTTGAATGCCGTTTCCTGTCCGAGCGCCTGCTTGACTTCTTTGCTTTGCACGACCGGCATATACCCCTGCTTCGCCAGAGAGAGCTGGAACTCGTCGGACACCATATACTTCAGCACTTCCATAGCCGCCTCTTTGTTTTGCGCTGCATTCGTGATCCCGAAGTAGGCAGTGTACGGCTGCACGCCGATGCCCGGTTGTTCTTTGAGCGTAGGCACGGACACCCAATCCCAGTTGAACGCTTTCATCTCGCTTGGCCAGGTCGGAGCTAAGGCGGATACATAAACAAGCATTGCTGTTGTACGGTCTTTCATAAATGCGTTTACAACGTGACTTTTGTTTGTTTTCAAGCTGCTCAGATACGCTTTTACTTCCTGCATTTCCGTCGGCTCGATCAGCAGCTTCTGGTAAAAGCTGCGCCACCGGCTGTCCTTATTGATTGTGGGCTGTTCCGTTTTCCCGTCGACAACGGGGATGGAATACGGGTTCATATAAAACATATAGGTGGAGAATGGCGCATACCCGATATATTGCGTGTCTCCGTCTTTGCGCGTCAGCCGCTTGGAAAGCGTATACACTTCGTCCCAAGTCATGCCGTTTTTCGGATAATCCACCCCGAATTTGTCGAAAAGGTCTTGATTGTAATACAAAGCCATCGTATCCGTATGGATGGGAAGCGCATACAAGCCGTGCGGTGACGACTGAACGCCGCCGATGATCGACGGATCGAACCGTCCCAGGTCGACTTGATGTTTCTTTAGCAACTCGGTCATATCAGACTGCAGGCCGTATTGAATCGCTTCATTCTCAAAGGAGCCGACATTTGCGAAATAAATATCGAATGGCGTTTTCGCTGTGACCATTTCCGCGATTCCCGTTCCGGTTCCGGTACGTTGGATGTATTTGATCGTAAAGTTGGGGAATTTCTCCCTCAGTTTGTTGCCGTAGCGATTATTGAATTGCTCCGGCGCCAGACCGCTGTGCGAATAAAAGATAACCTCTGCCGGCTCGTTGTTTGCCTTGTCCTTTTTTTCATTCTTTTTGGTTTCGCTAGCGCCATTTTGCCCGTTCCCCGTTCCGCCGCAGCCCGCTAATAAGGTCGTAACCAGCACCGAGATAAGGATAGCACTTGCTTTCGCATGTTTCGGCATGTCATTAAACCCTCCTTTTATTTGATGGTGTTAGCCTTGCCCGAGTTTTTTCCTGATATTGACGCACTTAACCGCCACTGTGATAATATAAAGCGACTGAGCAACCGAGGGGGATACTTATGGTGCAATCGCGCGATCTGGCTGCCACCACGTTCTGGGATCGTCTGAATATCAAGGTTCGCATTGGCTCGCTGCTTTTCGATGTTTTGCTCAACGACAATATCGTTCCCCGGGCGCTCGGGTATGTGCAGGAAAAGCATAATCACGCCGCCTTTGAGCTTCAATTCGTGTGGTCCGGTTCTGGTACTTTGATCTTTGACGAGACGGAACGGGTTCTTGGAAGCGGTTCCATCCATCTGATCGGTCCGAACATTTTTCATGGGGTCAAACCTGACGCGAACGATCCTGTAGTTCGCAGTACGCTTCGCTTCACATTCCGTGAGGATAAAGAAAGCGACTCCTGGTTCCCCCTGACAGAAGCGGAGCAATTGGAAGCCGTGCTATCCTCCGTGAATTACTGCCGTCTGCCGGCCAATGCGGATCATGACATGTTATTCCGCCTTGTGGATGAAATCCGGCATGAAATCGCGACTCCTTCACTGGGCTCGTATACGAACGTGCAAAGCTTGTTCGCGCAGATCATCGTTCGAGTCGCGCGCGCGGTCCGTCTGGATAGCGGAACGCCTGTCGATTACGCTATACCGAGTCGAGTCACGGACGATTTGCGCTCCCACATCATCGATGTTTTTTTCATGGGATACCGGCAAAATCTGACCCTGGAAATGCTCGCCGCACAATTAAGTTTAAGCACCAAGCAAGTCAACCGTCTGCTCAAGAAGTACTTCCAAACCTCATTTAAGCAAAAACTTCTCGATACAAGAGTCGAAGTGGCCAAGGACCTGCTGCGGACAAGCGATTTGCCTGTGGAACGGATTGCCGGGGAAGTCGGCTACCCCTCGACCCATCGGTTTTATTACCTGTTTCAAAAAAAGCTGGGGATGACCCCGACCGAGTACAGAAACCGAAATCAAGATGGCATGAGCCGTTCCGATCCTTGATCAAACCTCCCTTCGTAACCAAGTGTACCGGTAATAAATGGGATCAACAATCAACGAAGCGGACATCTTTTGCGACGAAATGTCCTGTTTTGAGGCGGCAACACATTCGATTTTCGCTTCAGCCAAATCCATTAGCTGCCTGCACTAAGGGCTTGTTGTTCTCAGATAATGATTTCCAAAAACATTAAAAAACCGCAGAAAGCGGCTCTCTGCGGCTAGGGACTTGATATCCCGGATATGGGGACAGTACTTCTCTATTCCGGCTTTCTCCTCAAAGTGTCCCGGACGTGAAGTGAAACGACGCTCTTGCTAATGATCGTTCCTGTCACACGAAGGCCCCCGTTGCGTCGATCCAATTCGTGCCACTCCACCATATAGGTTTATTAAGAGTGGTATCGTAATAGGATAGTCCTTTCATCAGATTAGCGGTTGGTCGCATTCCGGAAGCCCCCAAATTATTCGACCGTGTGAAATCCACTTTTCTCGTATGCGTTAATTGCCCGACAAACTTGGTTGCCTCCGCCCATCCGTCCGTATTGATGTTTGTAAATTCACAGTTTGTGATTTGGTTTGCTCCGTTTGATGCGTTCGCAGTAATGCATCTTTCCGCTACATTCCCCACTCGTTCCTTTGCCAAATCACCGCTAAATCTGCAATTACTTAAATAGTTCGTGCCGGCCATGTACAAATAGATGCAAAAGTTTTTGACCGGTTGATTTGGGAAAGCAGTTAATGGATTGAAGCTGCCTCTCACATCAAAATCAAAATTAGCAACATTATATAACCGAAGGAAATTTTCCGACGCCTGTTTCACGATGACATTCATATACCCCTCGTTTAAATGGTTGGCCATGACGCCATATCTGCAAGTGTCAATTTCAAGAGAGTCGAATTTCAGATTGTAAACCGGTTGCGCATTTCCTGCGATCCCGATATGGACCGCATAGGATTCGGCAGTTCCTTTGATATATACGCGATTCAGGTGAACATTCGTGCATCCTGTAATGACAAGCAGCCTCTTTGGCGCAGCCACATCATTTTCAATGTAGACCGTGCCAATTTCAATATTTCTTATATTTGCGCCTTCCCCGTATTTGGTCGTAATCCCCAAAGCGCTCATCGAGCTGGATCGGACATACAGATACTGGACGTAAACATCGGAAACCTGTTCGCCCCAGTTCGGCTCGATATCAAACCCTCCGGGCATCGTTACATGGCCGACTCCGATTGATTTTACAGATTGAAACGTAATCTGCTTCCCCTCGCATATGGATACGGTATTGCGGCCCAGCGCAATGGGGGTGACCCCGTCCGTATCGACGGAAATGCCTTCTACCTCATCAAAATCCAAGCCGCAGGTGTTAGGCCCATTGATGTAAATCACGTCGCCGGACGGGTTTTTGCCATAAATTTTGCCGAACCGGGCGTTTCTGCAGTTTTGCAAATACAAGCAGTGTCTAAACTCTTGCAAATATACCGTATTGTAAACCCCGCCAACGACGCAGTTGTTGTTAAGGTGATTGCCGTCGAAGCGGATTTCGTCGATTACAAAATTCGAACAGTTATTCAATTGCAAAGTTCGGGTCTGGGGGTTGGTGGCCGGCAATTGATCGGGTCTTTTTAAAATCCCTCGAAATACTAACCGGAAATCCGATTTTCCTTCCACTACGATATTGTCCACGATGTACGTTTTTCCGATATCCGTCATCAAGGTCAGATGATTGCTGCACACATAATCCAATGCGTCCCGAAACGCCTGCGAGTCATCGGTTACCCCATCGCCGACAGCGCCAAACTCCTTTACGTTTACAGGAATATGACCGTATTCCTGCCGAATCTCTTCCATAATCCGGCGTATCCCGCGGGCCTCTCCCTGAAGGCGGTCCGTCAGGTTTCCATATACGTCATCCACCACACCGTTACCCTGACGCGCAAAGCTTACGCTTTTCCCCAAAAAGACTCCTGCCACCGCCGCAGTGCCCGCCACGCTCAACAGCCTCCTCCTGCTAAACTTCGCGTCAACGGCTCTGTCAGCTGCAGCTTCCTTTTCTTGGTTCGATGGAACGTTAGCGTTTGACATAATAACAACTCCTCACTTGTTATCGTTACGCTTTCATGTCCTGATTGTAAAGGAGACTGTGCATGACATTCCATTGCCGATCGGGTCTTCCTTCTCGGCGATACGGTCATATCGGACAAAACGACACAGAAAAAGACCTTCGCGACGGCGCGCGAAGATCATCGATTTTCTTCCCTGTATTTGCCCGGGGAGCGTCCCGCCTCCCGCACGAACAGCTTGTTGAAAAAGGCCGGGTCCCCATAACCGACCAATTCGGCAACGACGTTGACTTTCTCGTCCGTATCCGTCAGCAGGCGCTTTGCATGTTTCATCCGGATACGATGAACGTACTCGATTACGCTCGAACCCGTATATTGATTGAACAACCGGTTCAATTGACGGACGCCGATCTGGAAAAGCGCAGATAGATCGGACAACGTAATTTTCTGGTTATAATGGCGTTCGACATACCCGCGTATGCGGCGCACGAGTAATTCTTGAGGCGGGCGGCTGTCGGCATGATAATTGCGGTTTTTGTAGGAACGAGACAGCAAGATGAACAGATTGGTCATTTTCAGTTGAATAATGGCCTGATAACCCGGCTGCCGGCGATTCAATTCCTGAAGAAGCTCCTCCAGAATGGCCCTGGTTTTGTCCGCCGCTTCGCCCCGCAAGTTCAGCTTGTGATGAAACCGGGAGTGTCCGTTCAGAAAAGGCTGGACGTAAAAAAAGTCGAGGGAATCGGTAATGTGCAGCCTGTTAAGCAGCGAATGCGGGATAAAGTCCGGTTCGAACAGGCAATTAAACAGCACGATGCGCTGATCTTCCTTCAGCGAATATCCGTGCCTCTCGCCCGGATTGATGATAAATATGTCGCCCGCCTGGGTCTCGTAACAAATATCTTGGAACAAATGTGTAGCCCGCCCGTCGGCAACGTAAATCAGCTCGACAAACTTATGAGTGTGAAAATCCGGCATATCCTGCACGTCATGGAGATTTTGCTGAATCCAAAACGGAAAATCGCGAGGATGCGAATACAGGCTCATCGATTTGATTCTCACAACGACACCCCGATTCACGGTATTACTCGCTTCCTCCATTTTATAACATACCCCGGACGAGGAAGTCACGCGGGACTTTCCAACACCAATTAATCTCGTTACATATTAACGAAATTAATATTTAATGTAATTAATTTAATTCAGTTCCGGTTTGGCTAGTCAGCCTACGTTTTCCCGTGCCGCCGACTGATTCGTAAACTCGCTTCCCCAATGAAAACAACTCCAACTATTTCTAGTCAAGGGAGGGAATACGCTCCTTTTGGAGAATTTAGAGTTTGAGGAGATTCATAGATCCATGTACAAGGAGAAACGAGATGAACGAATTAAAAGACCTTACCCAGAAGTGGCTTGATCGGATCGGCAAGCCGGAGCGCTATGAATACGAGCGTCGTCTGAGTCTTATTCGCAAAATAGTGACGGCCGAGTTTGATGGTGAGCTGTATGAGCAGGCAAACGGTCCGGGTACCGTGCAACGGACACTATTGATGCTGCCGAAGACGATCAACGGCAAATTGCCGGCGGTAGTCGTTCCGTTTTACTACCCCGACCGGATGGCCGGGTACGATCTCGACTCGCTCGAGCCAACCGACGAGCCTGACATTGCGATGGCTCTGCAACTGGTGCGCCGCGGATATGCGGTTGTCTCTGCGGATGCTTATCACCTGACCTACCGGGAGCTCGAGCTGGAACGCCGGGATTTCTCCCGTTGGCGGGTCGCCGCCGACAGCCTGCTTCGCGACCATCCGGAGTGGACAGGCATCGGCAAGTTGATAGCCGATACCCAACTTCTGGTGGACCTCCTATGCGCGGACTCTCGGGTCGATCACGATCGGATTGGGATAGCGGGGCATTCGCTTGGCGGGAAGATGGCTTTATATACAGGTTGTCTGGATCACCGGATCAAAGCTATGCTATGCAGCGACTTCGGGCTTGAATGGGATCGGTCGAATTGGAACGAACCGTGGTATTGGGGAGATAAGCTCGATGCACTGAAAGCCGCCGGTATGGATCATGCGGAGCTTCTGCGCCTTGGCGGACTAAAGCCATTTGTTCTGATCGCAGGGCTGTACGACAATGAAGAGGCGCTGGACGGTATAAAACGGGCGGGTTATTCCGATCCGTCGCAGTATCTCTTCATCAATCACGCCAGCGGGCATCGTCCGCCGGTCGAAGCTCTCGAGCAAGGTTATGATTTCTTACAAAAAAGCTTCTAATGTCATCCGCGCTGGACAAAGGCAGCCATACGTTTTCGTTTGGCTGCTTTTAGCTTTATGATACACTCGTTGCTCGTTACTTCAATTGAGGTAAACCGATTGATCTCATTCTCATTTTCCGATAAAACTTCGGATGACTCGTACAAGTAGGGCAACGCCACAAACGGCGAAGAAAACGAAGCCCACATACTGAAAGATCGACTCGACGTGCTCTATAACATCTTTCCAGAAAAAGAAGTTCGGAACCGGCATCAGCATTAGAACGGTGCCGACAACAAAGCCATAAAACCATATTCGAGTGTCTTCACTTCTCATTGTAAGCCACCTTTCCCAATCCCGATATGTGTGCGGGGCTGACTAATCTAATAAGAGTCTTTGGCGAGGCTGTCGATTAACTGTGGACAACCAAGTGGAAAGGGAAAAGATTACCTTCTGGCGAGTTTTGTCTGGAATCCCCTACCTTACAATCCTTATTCAATCAAGGGATTCCGGACAACCTGTTTGAGCAGAAGAAGGTAACTTTTCACTTGGAACGGCCTGCTAACACTTCTACACATTGAATCGACAGTCTCTTTGGCATGTTTTATTTTCGGAATACTGGCGGGACCGAGGCGAATAGAAGTGGTTTGTACCCTTTATTTCAGCCAACGGATAGGGGCTGTACCCTTTTCGCGGAAATTAGCAGCTCCAAACCGCTCCTATTGCTCCGCCCAAGCGGGTTTTGGACAAATTTACGGGTACAAACCGCTCCTATCCGGTTTACTCATCGATACAGCTCATCACCATATTATTGAATAAATTGCGTGTATAGAGTTTATCCGTCACAATTGGAAAGTACGCCCAAAGCAGATTATATTCGGGCTCGATCAGCAATCGAACGCCGCCGGCTCCGCCATGATCATACGCATGAGCCGATCGTAAGCAGCCGCTGTCATCCTGCTTCATACTGCGCACGTTCCAGCCGTAGCCCCACGATGCTTCCCGGAACGTCATTCCGTTGGAGGCGGCGGGGACGCCGGGGATTTGGTTTTTCACCATTTCACGTACGGAGACCGGACTTAGTATTCTCGTATTGCCATATCGACCGCCGTTTAGAAACATTTGCCCGAATATGGCCATGTCCATCACCGTCGAATAAGCGCCGCCGGAAGCCGACGGATCGCGCAGCGCTGCCGGTGTGCCGAGCCATTTGCCTCCAGCCAAATTCTCATCTCTTCTGACGGCTCTCCCAAACAAAGCTTCGGGGACAACGTAAAACGTATCTTTCATCCCAAGGGGCTCGAAAATTCGTTCTGCAGCAAATTGTTGCAGCGATTGTCCGCTTACGCGTCTTACCATTTCCCCAAGAAGTTTGTACCCGTAACCCAAGTATCGCATTTCCGTCCCGGGAGGCTTCCACAACGGAGCCCCGCAGCTGAGATCAAAATACTTATGCTTTTTCGGGTGCGAAGTCGACTCCGGTTCCGGAACAACGCTCCCCAGCAGCTCCTGTTTTTTCACATGGTCGTGCACATCCTCTTCTCGCAAACCCGATGTATGCGTGAGCAGATGATGGAGATTAACGGCCGCCTTCCCCTCGCCGGTAAATTCCGGTATAAACCGATTCACCGGGTCAAACAAATCCAATTTGCCATCCTCGACGAGGATCAGGATGCAAGTCGCGGTGATCGGTTTCGTCAAGGAAGCGAGAGGAAATAACGAATCTATCTCCAGGTGTGCAGATCCCTCATCCGGTGTTAGCCGACCGTAAGCATTGTGCGATACGATCACTCCATTCCTTGCCACTAGCATAGCAGCCGCAGGCGTCGCTCCCTCCTCCACCCACATCTTCACTCTGCTCTTCAGAGCGTTCACCCGCTCAAGCCGCATTCCGGCCTGCTCCGGGGTACCTTCTTGCAGCTTCGGATACTTCATTCGCATGATCACCTCTCTGATTTCATGTACAAGTGCGCACCGGGAGAACGAACTACCCGCTGCGAGAACATCACCCACTATGAATTCTAGATTTTACCACAAATTCCTTTCGTTAGATTCACAACACGGAATAACGAAAACAAAAAAAATCCCGCAAACCGAATTCAATCGGTTGAGGGATAGGTCCGTTGGAGTGGACGATTACACCAAGTATTTTCCCGTGATCGACTGCTCCGCATGGAGGATCTGCGAGGGGGTGCCCTCGAACACGACCTGGCCGCCCTTGCTGCCTCCGTCCGGTCCCATATCGATGATCCAATCCGCATGGCTGATCACATCGAGGTTGTGCTCGATGACGATTACCGTATTGCCGGCATCCACCAGACGGTTCATAATCCCCAGAAGCTGCCCGATATCCGACATATGCAGACCGGTCGTCGGCTCGTCCATCACGTAGATGCTGCCCTTCTTATGCAGCTCGCTTGCGAGCTTAATGCGCTGGCATTCTCCGCCCGACAGCGTGCTGAGCGGCTGACCGAGCGTAATATAGTTCAGTCCCACATCACTGATCGCCTGGAGCTTGCGGACAACCTCCTTCAACTCGAAAAAGTCCAGCGCCTGCTCCACTGTCATCTGCAGCACATCCGCAATGGATTTGCCGTTCAGCTTGTACTCGAGCACCTCTTCCTTGAACCGTTTGCCTCCGCATACTTCGCAGGGCAGCTTCACGCTTTCGAGGAAAGCCAGATCGGTATACACCACGCCCAGACCCTGACAGTTCTCGCAAGCTCCTTTGGAATTGAAGCTGAACAAGCCTTGATTCACCTTATTTGCAGAAGCAAACGCCTTGCGCACATCATCCATAATGCCCGTGTAGGTCGCGGGATTCGAGCGTGTGGACACGCCTACCGCCGATTGGTCGATGACGATCGCATCCGGTTGCTGGCTAAGGAATATTTCGTTGATCAGCGTACTCTTGCCCGATCCGGCAACGCCCGTAACGACGGTCAGCACTCCGGTTGGAATATCTACGCTTACGTCTCGCAGATTGTGAAGCGTCGCATCCTGTATGGACAGCTGGCCGGACGGCTGCCTGCACGCCTGCTTTAGCTGGAGCGGCCGCTTCATATGGGTCCCGGTTAATGTTCCCGACTCCAGCAAGCCTTGGAAGCTTCCTTCGTACATGATGGTACCGCCCCGGCTGCCCGCGTGAGGCCCGACGTCGACGATATGATCCGCAATCTTGATCACATCGGGATCATGCTCGACGACGATCACCGTGTTGCCCTTGTCGCGCAGCTTCTGGAGCAATTCATTCAACCGGTGCACATCGCGGGGATGCAAGCCGACACTGGGCTCGTCGAATATGTAAGTGACATCCACCAGACTGCCGCTCAGGTGCTTCACCATCTTGACGCGCTGCGACTCGCCGCCGGACAACGTATCCGTCTCACGGTCCAGCGTCAAGTAATCAAGCCCGATATCGACCAGATGCTGCAGCCGCTCTGTCAGCGATTTAACCATCGGCGCGGCGACCGCATCGTCGATCTCCCGAATGACGCGGATAAGCTGTCCGACTTCCATGGAGGACAGTTCCGCAATGTTATGTTCATGAATCCTGCAGCTGAGCGCAGCCTGACTGAGCCTTGCGCCGCGGCAGCTGGAGCAGGGTCCTTCGGAGATGTACGGCGCCACAGCCCGCTGTGTGCGCTCGGACTTCGCCTTTACATCCTGCTTGATGTACTTGTTGGTAAACTTCTCGATGACGCCTTCTACGGTAATATTCATCGCTTTGCCGGCGAAATCCACCTGCACTTTTTTGGCCTTGCCGAATAACAGCTGCTCCAGATCCTCATCCGGATAATCGCTTAGCTTCTTATCGGGATCGAAGGGGCCTGCCTGCACGATCATGTTCCACTCCCAGCTGTTCACCGAGTAGTCCGGCAGCATAATCGCTCCTTCGTTCAACGACTTCGACATATCCAGCGCCTTCTTCATATTGACGCCCAGCTTCCGGCCGATCCCGTTGCATTCGGGACACATGCCTTGCGGATCGTTAAACGAGAACATGTGAGCTTGTCCGATATGGGGTTGACCCACCCGCGAGAAGAGAAGGCGCAGAATGGGCGAAATATCGGTAATCGTGCCCATCGTGGAATGGGAACCGCCGCCCAGCCGCTTCTGATCCACGATAACTGCCATGCTCAAGTTCTCGATTCCGTCCGTGTCCGGCTGAGGAACACGGGGCAGAAAATTGCGGACGAACATGCTGAAGTTCTCATTCAGCAATCGCGTGGATTCCGCGGCGATCGTATCGAAGACGATCGATGACTTGCCGGAGCCGGATACTCCGGTGAAGATTGTAATCTTCCGTTTCGGAATGCGCAAGGATACGTTTTTGAGATTGTTCTCCCTCGCACCTGAGATTACGATAAACTCCTGATTGGATTCGCTCATGATAACATCCTTCCGATTAGATTCATGTCTTTTTATATCCGCATTGTACCATTCATTGGGCATTGGAAAACGGATAACCCGAAACTTTCGTTGTGATTTTTTTATTATATTGAAGTTTTACCGGATGCAGATGAGATGCAGCCGGTTTATGTACAATTGGTTCAAGCGGCGCTTTTTACAGGAACCGTTCTTGGGATAGGAAGCTGCGATTGTGCTTTATTCCAGCAGTTTAACAAGCCTTCCGCACCATCCACTCCAACCATACCTAGCCCCTTCGAGTCCTTGCGTACGGGAGAATCCGATTTTTCCTTGGTTTTGCCCACCAACACGGAAATCGAGTAGGCCCATGCACAATTGCATGGGCCTCTCACAGATCCGGACGTGCGGGTCATCGCATCCGGCTCCTCCAAGATTATCCCCTTTGGGGGTGATGTTCATTGTAAAGCTCAAGAAGACTG
>NZ_JBYUPU010000074.1:0-18407 GCF_058135425.1 Paenibacillus sp. MAH-35
TGCCTTCGCTACCTCCGCACCCATCCTCACGGACTGAGCACTATGCGTCAGCTATGCACTTCCGCCACCTCGCGGCGTGCTGGAGACTTTCACTCCTTAGTCGATTGCGCTGCCAAGCGCACAAAAGACCACCCTCCAGTCGGTTCGACTGGAAGGACAGCCTTTATGGGTACTTACTCGCAGATTGCGATGGCCAGGATCGGTCACGCCCCCGTCGCGCCCGCCTCGGACAACGTCGTCCGTAGCTCGTCGTGAACCGTCCCGTTCGTGGCGAGCACGTGGCGAACCGCCAGCGTGTACGGCTGTCCGGACGTGTCGGTTACCCGGCCGCCCGCTTCGCTGACAAGCAGGGAGCCTGCGGCGATATCCCAACTGTTCAGCCCGATTTCCCAGAAGCCGCTTAATCTTCCGGCCGCTACATAAGCCATATGAAGCGCCGCCGAGCCGGCCACCCGGATGTTTCTCGCTTTCGGGGCGACCGCCTGAACGCCTTTCAAGTTAAGCGGAAGCGCAAAATCGCTGTCTGCCGGGAATCCAGTCGCGATCAAGGAATCGGACAGCTTCGCTTCTCCCGATACTTGCATCCGCTTCCCTTTCAGATAAGCGCCCTTGCCCTTCTCGGCGACGAACAGCTCGTCCCCGCACGGATCGTACACGACGCCGACGATCACTTCCCCCCGGTGCGCCAGCGCGATCGATACCGAGAAAAACGGAAAGCCGTGCACATAGTTAGTCGTGCCGTCGATCGGATCGACGATCCATAAATATTCGTTATCCTTCATCGTCTCGAGAGCTTTAGCGGAGGCGTCGGCCCCCGGGGCCACTCCTTCTTCCCCGAGTATCGTATGATGCGGAAAATGCGTTTTGATCAAATTGCGGATCATCGTCTCCGAACCCTTGTCCACCTCGGTGACGAGATCGTGCGGCGTGCTCTTAAGCGCCAGCCTCTCATGCGTGCCAAGCTTCAGCTTGATCCATTCGCCGGCCTTGGCAGCGGTATTGATGGCAACGGCGGTGAAGCTTTTGCCGCCTACTGTAAAGGTTGGTTTTGGTTCATTGCTCAACGGTAGATCACTCATTTCTATCGATACGTTGCGATACTAGTAAGTATAGTATAATTTCGCTAGATTGTCCTCGGAGATTCACCCAAAATCGTTCGGCGAATCGTACAACTTCGCGCCTACTCGCTAGCCCCAGATCATTTTGAGCGCCAGCACGATCAGTGTGATGCGTAGCACCCACAACAAAGCGTTGCCGCTCATCTTGCGCACGATCCTGGCGCCCAGCCAGCCGCCGATCCACGCTCCGGGTGCGAGAGCCAAGGTGCTGTACACATCGATCTCGCCGTGAAACCCGTGCGTCACGCTGCCGAGGATGGACGACAGGAAAATGACGAACATCGACGTGGCCGTCGCCACATGAGGCGGATACCGGAACAGCAGCACCATAACCGGCACGAACAGCGATCCGCCGCCGATGCCGAACAAGCCCGAGATGAAGCCGACGCCAAATCCGACCGTTAACGCTAATGCGATATTATAACCGTATTCGTACGAGTTCCCTTGCAGATCCGTGTAGGATCGCTTGATGCTCCAGTCAATGGCCGCCGGCTTAATCTTATTGCGGAACATAAGCAGCAGCGCCATGAATAGCATGAAGAAGCCAAACGACAGCTCGAACGGGCGCGGCGCGAAGTTGCCTGTCAGTGAAGCTCCGATCATCGCAGCCGGTCCACTCGTCGTGAAATAAAGCCATCCGCTTCGAAAGTCCACCTTATTTTCTTTCATAAACGTTAACGTGGACGACAGCGCGGTAAAAATCAATACCGTCAGCGAGGTCCCTACCGCTGTCGCCGTCGAGACGTCGCGCTCCAGAAAAATCGGTGCGATATATAGAAGCGCGGGCACGATAATAATGCCCCCGCCCAAACCAACAATGCTTCCGAACGTCGCCGACACGACGCCGAGCAGAAGCAGCAACAGGAAACCGGTCATACGAATCCCTCCGCAGCAATTTCATTTCCTTAATGTAGCAATCCGGTCACCTTTCGTCAATCGCTTGTCCCCGTTCCCATAACAATTCGCGCACCCGAAATGATTCAGGGATAACATTAATTTTAAATAGAAGCTCTTAGAATGTTGCGTAATCTGAGTTACAATATACACAGTATCTAGTCACAATGGTTTTTTCCGCCCAGAGGGTCAACTGAGGCTTCCGGAAAATGTATTGTACGGAGCGGTGTAACTGTCTGCTTTTATCTTTTTTAGAATGGCCGCTCTTCGGTTTTGCGATTCAGCCGGTTTTAGTTGCATAATTTTTGTATAAATATTGTATAACTTATTATCGAAATAGTGTACAATTATGAGGATCAAGTAACTCTGTTCTTGAAGGGGCCATCCGTATGAAAAAGTGTCCGTACCATGCCTTGACTTCACTCTTGAAGCCGTCTGTAAAAAAAGAGTATTCGCAGCATTCATCCCGCATAACTCTCCCGTCTACATCACCGGCAAACGATACCGTCAAGCTGGAAGCATTCGCAGACTCCCAAATAACGGCCCAGCTTCGGATGATTGCGCTGACCGAGGAAGATTTGCGGCTTCTGCAAAGCATTCAGCCTTTTATTATGGAACATATCGACGAGATCGTGGACGATTTCTACAAGACCGTCATAGCCGTTAACGGGCTTAAAGACATTATCGAGCGCCACAGCACAGTCGAACGGCTAAGGGAAACGCTTCGCCAGCATCTGATCGAGATGTTCGACGGCAGGCTGGATGCCGAATTCGTACAAAAGCGGCTGAAGATCGCCGAGGTTCATCAGCGGATCGGACTTACGCCCAAATGGTACATGGGCGCTTTTCAAAACTTGCAGAATACGCTTCTCACTGTCCTTTTACCCTATCTTCGTAACGGAGAAGACAGCTTAACCGTCGGAAAGTCGATTACCAAGCTGCTTAACTTCGAGCAGCAGCTGGTATTGGAGGCTTACGAGAAAAAAAATGTAGAGCTTCGGGAGCTCCAGTACGAGCGGATCAAGAAGGAATTGAAGCATTCGATCAGCACAATTAGCGAAGAACTGGCCTCTATTACGGAGCAAACGTACGCTTCGACCCACAAGCTGATCGCAGCAAGCAGTCAAGTGAACGAATCGGTCACGCACAGCACGGACCGGGCCAACGAATCCAGGAGTCTGGCGGAAGACGGCGCGAAGAAAGTTTCGGAGCTGCAGGCGCGCATCGAGCTGATCCGCCAAAGCTCGCTGCAGGTGGAACGGGCGGTGATGCAGCTTAAGGAATCGTCGCGGCAGATCGGCAGCATCGTGACGATCGTAAAAGACATAGCGAGTCAAACGAATCTGTTGTCGCTGAATGCGGCAATCGAAGCGGCGCGGGCCGGAGAATTCGGAGCGGGCTTTTCCGTCGTCGCCCAGGAGGTCAAAAAGCTGTCCGACCATACCCAGCAAGAGGTGCGTCAAATCAGCAAGCTGATCGAACAGTCGAACGAATATACGAAGCAGGTGATCGACTCGATTCAGGACGTGCAGCAGCAGGTCGAGGCCGGGAGGCACGAGTCGTATACTACGAAAGAAACGTTCGCTCAAATCGAGCAGTCGCTCGAGAACGGGCTGTCTGAAATCAGCAAATCGAAGCAGGAAATGAAGCAGCTCGCCCACGCCATCGAACAGATGGAGGAAGCGACGCACCGGGCCGCCGTATCCGCCGAACGGCTGGATGCGACGACGCGGAATTATTAGTGCGGCCAATGCGCAGCCGAGGAACCCGTTGACATGGCAGACAGGTATTTCCCCCGTCATTTTCAGGACTGGCCAATTGATAAAGTCTTTGAAGGACCCGAAACCGGGCAGCACTTACCGGGCGAGTCGCCTAGCGCTTAGATGCCGCTACATTAGGAAAAGCCATCCCGGGGGCAGAATCCCCTGGAATGGCTTTGTTGGTAATTCGTTTAAACTCCGATAATATGATAGCCGTTGTCGACGTGGATCACTTCGCCGGTGATGCCTCGGGACAGGTCGCTCATGAGGAACATCGCGGTGTCTCCGACTTCCGCCGTCTCGGTCGTGCGGCGCAGCGGAGCTTTCTCCTCGACTTGACGCAGGATCGAATTGAAGTCCTTGATGCCTTTGGCCGCAAGCGTTCGGATCGGTCCGGCCGAAATGCCATTGACGCGTACGTTGAATTGGCCGAGGTCGTTCGCGAGATAACGGATGCTTGCTTCCAGCGCCGCCTTGGCGACACCCATGACGTTGTAGTTTTTCATCGCGCGTTCGGCTCCGAGATACGTCATCGTCATGATGCTTCCGCCTTCGGTCATCAGCGGATAGATCCGCTTGGCTACCGCCGTCAGCGAGTAGGCGCTGATATCGTGCGCAAGCGCGAATCCGTCACGGGACGTGTCGACGAACAGTCCTTCCAGTTCCTCGGTCCGTGCGAAGGCGATGCTGTGCACATACCCGTGAAGAACGCCGAAATGCTCTTTCAGCTTCTCCGCAAGCGTATCGATTTCCGAATCGACGGTTACATTGCACGGCAGCACGATCGAATTCGGGATGGTGGCGGCCAGCTTGCTGACCCGCTCCTCTACCCGCTCGCTCTCATACGTAAATGCAAGACGCGCTCCTTGAGCGGAAAGCGATTGGGCGATCGCCCAGGCGATGCTGCGATCGTTCGCGACACCCATGACCAATATATTTTTACCTGCCAGCAATTGACTCATCGTTTCGTTTCCCCTCTCGACAATGAACAAATGGTCACAGCTCGGTTAATTCCTCTATCAACGTACCTTATTTTCCCATCCGGATCAAGCCCTGATCTCGAAACAAGCCTGATCTGTTATCCGAATCCCGCTTCTGTTCCGTATATCCTCCATCAGCCGGAGCAGAGCCGCATCCTTCATCTTGGCCTCCAGCATCACATCAAGCCGTTCCGTACCCGCCTCGGCCGCCATTCGCAGAAAGGCCAGCAGCTTGTCCGCTTCTACATAATCGGCATGACCCCGGACATCCTTCAAGCTTTTGGGGCTGGACATGTGGATCTTGGGAGGCAGCGCCCGGGTGGCCCAAGTATTCGTGATCCGCGGCCACAGCTGTCCGGCAGTATGTTCTCCGGGATTCACGTCGTGGTGGTGGATATCGAGCACCATCGGCGTCCCTACCGCTTCGCAGATGTCCAGCGTTTCCTCCGCCGTGAACGTCTTGTCGTCATTCTCCAGCGTGATGCGGCTCCTGAGCGAGCCGTCCATCTCCTGAAACTGCTTGACGAACCGGTCGCGGGCTTGCACCCGGTCCCCGTATGTACCTCCGACATGGATGTTGCACATCGCCCGTTCGTCCAGTCCCATGGCATCCAGCATCCGGACATGCCGCCGCAGATCGTCAACCGAATTGCGCAGCACCTCCGGCCTAGGCGTACTTAATACCGTAAAATGATCGGGATGGAAGCTGACGCGCATATGATGCTCCCGGACATAATCTCCGATTGCCCGGAAATCGTCCTCCAGCGCCGGAAACGGGTCCCAGCCCTGGAGCAGCTCGTGTCCGATCAGAGGGATCAGCTTGGACGAAAAGCGGTACAACCGAATATCAAAAGCGCGGTTATGTCTGAGCAGCCTGAGCGTGTTATGCAAATTCTCGGCCGCAATCCGCTCCAACTTGCGAATCGCCGCTTCACGATCCGGAAGCTTCCTGAAAAAAGTGGCAGTCATCGTTTTGGACGGCGAAGCGTTCTGGACAATAGTCGACATCGCTACATATCCGAGTCTGACGATCAAGCGGCAATCCTCCCATCGGCACCTCATATAGAAATGGAAACCTCTATAGTAGGATGCCCTCACGAAGGAAAACCATAATCCGCCCCTCGAGCAAGCCGGCCCGACATCGACGAACTTCTTCTTCGTAAACTACGCCTCCGAAGCCGCTTCGGGAGCAAATCCCTGCTTCCGCAGCCAGTTGGCGCATTCCAGCGTCCATGCGTACGCTTCCGGGTGCGTCTCCGCCAGACCGAGGCCGTGACGGCCGCTTTCGTAGACGTGAAGATCGAACGGGATCTTGTGCCGGCTTAAAGACGCGGCAAACATCAGACTGTTCTCCACCGGGACGGCCCCATCATTCGCCGTATGCCACAAAAACGTAGGCGGCGTCTCGCTGTTGACCGCAAGCTCACCCGACATCAGCTCGCGAAGCTCTTGAGACGGCTCCGGTCCAAGAAGATTGTTCATCGATCCCTGATGATAGGATTGAACAAACGAGATTACGGGATAACAGAGCACAAGCGCATCCGGTCTGGAACCGACCCGTTCGATCGGGTCCGCCGCCCCGGGATCGCCCGGCTCGTGATGGACGCCTGCCATCGCGGCGGCATGTCCGCCAGCCGAGAAGCCCAAAATCCCGATCTTGTCCGGATCGACGCCGTACTCCTCCGCGTGGCTCCGCACCCAGCGGATCGCTCTGCGGCAATCTCCGAGCTGCACGGGATGGCGGTAAGGAGCCACCCGGTAATGCAGCACGAACGCGGCGATGCCGAGCGAATTCAGCCATCTGGCGATCGGCTCTCCCTCATGATCCGCTCTGCGGGCATACCCTCCGCCCGGGCATACGATTACACATCCTACAGGTTTGTTGCTGCCGCTAACCGGAAACGCAATCAGGCGAGGGTAATCCTCCTCGGTCTCTCCTGCCCGATATGGCGCGCCCTCCGGCCATAGTTCGATCGTCATTGTAAAGTCCGCCTCTCCTAAGGTTGGTTCTTCACACTCGGATGACTGATTATGCGGGCAATCTGTTTGCATGGTCAACTGACGTTTGGTTCCCGGCCGCTTCCTTCTACTGCCTGTCGCCAAAAAACATTTCGTGGGCAAGCGACGTCTGAATGCGGGACTCTTCCTCTGTCAGCTTGCGCACGAGCTCCATTTCCACTTCGGTTACTTCTTCGCCCTGAAAATTGATTTCCGCAATCGAAACGACGATCTTCACGATCGCCACCGCTACGTTGTTAGGCGTGTAAGCAATAACCTTCTGCCCGGTCGGGTAGACGCGGAACCCTTTCTTAACCATCTTCCCTCTGCCGTACTCCAGCAGTTCGTACAGCTCCTGGTCCGACTTGAACTTGCAGACGGAGTTGAATTCCGATTGAAAGCCCATTGCATCATCTTCCTTTCTCTATTAGAGGTTGTTCAAAAAGTCCACTTTTGATCACGAAGCAAATCAGGAAGCCTACTCGACATCGAATATGGAATTCAGCCGGAACTTCCGGTACTCTCGTAGCTGCCACTACGTTCCGCTCCTCATTTCCTAGCTTCATCCCATCTTCTCGGTGCTGAAAACTGGACTTTTTGAACTCGCACTATCAGTCCAGATCGAATGAATAACGGATGCTTTGTCTGGAAGCATGCCGCTCCAGCGCCAATCGGATCAGTTCGTTCAGCAGCTCGCCATAAGGCTTGCCGGTTTCCTTCCATAATAACGGATACATGCTGAACGGAGTAAAGCCAGGCATCGTATTAATCTCATTAATAAAAACCGCCCCGTCCGATTTGCGCAGGAAAAAGTCGACACGCGCCAGCCCGCTGCCATCGATCGCCTGGAACGCGCGCACGGCCATCTCGCGAATATCCATTGCGACCTCCTCGGAAAGCTCCGCAGGTATAATCATGGCCGACTTGCCGTCAATATATTTGGCCCGGTAGTCGTAAAATTCATTGGACGATACGATTTCTCCGGGAACGGAAGCTTCCGGCTGCTCGTTGCCCAGTACCCCGACCTCAATCTCCCTGGCTTCCACGAACTCCTCGACAATGACTTTGCGGTCGTATTCGAAAGCTTCGGTTACCGCCGCAATCAGCTCTTCGCGGTTGCGCGCCTTGGAGACACCTACGCTGGAGCCGAGATTGGCGGGCTTGACGAAGCACGGATACCCTACGGATACTTCGATTTCCATCAGGAAAAACGGCTGATCCTTATCCCACTGCGTCCTCGTGAAATGACGGAATACGCACTGCGGCAGACCTTCCTGGGCGAACAGCTTCTTCATCATGACTTTGTCCATTCCCACTGCCGAGGCCAGCACGCCAGCCCCTACATACGGGATGCCCGCCATTTCCAGCAAGCCCTGAACCGTCCCGTCCTCGCCGAACGTACCGTGGAGCAGCGGAAGCACCACATCCAGCTGACGTTCGGAGGCCGTCCCGGATGCGCCGGCTGCCGGCTGCAAATTGCTGAAGAAAGGCTGCAGCGCTGTCGAGCTTCCGGAGGAAGCGGCCGAATCCGTCGCAGCGATCCGTACTTCACCGCCCGTCTCGAACCGCAGCCGCTGCAATTGATCCACAGGTCCGGTTAAGGCAGGCCCCGACCTCCACTCTCCGTGCTTCGTAATATAAAAAGGATGAACTTCGTATTGCGTATGATCAAAAGCGCGGATAACGGCCATCGCGGTTTGCAGGGACACGTCGTGTTCGCCCGATCTGCCGCCATATACCAATCCGACCCGAATTTTTCTATTCATGGCTACCTCCGTCTTGTTGAATAATGAAGTCGTGTTTTGTTGCATGCTAACGGTATTAAAAATAGTCCGCAATATGAAAAAAGCTGTAACGGGTATTTGGTGTCCATGCATAGGAATCCCGGTAGTCCCAGTAACGCATGCGGCTGTCGATCGTATGCGCGTTAACGAGCGGCATCCCTGCCGCATCGAAGCCGGTTACGATCGTATTATGCTGAAACCGGCCGTCGCCGTCCCAGTCGTAGCAGATCACATCGCCGATCGTAAGCTGCCTCGGCGAGTGAACAATTTCCGAACGCAATCCGGACTTGCTGGAAGCCAAAAACGATTTCAGACTATGGGCAACCGCCCAACTGTAGCTCCACAGCTCGCGGCCGCCGTCCATGCCTTGATACCACCATCCCGATTCCCTTTTTCCAGTATAGTTCATGGGGGCTCCCCCTGCAACGAGGCATTGCGAGACATAGTTGGTGCAATCCACCTCGAAACTCGTGTAGGCGGGATTGGCTTTATTCCACCATGTTTCGGCATAACGCTGCGCCTTGGCGCGGTCATAAGGGATGTTCCGGACGGACGGCTGGGCGGCGAACGAAGACAATACGCCGTAATTCAAATAAGGAACGGAGCGAAGTCCGGCCTGCTTCTCTCTCTCCGGTTCGGCTTCGGCAAAAGGAAGCTCCGGCTGCGGCGATCTGCGCCGCTCCGATTCGTCCGGCTGCACGTTCGTAATGATCCATTGCTTGCCTTGCTTCACAACCTGAATCCGCTCCCGGTCCATCCGTTCTTCGCGGTGCGACTGACCGGCCTGCCCGTATTCCGTGCAAAGACGCAGCTCCAGATCCACGACCGCCCGGCGTTCGGTATCGTCGATCGCGCGCATTCTCATGCCCGCTTCGCTGCGCAGCGCGACGACTCCCCTGGCGTCCCGGCTCGCCTGCACGCGGTGAATTCGCTGCTCCAGCCGGCGGACGAATTTGTCGTCGCGGACGATCGGCACAAGCTGTCCCGCATCGCCGTCGACCTCAAGCCGATTGCGGCGGTGCGCATATTCGTAGATGGCGGATTTCCAATTAGCGAACATGGCGATTCCTCCTAATAGTCGGAACTACATGCAGGCGATCATCGTCCCTCGTTTCCTTGGGCAAAGCGCTATTTTCATATGTATGTTCACATCGGGCAAAACATGTGCCGGACGCCGGGGACGGACAACCGTCAAAAGGGTTCAAAAGCCCGTAATGACAACGATTCTCAGTGCGAAACAGGACAAAAAAGAGCTTTACGCTTGCCGCAAGAGACGGTATACTAAAGGTATAGCAATTTTGAAATCAGGTTTCATAAGGTGAAACTGATAGGCCGAATATCCGGCTACTTACAAGTACAAAGGAGGCTATCATCCATGTCCAGAAAGGACCATTTCAGCGTCCGGACGCAGCTTGCCGTCGGCGGCAAGCCGTATAACTACTACAGCCTGAAAGCGCTGGAGGGCAAAGGCTTCAGCGGCATCGACCGTCTGCCTTTCTCCATTAAAGTTCTTCTTGAAGCAGCTGTCCGCCAGTTCGACGGCCGTGCGATTACGAACGAGCACGTCAAGCAAATCGCCAGCTGGGCCGAAGGCCGCGACGATAATAAAGAAATTCCGTTCATTCCTGCACGGATCGTGCTTCAAGACTTCACCGGCGTACCGGTTGTCGTTGACCTCGCAGCTATGCGCGCGACGATGAAACGTTCCGGCGGAGATCCTAAGCGCATTAACCCGCTCGTTCCGGTTGATCTCGTTATCGACCACTCGGTCATGGTTGACGCATTCGGCACCAAGGACGCATTGGAATATAACATGAAAGTCGAATTCGAGCGCAACGAGGAGCGTTACCGTTTCCTCCGTTGGGCGCAAACGGCGTTCGACAACTTCCGCGCCGTTCCTCCGGCTACCGGTATCGTTCATCAGGTCAACCTGGAGTATCTGGCATCCGTAGCGGCAACGAAGACGGTTGACGGCGAAACCGAAGTATATCCGGACTCCCTCGTCGGTACGGACTCCCATACGACGATGATCAACGGTCTCGGCGTAGTGGGCTGGGGCGTTGGCGGTATTGAAGCGGAAGCCGGCATGCTCGGACAACCGCTCTACTTCGTAACTCCTGAGGTTATCGGCTTCAAGCTGACCGGAAGCTTGGCGGAAGGCGCTACGGCGACTGACCTGGCCCTGACGGTTACGCAAATTCTCCGTAAAAAAGGCGTTGTCGGCAAATTCGTCGAGTTCTACGGCTCCGGCCTCAGCAATATCAGCCTTGCAGACCGCGCTACTGTGGCGAACATGGCTCCGGAATACGGCGCTACCGTCGGCTTCTTCCCGGTCGACAGCGAGACGCTGAACTATATGCGCAGCACCGGCCGCGAAGAGGATCAGATCGCCCTCGTCGAAGCCTACTATAAAGAGCAAGGCATGTTCCGTACGGACGACACGCCGGATCCGGTATTCTCCGACACGATCGAGCTCGATCTGTCCACGATCGTACCGAGCTTAGCCGGTCCGAAGCGTCCTCAAGACCGCGTCGAATTGACGCAAATGAAAGAAGCGTTCAACTCGATCATCCGTACGCCGATCGAAAAAGGCGGTTACGGGCTGAGCGAGGAGAAAATCGAGCAATCCGCCGAAGTGAAACACCCGAACGGCGAAACGACGAAGCTCGGAACAGGCGCTGTCGTTATCGCGGCG
Organism: Paenibacillus sp. MAH-35; assembly: GCF_058135425.1. Classification (NCBI taxonomy): domain Bacteria; kingdom Bacillati; phylum Bacillota; class Bacilli; order Caryophanales; family Paenibacillaceae; genus Paenibacillus; species Paenibacillus sp. MAH-35. The sequence continues at coordinate 11,230 of NZ_JBYUPU010000074.1, forward strand.
ATCACGAGCTGTACGAACACGTCGAACCCAAGCGTTATGCTGGGCGCCGGTCTCGTCGCCAAAAAAGCGGTGGAGCGCGGGCTCAAAAAGCCGGCTTACGTGAAAAGCAGCTTGACTCCGGGTTCCCTCGTCGTTACCGAATATTTGCAAAAAGCAGGCCTGATCGAGCCGCTCGAAGCGCTCGGCTTCCACGTGGCAGGTTACGGCTGCGCGACTTGTATCGGGAACAGCGGTCCGCTGCCGGACGAAGTGAGCCAAGCGATCGCCGACAACGACTTGACGGTAGCCGCCGTATTGTCCGGTAACCGGAACTTCGAAGGACGCGTTCATGCTCAAGTCAAAGCAAACTACCTGGCTTCTCCTCCGCTCGTCGTCGCTTACGCGCTTGCCGGTACAGTCAATATCGACCTGGCAAACGATCCGATCGGCTACGACAGCGAAGACAAGCCGGTTTATCTGAAAGATATCTGGCCGACTAACGATGAGATCAAAGCGGCTATCGGTACCGCTCTTACGCCGGAGATGTTCCGCGACAAGTACCGCAACGTCTTCACGCAAAACGAGCGTTGGAACCAAATCCCAGTGCCGCAAGGCGAATTGTACGAGTGGGATACAAGCTCGACGTACATTCAGGAGCCTCCGTTCTTTATGGACCTGGGCGAGCAAGTGGGCGACATCGGCGAGATCCGCAGCGCCAAGACGCTTGCGCTTATGGGCGATTCGGTTACGACCGACCATATCTCCCCGGCCGGCAACATCAAGACCGACAGCCCTGCGGGCAAATATTTGCTCGAGCATGGCGTACAGAAGGCGGACTTCAACTCGTACGGCTCCCGTCGCGGCAACCATGAAGTAATGATGCGCGGTACGTTCGCCAACATCCGGATCCGCAACCAAGTGGCTCCAGGCACCGAGGGCGGCGTAACGACTTACTTGCCAAGCGATGAAGTAATGTCCATCTATGACGCGTCGATGCTGTACCAAGGCGAGAACACGAACCTCGTCGTCATCGCCGGCAAAGAGTACGGAACCGGAAGCTCCCGCGACTGGGCGGCTAAAGGTACGTTCCTGCTGGGCGTCAAAGCGGTTATCGCGGAAAGCTTCGAGCGGATTCACCGTTCCAACCTGGTGGGCATGGGCGTTCTGCCTCTGCAGTTCCCGGAAGGCATGGGCTGGAAAACACTCGGCATCACCGGCCGCGAAACGTTCGATATCATCGGCCTCGACAACGGCGTACAGCCGGGCCAAACCGTCCGCGTTCAAGCAACCCGCGAAGACGGCACCACGTTCGAGTTCGACGCCATCGTCCGTCTGGACAGCATGGTTGACGTCGACTACTATCGCAACGGCGGTATCCTGCAAACGGTACTTCGCCAGCTGATTAAAGAAGCGAAGTAAGCTATATATGGAAGAGGCCCGGGGGCTTGGCCCCTGGGCTTTTTAATGTTAAGGCTTCGTGGGAATGACTTCGTTTAAAGCTTTTCTGACTTGACTGCACAAGCCAAGGCTCAAGGCTGCTGCCCGGCGCAATGGCTCCAGGAACCGCTCCTGGCTCCATGACCATGCTCCTCTGTCGTTTTCCTCGTCCCGAATGATCCTTTCGCGCTACATCATTACAATATCGTAACCCGACTTGTCACCGGATCGATGGCGGCCCTCCTTGCGATTCGCTATAATTAACCGCGTTAGATATTCATGTGTTAAAAAGGAGTGTACCGCATGCGTACAACGACGGGCGCCTACAACGGGGAGCGGATCGATACTCTCGATTATTTGCGCGGTTTTGCCTTGATCGGCATCGCGCTTGTTAATGTTCTGACGCTGTTCAAGGTCGGCTCCGGCGCTCCCGGCAGTGCCGACCGCTATTGGTTTGTATTTCTGAATCTCACCGTGGAAGGCCGGTTTTACGCGATCTTTTCATTTTTGTTTGGCATCGGGTTTTATATTTTTTTGTCCAGAGCTCAGGACAAAGGGGTAAGAGGCAACGTACTGTTCATACGCCGCCTGCTGGTGCTGCTCGTCATGGGCATCGTGCACCAGCCGTTTCATCCGGGCGAGGCGTTGCTGCCTTATGCGGTGTTCGGATTTGTGCTGCTGCCTTTTCAGAAGCTGAGGCCGGCGGTTAACATGACGCTTGCGCTTGTCCTGCTCGTTCCTGCTGCTTATTACGGAGGCAAGCTGCTGCTCGTCCTGCCGCTGTTCCTGCTGGGCTTGGCGGTCGGGCAATACGGCGTGTTTGTCCAGATCCGGCAGCATTGGCCGGGAACCCGGAGCATTCAGTACATTACCGGCGCGCTCTCCGCAATCGGACTCGTCCTTCAGCTCTTATGGATGCCGAATCAGCCGGGAATGGCGATCGTTGACGAAGGAGCTCGCGTTTCCCTCATGAGCCAGCTCGCCGACTATACGTTTATTCAGACGATGACGGGACTGGTTATGGCGGCGTTTTACGTCACGACGCTGATCCGCGCTCTTCAGAGCGAGCGGGTCCGCCGCTGGTTGAAACCGCTCCAGGCATACGGGCGGATGGCTTTAACCAACTATTTGGGGCAAACGGTACTGCTGCTTATGGCCGGGAGCTTGTTCGGGTGGAGCGGCAATCTGGGCGTCGTGCAAACCACTTTAGTATGTATCGGCATGTACACGGTGCAGATGGCGTTCAGCATGCTGTGGCTTTCCTGGTTTCGGATGGGACCGCTGGAATGGTGCTGGCGGCTTCTGACGTACGGCAGGCTGCCGGAGATGCGGAAGGCGAGGGGAATGTAGCGTCAGAGGCGGAACCGGTTGCAGGCTTGAGGAGTTTGCTCGCTCGCCGGAAAATGAAATAGCGGTCTTGTGCGAGGCTGTCGATTCAATGTGGACAACCAAGTGGAAAGGGAAAAGATTACCTTCTGGCGAGTTTTGTCTGGAATCCCCTACCTTACAATCCTTATTCAATCAAGGGATTCAGGACAACCTGTCTGAGCAGAAGAAGGTAACTTTTCACTTGGAACGGCCTGCTAACACTTCTACACAATGAATCGACAGTCTCTTGTGCACCTCTTATTTTCGGAAAAAGTGGCCGATTCCACCAAATAGCGGATGTTTGAGGCTGTTATTTGGGGGAAATTAGGATGATCTTGCAGATAGGCTGAAAATAAGCGTCTCAAGAAGCTCTTATTCACATTTTTCTCGTTAATGGGCCGGATTTAGCGTATACGAAAGACTCTTATTGTCGGCGAGGATTCAAGGCGCTGCCATAGCGGACGCCGCCTTACCTCGTTTACCTTACGCCGCTTACCTTCTACCTTACACAGCTTCACCCTTGGCATCATTCATGCCCACTGTAAGTGTATGGAAATGTACAAACCAGCCTCGGCGGCGTCCCCCCTCCTCTCCGCCAAATAGATAAGAACCGGGCAGTAGTTCACCCGGCTCTTTGTCTTGCCGCTATAACAGATCCGCATCGGCTCGATTCCACAGAGCCCGGGATCAACCCTTTTGTCTTGAACACCAGTGATCGTATTCTTCCTGCGCCTTGTCCTTGGCGTAGCCGTAACGCTCCTGCAGCTTGCCCACGAACTTCTCCTTCTCGCCATTGATGACGTCGAGGTCGTCGTTGGTCAATTTACCCCACTGCTTCTGAGCTTCGCCTTTCAGCTGCTTCCAGTTGCCTTTGATAACGTCTTGGTTCATGGTTACCACTCCTATTCATGGGTTGGATGGGTGTACAAGGATGTATTACCCCTATTGTTTGACATTCAAACTTTAGCCCCCTGCCTTTATCCAACCCATGCCAGGTAGACAGTCCAATCCGGTGCAAAGGAACCTGCTCGGTTACACTTCCATTATATGGTATATCAACCCTCGCCGTCCGTCCCCCGATTAGGTTGCCGCTGCCGATGGCACCTTCACCGTACAACGGCGTCCCATCTACCGCATCACCTGCACCCGCCAGTTGCCCGCAGGCAAGCTTACGGCGGAGCCCGTCAGGTTGGTCAGCACGACCCGGACGAGCTCCGGACCGACAACCATCGCGCTGACCCCGAGACTTCCCGTACTCGTATTGCTTCCGGCCAGCGCAAACTGTCCGGGCAGCGCACCCTGCACCGTCACATCATATTCCGCGTAACCTCCGGCCGGGACCGTAATGGCGTTCCAAGCGAAGGAGGCCGTCAACGGAGCGGCATACGGATCGTAACCCTGATTATTAAAGGACGAGAAGTCCGTCAGCATGGTCAGTCCCGTTGGCGGAGCGCCAAACTGATTATGCAGCATTCGGATATTGGCCGAAGGATTAACCGTAAATTTGACCGTAGAGTTTTGCAGATCGTTCGAGTTAATCGTAATGCCTTCGCTTGCCCGGATGTTGATTCCCGCAAATGCGGCGCTTGCATTGCCGATTCCGCCAATGATGTTGCCCTCGATCGTCGAATTCGCGACATGGTCCAGCACGATGCCGAGACCGCCTCCCTGGATCACGTTGCCGGTAACGAGCAAATCTTGCAAATTCACGGCGCTGATCGTACGTGTGCCTCCAGGCGACGGCGCATTGCTGCTTAAGATGTTGTTGGCGATCAAATAGCTGGACGGAAGCGGCGATACATTGTTCGGCATTTGCAAGCCGATCAGATTGCGTCCGGATGTACTTTCGATAATATTGCCTTCTATAAGCAGGTTATTTGCCTGATAGTCCGCACTAATTCCGCGCCCCGTGGACGTTTCGATCTTGTTGCCGACGGCGAGACTGAAATTTCTCGTAGTGCCTGTAAAGGTGACTACCGGCGAATAGGCGAAAGCGATACTGGAATATTTGGCTGTGGACGTATTGTAGTAAGGCTTGCTGACGCCTCCGTCCGGGGAATCGTTGGCGTTTCGTAGCGTATTGTTGACGATTTTCACTCCCGTGGACTGGAACATCGCGATATTGTTTTTCCCGGTATACTCGACGATGCTGTTCACGATCGTCAAATTCCGGTTCGAGCCGCCGGAAATCCCATCCTGGCCGATATGCTTCACATGGACGTTCTCGACCTTCGAGTTCGAGGTGGTCGACAGCGTCAGGCCGTTCTGATCATAAATCCCGCTGCTCTCCATACCGGTCGGCCCGGCCCACGTCACATTGTTCCAGTTGCCGTCGATGGTCAGATTGGCGATCCGGATATGGCTGAGCGCCTTGGCCAGCGGGCCGTCGATGCTGGAATTATTGATGACGGTGCGCAGGATCGTGCCGTTCTGGCCGTCCGCCATCTTAAGAATCGATACGCCCATGCCCGAACCTTCGATCGTCACATTGCTTTCCTTGATCAAAAGGCTGTAATTATAATTCCGGGCCGGCGAAGTCCGAGAGACGCTATAGGTTCCCGGGGGCAGGAAGACGACACCGCCGCCCGCTTCACCCGCCGCATCGATCGCCGCCTGAACCGCAGCCGTATCATCCGCGACTCCGTCGCCTATGGCGCCGTAATCCTGGACCGAATAAATCCGCATCGGATTCGGATCGATCCCGTACACAGCCTGCTGCACAACTTGCCGGACATACTCGCCAATCGCGCCGAATTCCTTGCCTCCCCGCAATTCGGACGAGTCCGCACGTGCCGGCATCGCCGGAGACACCATAAAGAATACTGCCGCAAGAGCTAGCCAATTGAACCATTTCAACCGCATTGTACCGCCTCCCGTATTTATATTAAGGACTGAACCCGGGTGCACCTATTTGCTTTTTTCTTTCTCGACTTCTTTCCTCAGCTTCTCGCTTATATCGTTAAGGGCTGTGTTGATGTCCATCTCGCCTGTTGCGACTTTCTGAAATGTGTTTGCGACCAGATTTTGCTGGGTGCCCAGAGGGACGTCGGCCAGCCCGGCCTCGCGCTTTGCCGTCGGGGGAATCGGCGCATAGTAGTTGACCGCCCCCGTATTTTTCTTGCTGTACACCGGATGGTCTTTCCCAAGGTTGGCTGCGATCTCTTTGCTCGCCAGCGTAGTCGGGATACCGCCGCGCGAGTCCTGCATCTGGACTTCCTCCGACAGCATCGTCATGATCGCCTGGAACGCTTCGCTCTTATACTTGCTCTGCTTCGTAATCGACCAGTAGGCCGGGCCGCGCTGCGGCATCAGCTTCGGGGCTCCGTCCATCGTAGGAGCGGATACGATGTCCCAATTGAGCTCAGGCGGCAAATTGACATAGATGCTGTACTGGTTCACCTGCATCGCAACCCGGCCTTGACCGAATACCGCCCCCTCCTCGACCGCCGTCTTGGCGATCGTATTGTTTGGAATATCGTAAAACCGCTTCAGATTTTCAAACAACGTTTTCCACATGTCCGGATTGGCTAAGCGGTCCGCCTTCGGGTCGAGAATCGGCTGCGAATACGGGTTGTCTCTCAGCAGTGCGATCGTCCCCGCGCTAAACCCCCGATAGATCCGATCCCCGTCTACCCTCGTCAGCTTTTTGGCTAATTCGTAAACCTCGTCCCATCTCATTCCGTCTTTCAGGTAAGGTTGGCCGAACTTGTCGAACAAATCTTTGTTGTAATACAGCACTTGGGGAAAATAAGGCGGAACGGGTAGGCCGTACAGCTCTCCGGTCTTGACTACATCGACGATTTCCTGCACGAACACCGGATTGAACCGGCTTGTCGAATAGTTGTGGATGTTCAACTGCTCCCGCAAGTCGTAAGCCAGACCGAGGTCGATATAGGACGTTTTCAATGAAGGAATATCGGTTCGGATCAGGTCGGGAATGTCGCCTTGGGCGACGAGCTCTTGAATCGAGGAGCCTTTGTCACTCGTTCTAAACCTGAAAGTAATATGCGGGAACTTGCTCTCCAGCGCCTTGCGAAATCTGGAATCAAACTCTTCCGGCCTGACTCCCGCCGCATAAATCGTCATCGTGAACGGTTCCGGGGCTTCCTTCGCCTGCTTCTCCGGCTGGCCGTCCTCCTTCCCCCCTCCGCAAGCGGTTAATGCAACCGTTCCCAACAAACATACAGCCGTAAATAATCGTTTCATCCTTAGCACCCTCCAACTAATTCACATCTAAATTCATATTGATATGAATTAATAGTTAAAAACTCGTAATTAGTTCACATCATGATTATAATGATATATAGAAAGCGCTGTCAATGCATTGTTTTTGTTTATTAAAAAACGTATTCCACACTTCAATTTGTTCCAAATTAACTTCCCAAACACAAAAA
>NZ_JBYUPU010000075.1:0-17213 GCF_058135425.1 Paenibacillus sp. MAH-35
TTACTTTTTAGCTTATTCGGTGAAAAACCAACTGTAAAATTATTACTGAATTGGATGAACTGGAGTCATCTCCATTTTGAACAGGAGCCGAATTCTTTCCTCCAATTTGCTCTTTGCAACGCTAGTGCCTCCAGACAGGTTTTGAACAAAATAACGGCTACAAACAAGACTGTCGATTCATTGTGTAGAAGTGTTAGCAAGACCGTTCCAAGTGAAAAGTTACCTTCTTCTGCTCAAACAGGTTGTCCTGAATCCCTTGATTTAATAAGGATTGTAAGGTAGGGGATTCCAGACAAAACTCGCCAGAAGGTAATCTTTTCCCTTTCCACTTGGTTGTCCACATTGAATCGTCAGCCTCACAAACCGCTCCTATCCGGTTCCTTCCGGCCGCATGTAAGCAGGGCTAACGCCGAATAGCCGCGAAAAAAGGGGTAACGTCACTTGCTTACTCGATAAGACAAACCGTTCGGACGGTCCTTTGACGTGCAAACCCCTACGTTTGTACGTTGGAAGGGAATCGTTACCATCGCTCCATCTGCTCGCCCTCAGTCGTGTTGTCTTCATGCTGTGGTATGGCTAACGAACCCAGCATTCGTTATCAGAGCTGAATGCGGACGTTTGAATTTGTAACGAACTCTTGTGTTGTTATTCCCGCAAATCGGATCGTTTTTTTCCACTTTCGGTTCGATAACGATCCCCGGATTCGTTACGTCTGGAATAACGTCGTTTTTCAGCCATAAGCACGATCCAATTCGTTTGTCATCGGACCTGAGTCTACGTTCTCTACAACCAAGGAAGGCCTCCCCTCCCTTCACTCGGTAAAGAACTTAAACTTTCTGGCGTGTATCGATAAGACAAACTGTCTGGGAACATCATCCCGGGCGGTTTTTTGACGTGCAGCTCATACGATACGTCGTGCCGGGAAGGGAAGCTTCCACGTAACGCGCTTGACGTACGGTATCGGCCGCCCTGCCCTGATGCCTCCATTAATCGGCCTTCCTCTGTCAAACGCGAATCAAAATTAATAATTGTCTATTGTCAACAGTTGAGTTTATAATAGAACGAGGAACTACACTACCTTCCACTGAGGAGTTGAAGCTGTGAAACTAGCGAATGTGAACATCGATGCAGCCGAATCATTGATCGTATTTATCGGCGATTCCCACACGGTAGGACAAGGGGCAACGGATACAGGCGATGACCGAGTCCGTGGACTTCCCGCTCCTCCAGGCGTTACGGACAGGTTTCATCAACGCGATCCCTCTTCCGGCGTATGGGTCGATCAATTCGCAAGGCATATGAGAAGCAAGACGGGGATCGGAATGCATCAGTTTGTGAACGCCGGCAGAGGCAATCATACGATCAGGGATTACCTTGGCGAACCGGTAACGATCGGGGCAGGAGGAGTGGGCGACAAAGACCATACGGATCATTTAGCCGAGGTTCTGGAGTTGAATCCGACCTTGATCATCCTGCAGCCGATGATTATTAACGACTGGTTCCATGGCATGCCCCTCCCGGATACGAAAAGTGCCTTTACCCGGATGATCGGACGTATTCAATCGGCCCAAGTCGGTCTGGTTGTGATCGGCCCCGCTCCAATCATCACGTTGTCGGCCCCTTTCGATTATGCGGACAACGACGAATATGCGGACAAGCCGCCGTTTAAGGACGATTTGTGGGGTTGTGGCCGATATAGCGATTATTATGACGTCATCCGGTCAGTGTGTGCAGAACGGGACATTTCCTTTATCCATACATATGAGTACTTCTTATACCGCTACAAAAGGGAAGACCATCGCAATTGGACGATCGGCGAAAGCGCGGGAAGAATCCACGTGAACCAGCATGGCCACGATCTTTACTTGGAAGCGCTCCTCCAAGCGTTAGACAGCACGAATGGATAATCTTGAAGGTTCCGTTCAATCGGAAAAACAAGGCATGTACCTGCCGAAAGCTCTTCGGCGAGTATATGCCTTGATTGTTTGCTGCGGCCGCCGTCTCCGCCCCCGGGGAAGCGGAAGAACCTGCGCTCCGTCCGATAACGGCGCACGCTCCGTCGCGGGACACGTTCCTTGGAAAACGTGCCGGCCAACTACGTGCAGACGTCCTATAGAAGATAGTTCGTTCAACCTGTCTGGCAAGTCACCCGACTCTGTATTTGTTCAGGACGTCTTCGTTGATTTCAATGCCCAGACCCGGGCGGTCGACCGGAACGGTCACGTAGCCGTCTTTGAATTCGATCTCCCGTTGTACCAGCTCCCGCGCCAAGGGAGATTCGGATACGGTATATTCGATCATAAACCCGTTCGGTATCGATGCCGCGAAATGCGTGCTGGCCGCCACTAGGATGCCGCTTTTGAAGGCGTGGGGTACAACCTTTTTATGCCGGTCGTAAGCCATATAGGCAATCCGCTTGCCTTCGGTCAACCCTCCGACCCGGGCCAGATCGGGCTGGACAATATCCAGCTGCGCCTCATCCAGCAGCCGCCCGAACGCCGCTCTTCCGCTTTCCTGCTCCCCGCCGGCTATCGAGAGGTTCGTTCGGCGCGCCAGCTCCCGATAACCGGCTATATCGCCCGGATGGAGCGGCTCCTCCAGCCAAAACACGTTGTACTTCTCATAGATGTCCGCCATCCGCAGGGCGCCCTTCAAATCCCACGCCAATCCCGCGTCAATCATAATATCCACATCGTCGCCTACCGCTGAACGAATCGCCTGAATTTGCGCTTCATCGAATTTCGCATCGCGACCGATCGGTCCCCAGCCGAACTTGACAGCTTTGTACCCCAGCTTCGCATACTGATCTGCCAAACGTGCCGCTTCCTGGACCGTACCTGGCATCAGGGCGCTCGCGTACGCTTTGAGCTTCCGGTTGAAGACGCCTCCCAGCATTTCGCATACCGGCCGGTTCATCGCTTGGCCCATAATATCCCACAGCGCGATATCGACCCCGCTCATCGCATGAAGCGCGGGACCGGTACGGCCGAAATAAATCGTGCCGCGATACATGTTATCCCACAGCCGCTCGATCTCGATCGGATTCTCGCCGATCAGCAAGCTGCGAAGCCCTGTCGCTATCGAATGGGAAGGCGGAGCATCCACCACGGCTTTGGCCACAAGCGGAGAGGAATCGACCTCGCCAACGCCGACAATCCCTTCATCCGTATGAACACGAATAACGAGCGTATCCTGGGTGCCGTCGCATTGGTCCGCATTCAGATCGGGTATTTTCAAATAAATCGCTTCCACATTCGTGATTTTCATCCCAACCCAGCCTTTCTTCAAAAAGTAATCGATAAACCGCCGTCTACCGGGATAATCGCCCCCTGGATGTACGACGACTGTTCAGAGGCAAGAAATAGGATGACAGATGCAACCTCGTCAGCCGTACCGGGCCGCGCCAGCGGAATTTTCCTTTGCCGGACGTAGAGCTCCCGGAACGTTTCCGTCTCCAGTTCATTATTCCCGCCCACGACGCTTAACCCCGCGTCGACAAAGCCGGGGGCTACGCCGTTTACGCGTATGCCGTATGGCGACAATTCGAGCGCGGTGCAGCGCGTAAGCTGATCCAGAGCGCCTTTGGCAGCATTGTAATGACTGGATTTATCAAGGGCCCGGCTGCCGTTAATCGAGGAAACGTTTACAATAGCCCCGCCTCCTCCGGCCAATCGCATCGCCTCGGCTGCATAACGGGTACAGAAATAAGCGCCGCTTACGATAACATCGAACACCTGGCGCCACCGCTCCGTCGTCTCCAGCAAATAATCGCTCTCGAAAAAGATCGCGGCATTGTTAACGAGGACGTCGATGCGGCCATAGCGCTCCACCGTTTGCTCCATCAGCAGGCGAACGTCCGCTTCCCGGGATACGTCGGTTTGAATGAACGCATGACTCCCTCCCGAGTCGCTCAGCACGTGCAGCACCTTCTGCCCATCGGCTAGAAAAGGCCCGGCTATTACTAGGTTTGCACCTTCGTCGGCGAATTTCTTGGCGGCAGCCAGGCCGATTCCGGTAGCGCCTCCGGTAATGATCACAGTTTTACCCTTAAACCGTTCCAGGTGGAACACCTGCCTTTCAGCTGTCTGTTTCGTTGCTTGCTTGCGATCACCGCCTGATCTCCCCGTTGCCTGAACTTGGCCGGCGTATCCCGCATCCTCTTTCCGCATCATCCGGATGCGCGCCGATTGTCCGCCCATGTATGTACCAATCATCCTCTCCCCCATACAGAATCTTTGGCCCGATCCTTAGCTCCATCATACGATCCGCACAATTGTATTGTCAACAATCAACTATTGATTGATTTCTGTTGAATTTTCTGCGGATTACGCTATACTAGGGAGGTAACATAAATTTGCTGTATAAGTTTTAGCGAGCTTATATCGCTTCCGGGAGAACAGGAATGAGTAAATTTCAATTTAAAAGCCAGGAAAACTTATCTCTCCGCCAAAAGGTAGCGGCAGACATACGCAACGCCATCATTCAGGGCAGCTTAAAGCCCGGGGAGAAGCTCAAGGAGCAGGAAATATCCGAGCAGATGGGCATCAGCCGCGGTCCGATCCGCGAAGCACTGCGCGATTTGGAAGCAATGGGACTGGTTACGTGTCTTCCTTACAAAGAAACCGTAGTCGCGGACGTGACGAAAGAAGAAATCGTCGATTTGCTAATCCCGATACGTCTCCGGTTGGAGCTGTATTCGATCAAATACAGGCTGGATCAGTTTGACGACGGTTTCTTCAGCGCGCTGAACGAGAATATCGCCCGAATGGACCAGTTCGCGGCCGACAACGATATTGCCGGGCTCGTGGAGGAAGATATTATATTCCACGAACGGATTCTTTTATGGACGGAGTCCACGTACACCCAGCAAATATGGTCGGGGATCGTCAACCGGCTGCGGCTCCATTTTATGAAAAACACCCGTCATTTTCCGGACTTGTCCCGGGTACCGGACGATCACCGTACGCTGGTCGACGCGCTGCGGACGAAAGATTTCGGCCGGATTACCGCCGCCTGGGAGAAGCATATCCAGGACGAAGATTGTATGCTTTATTTGTAAGGAGTAAGTCAGAGTATCGCTATCCTTCATAAGTGTCATTGAGACCGTTCCTCGCTTCCTTGCATGCAGAGACGGTCTTTTTGGGCTTTTCATCAATCGGGACGGCTTGTCAAGCAAGCACATCCATCTTTCTGTACGATCCGGTATAGCCACAAATATAATCAACAATAATTTGTTGACAATTGACATTCGCCATACTACTATTGGATTGAAATGAAGCGCAGCCTTTTCGGAAGGGGGAAGCCCGTTTCACCATGACGTTTAGCTTGGAGCTTGAATTCGAAAGGGTAAGGGTGTCGGAAGTAAACCGTGTCGGGAAGTTAAGCCTGCTTGATCGAGAAGGAGGAAGAGTATGATCATTCGTGTACGAAGTGTTCTCATGTTCCTTGTTGCCGCCGTTTTTCTAATTGTAACCGCTTGCTCCGGGCAATCGCCCAACCCGAAGACAACACAGCCGTTGACACCATCAGAGAAGGAACATGTAAAAACCCCGGCGATCGACAAACCTACCAAGCTAGTCGTGTACCACCAGTGGGGAATGACGACTGAAGGATTTATGAACCTGTACGGAAAATATGTAACCAAGAAATACCCGAACCTCTCCTTTGAGGTGATCGGTACATCGGCCGGCTCGTTGGAGCAATTGGTGGCGAGCAATACGAACGTTGATTTTATTTTCCACACGGAGCTTAATTTGAACAGTATGATCAGCTTTGGCATCTCGACCGATTTATCCGATCTGATCAAAACGTACAAGTATGATATGGAGAAGTGGGATCCGTCCGTCACCAAGTATATGAGGGAATTTAACGACGGCAAAATCCCCGCCATACCGCTTTCGCTTCAAACGTTAGCTTTTTACTATAACAAAGATCTGTTCTCCAAATTCGGAGTGCCTTTCCCGAAAGACAATATGACATGGGACGATGTGCGCGACATGTCGCTGAAATTAACCCGCAACGATGCAGGCACGATGTACTGGGGATACGATACCCAAAATGTCGGAACCAAAATGTTGGTTAACCCGCTCTCCATGCCTATTGTCGATCCCAAAACCGATCGCTCGGCCTTCGAAACCGATAGATGGAAAAATTATATAACCCAAATGATCACGCCGGCCCGGATTGCCGGGGTAACGCCTGCGGAAGGCAGCAAACTGGATATGTTCATAAAGGGTCAACGGCTCGCTATGACATCAACCATGAACAGCAATTTTACAATGTTTGCCCATAGTCCCGGTCTGAATTGGGACGTAGCGAACTATCCGACTTTGAAGGAAGCGCCGGGCGTCGGACCGCAGCCGGAAATTGTTATGCTGTACATCCCGTCCACCAGCAAAAACCGGGAAGCCGCTTTTCTGGCCGCCGCAGAGCTGTCGTCCCCCGAGGTGCAGCGGGAGCTGTCGATGGACGGACAGCAGTCGGTGCTGCGCGACTCTGCCATACGCGATGTTTTCGGAGCGAGACTGTCGGAGCTGAACGGCAAAAATGCCAAAGCGCTCGTTCCGGCCAAGCTTGCCGAAAAAATGCCTTACAGCAAATATGTAACTATCGGTTCGGGAGCGCTTACAACCGCTTACAACGAGGTAGCCGATGGCAAGAAAGATATCAACACCGCATTGCGCGACGCCGCCGAGGTAACCAATAAAAAAATCGAGGAACAAAAAAGCATGACAGGCAAGTAACTATCGCCGAAGGAGACTATTCATTATGCGTAAAATCGATGTCAACTGCATGATCGGGAACAGCGTCAGCCAAGAATATGCGATCAACACGGAACAACAATTTCTCGAAGCGCTGGACTATTTCCGGATCGATCAAGCCATTGCCTACCACGCAACGGCACGGCGTATGAATCCGATTATCGGCAATGAGCGGCTTCTGGCCTTAGCCCGAACGTCCGATCAAATCATCCCTTGCTTCATCCTGTCCCCGCATTATAAGTACGATATGGGCTGGAACGCTCTGGAACTGCTGCTGCAGGAGCAGCAAATCAAATTCGCCAAAATATTCCCGAAGGAGCAAGGCTTCACCTTGCACGGCTCGCATACGCGCGAGCTGTTCGATATCGCCGCGCGCAACAACATCCATATGCTGATCGATCAATCCGAAATCGTCGACGCATCGGGGACAGAGCTTGAATGCTTCGAAGCTTTATTGCGCAATTATCCGACCGTTACGGTCATCTTAACCTCGATCCGTCATCGCCGGAAAATGGTGATGTACAGCTACTTCGAGCAATATCCGAATTTTTACACCGAGTTTTCGGTCTATGACAATTGGCTGGCTTACGAAGAAGCGGTGCGGTTGTTCGGCTCCCACAACCTATTGTGGGGGTCCAACATGCCGATCAACATGCCCGGCGCAGCCATCACGATGCTGACCTATGCCCAAATCGATTCGAACGATAAGGAAAATATCGCTTTCCGTAATGCCAACAGACTGATTGGGGGAGAACTTCCATGCAGCTAAAAGATTATGCCGAAAACGGCCTTGCCTTAACCGGCATCCCTGTCATCGATATCCACTGCCACCTCGGCTCTCCCGCCGACCCGTTAGTGCCGTTTCGCAGCGAAGCGGAGCAAGTCGTTCCCTTCATCCAGACGATGGAGCGTGTAGGCGTCGATTACGCGGTCATCTCGATGCTTCGCGGACTTTACTCGGATGAACTGGAAGCGAATCTGGACTTGGCGAAAATTATGGAAGATCACCGGCAAATTTTAGGATGGGTGACTTATATTCCTTGGCTTCAACAAAAAAGTTTGCAAATCGCCGATACGTGTTTCACCGGCTCCGATCGTTTTGTCGGCATGAAAATTCATCCGGATATTAATCGATACCCGATGAACGGCCCTCTCTACACACCATGCTGGGAGTATGCCGACTCGAAAGGATTGCTGGTGCTTGTCCACACATGGTCGACCGGCCCTTACTCGAACCCCGCCATGCTGCGAAATATCGCGGAGACGTATAAAAACGCAACCATCCTGATCGGTCACTCCGGCGGGATCGGTGCTGGCATTCCTACAGCTATTGAACTGGCCAACAAGTACGACAATTTGTACCTGGATCTCACCGGTGCCTTTATATACTCCACGAAAACATTAGACTATTTTGCCGAGCAGGCCGATCCCGAGAAGCTCCTCTTTTCCAGCGATGCAACCTTTAACGATCTGACTTGGGAAATCGGTAATATTTTGTACGCCTGTATTTCCGACGATGCGAAAGAGAAAATTTTGGGCCTCAATGCCAAAAGGCTGTTGAGCCGGTATATCGGATCGTAAGAGGAGGACTACGCATGTTTTCATTTCGTCTGTACGACGTTTTCGATTTGACCGATTCCCGGTTCGAGCAGCTGCTGGATTTCTTCCGCAAGTATGAAGGAGCGGCCGACGCCCTCACCTTTTTCACCACTTCCACTCACGCCCCGATTCCTTTAGAAGCGGCCAAGGAACGGGTTGCCGTGCTGAAGCTGAGGATGCAGGAGGCTCGACGCCGAGGTTTCCGCGCAGGCATCAACGTGATGACGACACTCGGGCATCACAACGAACATTTGCCCCACTCGCTTGCCGGCCCCTATACCCGCATGACGGGTATCGAGGGTGACGTATGCCAAGGCTCCTTTTGCCCGAACGACGAGCGGATGCGGGAGTACGTCCGGGAGCTGTACCGGCTCGTCGCGCTCGCTGAGCCCGAATACATATGGCTCGATGACGATATCCGCCTGGCGAACCATAGACCGGTCGGGCAAGGCTGTTTTTGCGACACGTGTCTGGAACGGTTCGGCGTCCGGACCTGTGCGACCTATACGAGAGAACAGTTAAAGCGGCAATTCAACGAAGGCCCCGAAGCGGATAAATTGGCGATTCGCCGGCAGTGGCTGCAGCATAACCGCGACACGCTGAACCGGCTGCTGCAGCTCATCGAGCAGACCGTGCACGAAATCCGTCCGGACATGCCGATCGGCTTCATGAGCGGTGACCGTTTTTATGAGGGGTACGATTTCCCCGGTATGGAGCGCACTCTTTCCGATAACGGCGAAACGGCCGTCATGTGGCGGCCCGGAGGCGGATTTTATTGGGACGAACGTCCGGCCGAACTCACCGCAAAATCGCATGCCATCGGCAGGCAAGTCTCTTTATTGCCGGACCGGGTCACCGACATCCAGAGCGAGATCGAGAATTTTCCGTATCAGCGGATTCGCAAAAGCGACCGATTAACTGCGGTGGAAGCGGCATGCCATATCGCGGCGGGCTGTACGGGAGCAGCGTATAACGTGTTGTCCTTAACAGGCGGCGAGCCCTATGATGACGAATACGGTCCTCTGCTGCGTCAGCTGCAGAAGAACCGCCCCTTCTACGATTTGCTTGTCGGCAAGCTGGGGCGCTCGAAGCCTGCCGGCCTGCACACGGGATGGAACATGGACAGCTTTGCCGTTCAACGGTTATCAGGGAATTGGTTCGAGGGTTATATCGGCCTTATTACCGGACACCATGCGTTGGAGCTGTTCGAGCTGGGTCTGCCTCCGGCTTATTCCGAATCGGCTGCGGTTGTCTCCTTATTGGCCGGGGAAAGCGTCCGGGCGATGAGCGACAAGCAGATCGAACAGCTTTTGCAAAACGGCGTCTATATGGACGGCCAGGCGCTGGAGCAGCTATGCGCGATGGGATACGGCGAAGAGGTCGGGTTTCGGGTCGAGTCGTCCGTCCGCGAAGATGGTATCGAGCAGTTCACGGATCATCCGCTAAACGGGGCGGCGGCAGGCCGCAAACGAAATTGCCGGCAGTCGTTCTGGAACGTCCCTGCCACTCTGCTTGTGCAGACGCAGCCCGGAGCCGCCGCTTTAAGCCGGATTGTGAATTACGCCAATGAGGAAGTAAGCCTGTGCGGGAGCGGGATTTTCGAGAACAAGCTCGGAGGGCGGATAGCCGTGGCGGGTTATTATCCGTGGACGATGCTGCACAATCAGGCCAAATCGATACAGCTGAGGCGGCTGATGCGCTGGTTATCGAAAGACCGGCTGCCTGCGTACATCGCTTCGTTCCATAAGTGCAATCTGTGGGTGAGAGAGATGGCGGACGGCCGTTATGGCATCGTTCTGTTAAATTCCAGCATGGATCAGGCGACCGATCTGGTGTTGAACATCCGGACCCCTTCCAACCGGATTCGGATCACGGATATGCAGTGCAGCGACACGATCGTAAGTGCAAGCTCTTCTGATGCCGGATACAGCTCCTTCCTCATTCCGCCTGTAGGCAATTGGGATGTTCGGTTTATTGAGCTGGTGTGAGCGCGCGCAATCTTACTTTCCACGATGACATGTCGAGCTATATTAGCGGCTATAATTACCAACTTATATAACATCTTATATCAGGAGGTAGTGCTACTGTATGGAACAAAACTATCAAGCTGGGAAAGAGCAAGGACGAACTTCGGAATTAGGGCGGCTCAGCAGGCGCAAGCTGCTGGCTTCGCTTGGTTTGGCAGGCACCGGTCTGGCTTTGACCGGCAGCCGCTTGGGCGGGGGTTCTGTTCACGCTCTTGATAATGAGGGTCTGGTTGCTGTTACAACTCTAAGTCAGCTGAGAGGCTTGACCTCTCCGGATTCAGACGTTATCTATTATGTTGCAGACTCGGGAAAGGAAGGTCATTTTTACTATGATCCGACCGATCTCAGTTCGCCCGATAATACCGGGACCGTCCTGGTTTCAACATCGGGGGCGCGATTCAAGCGGATTCATGACGGAATCCTGAATGTGCAATGGTTTGGCGCTGCGGGAGACGGAGTGACGGATGATACGGCTGTTTTCTCCAAAGCATTTGCGGCCGGTCAAACGATCCTCATCCCCGCAACCGGAAGTTCATACCGCCTGTCCAAATTTCAAGGGATACCGGGGCAAAAAGTAATTGGCGTCAATCACCCGCAGCTTGATTTATTTTATCCGTCCAGCGGCAGTGTCGTGTTAGTGGGCTTCGCTGACGATTCCGTTTACGAGAATCTCCATTTTAATTGTGTGGAGACGAGCCTGGAATGGAACCGCTGTGAATTGACCAATCGAAAAAACATAGTGATTCGCCAATGCACGATCCAAGGTTTTCGCCATAATAGCACCGCTCCAAACGCATGGGGTCTGTATATGAAAAACTCCAAAAATATATGGATTGAAAATTGTGCCTTTCATAATAATACGCAGGCAGACATTGCCATCTTGGAGGGAAGCGAGAATATTACGATTCTCGGCCCCCGGGCGCTGGTCGATTCCTTGCATCTGAATTTGGAGCCGAATGATTCGTCGGCGCCTTTGAAACGGATTTATGTGAACGGCGGACACTTTACCCACCTCTCCATATCCGAAAACGCCTACGTCGGCAATTCCATCGTTAGCTGCAAAATTGAAAACGCAACTATCAACAGCCTGATGTACCACGGCGGAAGCGTTGAATTCAGCAACACGAAAATTAACGGTTTCGAATCACGCGAAGCTAACTTTGCCTCCTATCCGGATACGAGAGTTACCTTTGCCAGTCCGATCGAGTTTCATCAAAGCGTCTCGATTGGTGCAAATTTGCTTGAAGATCCGCACCTGACGAGCGTCAGCCGGAACGGTTTATCCAGCTGGAAGCTTTATTATTCGCCCTTATCCAGTCATCATTTCGAGCGGATCGAGGATCGGGACGGCCGGGCGATTCAACTCAATCCCGACAAGGCGGCAGGCGTCGTTTTTCTGAATTCGCGCAATCGTGTAACCCTGCGGGACGACAGGAAATATATACTCGCTATTACGAGCAAAGCGGAGTATCCTCTGGCAGGGGCCAACTTCATCTCGATTCAAGCAGGCATTCGTTATTTTGATGCGGCGTCGGTTTTGATCAAACAATATTTCGTGTCCGTCAACCGGGCTCTCCCGGGGCAATCGACCGATATGACGAGACGGATCGCGATTCTGACCCCGCCGCCCGGTGCCGTCAGCGCCGAGATTTTGCTGATGAATTCGTCCAGCACTTCGCCGGGTACACATACGATTTCCTGCGTGAGCTTTCATGAGCTGGCCATGAACGCCCACCAAAGCGGCGATACCCGAGAACTCGACCATCTGCATCAAAAAAGAAACGGCCCGCTGACGGGCATAACCGCCCAGGTTCCTCAAGCCTCGAACTACTACGTGAATTATAGGCAAGGAGATCTATTCTACAACGCGGACCCCGCTGCCAGCGGGACGATCGGATGGGTCTGCACCGCTTCGGGCACACCCGGGGTGTGGAAGGGCTTTGGGAAAATTGATGACTGATGCAGGAGATACGCCGCCCCTCGGCCATCCTGGCTGACAAATCCGAAAAAACCGGCCGGAACTATTCCCAGCCGGTTCCTGCTTTACATCCTTGCGGCTTCCTTACCGTCTATTTCATCATCATCAGGTATTGTTCATAGTTTGTAATAAACCCGGCTGCCTCGTGCAGACGGACAACCTCGGGGTTCGACATCGATAAGTCGGCGGTTTTATAGGTAACGGCAGGATCGAAAGGTCCATAGGCCTCAGCCAGCAACATTCGGAATACGGCCTCTCTGTCCGCGCAAGCTGCACTCAACTCGCATTGCTTGAGTACAACGGACTTCAGCTCGCCGCCCGCTCCATAAGCACGATTAAACAAGGCATAGCCGATTTCCTTGCCTTCCGGATCGAACGCTGTAACGGATTGCCCTGTCTTCATATTGTGCCACATGCACCACCAAGCCGCCTCGGATCGGTAGAAAGGCAGTTTGGATACCGCCGACGGAGCGTCATGAACAAGGCGAATACCGTCGAGACCGTCCGGACGGTCAAAGAATGCTGCTCCCGTCCCTGCGCACGTCATCCCAATTAAGCGGTCTGCTATTTCAAAGCCTCCTTTTTGATAGGCTCTGATCGCATGCTCGTTCTTGGCGACCACCTCCAGGAAAGCGTGATCCGCTTCCTGCTCCCGGATCACCTTGCCCGCTTCCAGCATCATCGCTTTCGCAATCCCTTTGCCGCGATACTCCGGGAATACACCCGTTCCGCCGTTCCAGACAAGCTTCTTGCCGTCCGCCTGCTTTACTGCGATGAATACGAATCCGACCGGTTTATCGCCCGCGAAGCATACGACCGACAACTCCGGCCGTATTCCCTCCGTTCCGAACCCGTCCAGCATCCGGTCCAGCTCGCCTGGAACAGGAACGCCCGTCGGCGCCGGCGGACGCGCAAACCCGGGATAATGAATCGCCATTTCGGCGTGATATCCTTCGAAGCCTCGCTTCTTCAGTTCCAATGCCTGCTCGAACGTGCATTGATGCAGTCTTCCCAATCGCAGCTCGTTATTGTCCATTATCGTATACCTGCTTTCCCCAAACGTCGTATTCTATCCATCGTAGCCGGATGGCTTCCCACAGAAAAGTATACTCCCTTAACCCGCTTGAGGCCAGATCATTCTGCGGCTCCGGGAAAAAGCAAAAGGAATCAATGGCAAAAGAAAAAAGGGAGCTTGCTCTCGCTCCCCCCCGATACAAAAATCCGGCTTGCTATGCCGACTGGTTTATGCCTCCACTCTTGGCTTGGCCGGGTCGCATTTCGGATCGGGCACCAAACCTAAAGTTGCAAGCTTCATTAAGTAATAACATTCTTCCCGCATCATATGATCAGGCATGAGGGGAGCGATTCGGTCAAGTACTTCGGCCGACAATTCCATTTCCTCCAGTTCGCGGAGAAAGGACACAAACAGCTTCATTTCGAGATCGATATCCGTATGGAACCTGCGAAATGCCGGAAAGTCTCGTAATTGCGTCCGCATATAGCCGGCCATTTCAATACATTTCATCGCCAGAGGGAAGAGTGCATTTCGCCGGAGAACATGCTTCGGACTATCACGGCTGGATTCAAGGGGCGATCCAGTCTGCGATTCGTGCGGCCTATGAGATCCATTAGGCAAGTTGGAGCATAACTGAAGTCTAGTCTCGCGTTCAAATTTATTGTTGGAATGTCTGTAGGCAGGTTTATTATGCATTCCCTGGTTATTGGACGTCCCTTTATACTGTACCTGACGGCCCCGTTCCGTCCGGGCCATCGACAAGATCGACCAAGCCGATGCCAATGGTGGTAATCGCCGCTGCCTTCCCCAGCTTCATTGCACCTTCTTTAAGTAACTCTGAATCGTTTTCTTTGATGCCTGTCATCATCTTTTTCCCGCTTTCGACCACATATTCGATCCCATGGCCGACACCTTTAACGGTTGTAGCTGCAGCATCACCCAGCTCGTCGAGTCCTGTCTTCGCTTGCTGCTTATCCGCCGTTAACAAGCCTGCGCCTACATCCCAGACGCCGCTCGCTGCTTGCCCTGCAAGCTCCCCTGTCTTGGCCGTTACTCTTTCTATATCATTGCCGATCTCTTTAATGTAATTGCTATTTACAAGCTCGCCGGCAACACGTACAGTCCCTCCAAGTACCAGCCCCGTTACATCCCCCGCCAGCTTCCCAAACCCTTTAAGAAAATCCATCTGAAACACCTCAGTCTATTCAAATTAGTCTCCTGCCAGCTGTTGACGCACTTTGTTTTGATTTTATTATATAGCGTTCCGGTATGAACCAAATCAGACCAGCGCCCTTATCTGAACTGGACTTTGGTCGGGATCGCCTTGTAATGAAAAAAAGCCGCTGAATGAATCGGCGGCTTTTCGCTTTTATTTTTGTATGCTAGTATCGGCTCTCCTTTGCTTGGACGCTGACTCTGCCTTTATGACTTCGCAAGGGTCAGGCAATACTGGGCGATGTCGTACCCGACCTTTGCCAAAGGGTCTTTGAGGGACTCGGGCAGGCGGCCAAATTCTTTGTGCGTTTCATAAGTAAAATCGCCCTCGTAACCGATCTCGGCAAGCACCGGCAAGACGGAATGCCAATCGACGCTGCCGTGGAACGGAAACATATGCTCATCCGATTTGCCGTAATTGTCGTTGATATGCGTCGCCTTCAGCCGCTTGCCAAGCGCGCGCAGCGCCGGGCGCTGATCCTTGTACAGGAAGTTTCCGTGCCCGAAGTCCCAGCACGCGCCGATCCGGGAATCGCCCCAGACGTCGATTAAGGCGGCGAGCTCGGCGGCATGGCTGGCAAACCGTCTTTTGGACGTCTCTCGTTCAATCATATTTTCAAAGGCGATCCCGACGTTATGCCGGAAAGCCAGCTCGACGATCGGCGAGAAATGCTCCACGTTGTCCTTGATACAGGCATCGATGTCCAAGGCCGTCGTCTCCCGGTCTTCATGAGGGTGCACGACCGCCCATTTGACACCGAGAATCGAGCTGGCGATGATGGACCGGCGCATCATTTCATCATATACCTCCAGCCGCTCAGCCGGCTGATGATTCACATGACCGGGCAAAAACACGGGGTGCGACTGGCTGAACTCGACGCCCAGCAGCTCGGCCTCTTCCCGGAGCTCGTGCATCAGGGTCTCCCAGTTATCGCAGACCAGGTCGGTCTGGCCCGTCAGAGCCCGGCAAAAGTTAATATCCAGCACCTCATACCCGACCGCCTTTAACCTTCTCATCGCTTCCGTGTACGGCGTATACCCTCCCGATAAAGTTTGGCTGAATGTAGCGGTTGTCGTGGAAAGACGCATGCTTTTTCCTCCTTTTTACTTTTGGGTTTCGAGCGCTTGATTGATTTCATGATCCAGCTCCCGCAGCACGGTATACGCATCGTCCGAGCGGTTCATGAAATCGGTAAACTTTTTATTGGTCAGCGGTTCCGCAATTTCCCGGTACAAGTAAACCGGGTATTTCACCGGGCTGCCTTTCACAATACCTGCCACGTTTTTCCCTTGCAAGGCAGGATCGCCCTGCCCGAACGCTTTCTTCACCGCCTCGTTTTTAAGCGGCGATATCCGGCCGGACTTGGAGACGTTCATCTGCACTTCGTCGGATGTGAGTACTTCCATCACCTGAAGCACCTGGTCCATATGTTTGGTTGTCGGAACGGCTCCAATCATATAAACGGTCGAATTCCCGTAAATATTCGGCCGATCCGCATAAAACGGATGCTGCACGACATCCCAGTTGAGTCCGTCCTTCTCTGCCTCTTTCAGCTGCGAGAACTTGCTGGTCTCATTCAGCATAGCAATCGTCCGCTCTTTCGTAAACCCGCTTAATCCGTTCATTTTCGAATCTTTCGACGGCTCGTTGCCAGGAATCGAATAAATTTGCTTACCGAGCTCGAATACGCGTCTCCAGGTGTCGCTTGAGGTTATCGCTTTCTCATTCTTAGGATCTATATAGACGAGTCCGAGAGGCTGAGCCATTCGCACAATACTCCCGAAATCCCAGCCCCGGTACTGGACGCCGTTTTCGTTTCGCGTCACTTTCCTCGTGAGCTCCAAAGCCTCCTCCATCGTCATGCCGTCCTTCGGGTAAGGGACGCCGAATTTATCGAATATATCTTTGTTGTAATACAGCGCATGGAACGCCGTTTCAATCGGCAAGCCGTATAATTCGCCTTTCTCAGTTACCGCATATTGAATATCGTCCAGAAAATTCGGTTCAAACCGGTTCAAGTCCACTTTGTTATTTAGTAATAACGGCTTCATATCCATGTTGATGGCCCGATCCTTCAAACCCGGCATATTGCCGTTAAACGAGATGTAGAGATCCGGAACTTCACCGGACACAATGAGCTGGTCGTACGCCTTAAAGTTGCTGGCTTCAAAAAACTCAAACGCAATGTGGGGATACTTCTTCGTAACCGGCTCGATGTACAGCTTTTTGAACTCCTCGTTGATCGGCAAATGCACGGCAAACTTGAGTGTAACAGGTGCCGTCTCCGCGGCCTTGGCCGCCGCGGGCTTCGGGGTACCGCCATCGTTCCCGCCCGTTCCTTCCTTGGCGCAACCGGCCAGTGCGACAGCTCCTATAACGGACAGACTCAGCAGCAACTTCATGTTTCTGTTGTTCATTCCTAAATGCCTCCCTTTGATAGGTGTGATGTAACAAAGTTTCTCCCTTTGACCACTCCATTGGCATTTAAAGTATAGCAACTAAAGCTGCGAAATCTGTTAACTGGCGGTTAAGATATTGTAAAACCGTATTTTTATTTCATTAGAACAAAAATATAGTTACTTGAACATACAGTATTCTGTCATTTATAATATAATTT
>NZ_JBYUPU010000076.1:0-16299 GCF_058135425.1 Paenibacillus sp. MAH-35
AATATTAATTCCATAAACTAAAAGGCGAATAATGCCGCCAAACTTCTGCTAAGTGACAGAACTCGCAAAAAAGACTGCTCGTATGCAGGAACAGTAACGTTAGTTGCCGCTGTGCAGGCGGAAGCTGTCATGAAAGGAACATTAACTCCAAATGAAGCCTTGGAGCAAATCCAGAACGAAGGCCAATTGCTCCTGCGTTCCGCAAAAGCTCCATGATGACCCAATAAATTCCAATATGAGTTTTTTGGAATCCAAGTACGATAGCGGCTCGTCTTTTTCCGCATGTAGCCGGATATACTGGTAGTAATTATCGTACAAGGAGGCAAACTTATGGCAGACCAAAGCAAAGTCACAATTAAGGTTAACGACAACGGGTCGCTTCGGGTGACCGGGCCGGTCGAGCTGGTGGACGCGGAAGGAAACCCGTTCGAGCACAAAGAGTCGTTCTCGCTGTGCAGGTGCGGAGGATCGGGCAACAAACCGTTCTGCGACGGCACGCATAAGTCCATCGGCTTCAAAAGCGAGCCGAGAGCGAAGTAGGAGATGGTTTACATAAACGTTGCCCGGACTCGATAAGAGACCGGGCTGTTTCCTATGCGGCCATGATGCCGGAAAGGAGCGAAGCTTTATTTTATTGCACACGTGTAATATAATAAGAAGCAATCCCGGCGATTAGGGGGAAAGGAGCCGTGCCGCAACGAATGACCGTTACGATTAAAGACATAGCCAAAATGGCCGGCGTCAGCCATCCGACCGTGTCAAGGGCGCTCAACGACGACCCTGGCGTAAACGAAGAGACAAGACGGAAGATTTTGAGGATTGCCAAACAGTTGAATTATGTGCCGAATTTGGCGGCAAGACGGCTGGCCGAACGGAAATCGAACTGCATCGGTATGATTTGGCCTGCTTTCGAATCGATGTTTTTCTACAATTTGAGTAAAGAAATCCAGAGAGAGGCCGGCAAAAAGGGGATGAGCGTGCTGCTGTCGCTGGACGAACCGGTTGAAGCGATGCGTACGCTGAACCAGCAGTTTGTCGATCACGTCATCTATTGGGCGGCACCGGATTGGGAGGCGCCCACAGAGTTTTTGAAGGAGAAAGAGCGGTTCAAAGGCGACATGCTGCTGATTGGCGGAGGTACGGTCGAGGATGCCCACTGCCTGAAAATCGACAGAAGGCAGGGGATTTACGAAGCGGTCCGGCATTTGGCCGAGCTGGGCCATTCCCGAATCGGCTTTATCGGGCAGACGACGGACAAACTGGTCGGATTTACGCAAGGCATCGTCGACTCCAGGCTGGATTTTCGAAAAGATTTTCTCGTATCGATCGGAGATTCCCACTCGGCCGACGAACCGTTCGACGAGAAGGCCGTAACCGATCTGCTGCTTGGGAGCGGAAAACCTACGGCGTTCGTACTGGATAGCCAAGTGACCTTTTTTCAACTGGCCAGAATGCTGAGACGCCACAAAATCCGTGTTCCTGAAGACTTGTCGTTAATCGTCTATGACGACGTTCCGGAGCTGCAGCTGTTCGAGGTTCCGCTCTCGACGATCGGCCCTCCGCTTCATGTTTTGGCGGAACGGGCGATAGCTATGTTGACGGAAAAAAACGCAGAGGACGAAGAGACCCCCTGCTGGCAAGTGGAAGAGATTAAAAGTGAGCTCGTAGTCAGACGTTCGGCCACACCGCCTCCCCTGTAAAAAAATATACAGGGGGCAGTTTACACATTATGAACACGTGTGCTATTATTAATTTGTAAATTGCACAATAATTTATGAACACGTGTGTATCATTCGACAAGAAGGGAGACTATGGAACCATCTGCCGTATGAGGGGAAGGGTACCCATCGGAAGTAGCGGGTGAGTAGGCAGGCAGCAGTGCTAATCCCATATTTGACAGCGCTTACACTTATCAATGATTTTACGATTGCCGTACCAGGAGGATGGACAGCGAAAGACCGGCAAAAAAATCGGAGGAGGTATCGCTAAAACTCGAACCGCAAAGCTTTACGACCATAAGAAAATAGGAGCCGCTAGCACTGCGCCAACTTGACGACATTAACCGGATATTCGGATGTGTAACGTTATTTTTGAGATATGTACAGGGAAGCCCAGTTGAAATAAAGGAGAGGGTCGGGCATGGTGTTGAGTAAAAGAGCAATCATCTCTGCAAGTATAATGGCGTTGTTGTTGGCGGCTTGCGGCGGGGAAAAACAAGCAACCGGGGGAATCGCCCCGGAACCGGAGAAGACGGAACCAAGCAAACCGGTTACGTTGTATATGCTCCAGGATGGGGCGACCATTACCGACGAAGAGTTCGAGACGCTGATCGCGGCGCCTGTAAAAGCCAAATACCCGCACATCACCGTCGAGATGATACGCAACAAAAACGGCAACAACGGGCTTAGCGAACTCCTTACATCGGGAAGCTTCCCTGATTTTATGTTTATCACGTCTCTCCAGATCAAGGCACATCGGGATCTTGGCACAACGGAAGATCTGACGCCGTATATTCAGAAATTCGGGATGAACGTCAATCAGTTTGATCCGGCGGCGCTGCAAACCTCCAAAGTATACGGGGGCAGCGAGAAGTTGCACGCTGTTCCGTTCTCCTTGAACTTCCTCGCTTTGTTTTACAACAAAGATTTGTTCGACCGTTTCGGTGTATCGTATCCGAAGGAAGGGATGACTTGGCAAGAAACGATCCAGCTCGCCGCGAAATTTTCCAGAAGCGAAAACGGCGTCGAGTACAAAGGACTGCTCACCAATGCAATTACCGACATGTCGACACAGTTATCACTGCCGCGCGTGGATCCAAAGACAAATAAAGCGCTCATCAATACCGACGGCTGGAAAAAGGTGGCGGAAGTTATTCAGGGAATTAACGCCATACCCGGCAACAAGGGAGTCAATTTGGACCATTTCCTGAAAACCCAGACACTCGCCATGGTCGCCAGTTACGATGCGAGATTTGCCGCTCTGGAGAAATTGCACGGCACCCCGGAAAATTTCAGCTGGGACGTCACGCAATTCCCTAGCTACCCCGAACGTCCGAATACGAGCTTCCAGTCCACAGGGCACTTCCTGGCCGTATCGGCTCTGAGCAAAAACAAAAACGAAGCGTTCCAAGTCATTCAGCTGCTGACGGGGGAAGAGATCCAAACCGTAATTACTGAACGAGGCCGCTTTACCGCACTGAGCAACGAAACGATCAAAAATAAATATGGTGCGAACATGAAGTCGATGAACGGCAAAAACATCAAGGCTGTCTTTAAAAGCTCTTTTGCGCCTCCTTATGAGCCGACGACGTACGATCCGCTGGTCAATACCCCTCTTAACGATGCCGTCAAAAACATCGTCGATAACGGCCTGGACATCAACAGTGCACTGCGCCAAGCGGAAGAAGCGGCTAACCGGGCGATTGAAGCGGAAATGAAATTAACCAAGTGAGGATGGAATTTCGAAATCGATTTTATCGGGGAGGCTTTCGGATGAGCGTTCGCAGTATCCAAATACGGTTGGCTTTACTGATGTCGGTTTGTCTCGTCTTTCAAGGATTTACTTTCGGAGGGAACGAGGTTTCGGCGGACTCACCGCCATCCGCCAATTTACTAGCCAATGCCGGCTTCGAAACGGTAACGAACGGCGCTCCATCGGGGTGGACGGCTATCGGAAATACATGGACCGGAGCGGCTGCAGCCGTTCCGGAAGCGGCGCGGACGGGGGACTACGGCATCTCGATCCAGACGAACACGGCGAACAACCCATGGGTTCAGCAAGGGATTCCCGTGGAAGAGGAAGCGACGTACAAAATTTCGTCGTGGTTCAAGGCGATCGGCGTAAGCGGCGCGCCCGGCTACAAGATCGAGTTTTACACCTCGCAGGTCGTATCGCCGCAAACGGCTTTGCCCGGATATTCGTACCGCAGCTCCGCATCCGGCCTCGACGGACAATGGCACGAGCTGGACTATGAAGTGAAGGCTCCGATAGGAGCGAAATACATGTACGTTTATTTGCGCCTGTACGGAACCGGCAAAGTGTATTTCGACGACGCGGCGGTCGCCAAAACGAAAGATGCGCCGCAAATCGTGCTCACGCCCAATCATACCTACTATTACCCGGATCTCGCGTCCGGCAGCATCAATGTGGTGCTCAAGCCGCAAGACGGCATTTTTACCGGGAAAACGGCGGACATCAAGCTAATGAAGGAAGCTGACGGCACGGTTGTATTTGCGCAAACCGGTGCAGCCGCCGCAGCGGAGCTTAACGTTCCGTTCCAGCCTTCCGTCATGGAGCACGGACAGCCTTATGTGCTTTCGGCCGAATTGAAAAACGCCGTAGGGGTCATCCTTTCGCGGGAGGAACGAACCATTTACCGATGGAACCGCCCGACGATGCTGCCGCAGAACGGTCCCGTTCAAGTAGGCGGGCAGCCCTTCTTCCCGGTGATCGCCTACCATGCGGGCCTGGACGATTTACCGTATTTGAGCCAGATCGGGGTCAATACGATCCAAGGCATCAACACAGCGAGCGAGGCGACGGTGCAAACGTTACTTGATACGGCACAGGCGAACGGCCTCATGGTGCTGCAGACGCTGTACCTCAACATGCAGGTCAAGGAAAATTTCGCGCTTACGGAGCAAATGGTCGCCCGTTTCAAGAATCACCCCGCCCTGCTTGGCTGGATGATCATGGATGAGCCGACCGGCAACGGGATCCCCCAATCGGAAATTCTCGAAGCGTACAAAAGGATCCGCTCCATCGATTCCGATCATCCGACCTATATGGTCGAGTCTGAAACCTATGCGTACCGTCCCACCGGACAGGCGACGGATATATTGGTGACCGACGTCTACCCGTACAATAGGGTGAACGCGCAGCCCATTTCCGCCGTCGGCGACGGAGTCCGCAAAGCGGTGCTCGATACGGAAGGAGTGAAGCCGGTTTGGACCATATTGCAGACGTTCCTCTTTCCGGGTTCGACGTCGTGGGATTATTTGCCGACAATCGGGCAAGTGCGTAATATGGCTTACCAGTCCATCTTGGCCGGAAGCAAAGGTCTTGGCTACTACTCGATTAACGATCCGGGCTGGAAGCTGCGGGAATCGGTGTTATGGACGGGATTGGCCGCATTCAAAGACGAACTGCCGCTGATCGGGGAGCTGGTGTCGCAAGGAAGCAAAACGGCCGAGCAGATCGGGAGCGCAGTGCAGTGGGGGCTTTGGAATAAAGGGCAGGAGCAGTATGCGGTCGCCATCAATGTGACGAACACCACCCAGTCAGCGGAGATTCCGCTCGCAAGCGCGGGCAACCGGGTACAGCTGATGTATGGCGGCGAGCCGGCTTCGTGGGGTAGCTGGAACGGGAAACTGAATGCGGATCTCGGTCCCGAGCAGGCTCTAGTTTACCGCATTACGCCGTTTAATTCGGAAGTTGCTGCGGCGATCGATGCGATCGAGAACGCAAACGATATGCTGCAAAGCAACTATTGGAGGCAAAAATCGGGCGATCTGGCTGCCAAACTCGCCGATTTGCATCAATCGTTAGCGGGGCAGACCCCGGACGTAAAACACATCATCAACAAAGCGGATAAAGTGCTGGACGATACGAAAAAGCTGAAAGCATGGGTAAACGGACAAAACGACACCGTCCTGGAAGGTAAAAGGGGAACGCTGCTTTCGCTGCTTGACGGCATATACGACAGGGTAGTTCCGATCGTCCACTCGACGATCCGGCTCGAGTTGGAGCCGTTTCCGCTTGCGGCTGCACCCGGAGAACAGGTGACGGCAAATGTGCAGATCCGTAACAAGGGCGATAAAACACTCCGTCCGTGGCTGCGCGTCGATCTTCCGGACGAATTCGGGCTGGCGCCGATCGAGAGGGAGTTCGGTCCCGTCAACAGCGGGGATGCCGATTCCGCCTCCGTCAACTTTACAATTCTATCCGCAGTTCCGGCAGGGGATTACACCGTTACGGCATCGGTCTATTATGAGTTCAAAGGCTCGGTATTTCAGGTTTCGTCGTCCCGCGAGCTGAAAGTGACGCCGCTTTTGCAGACGAAGCTGACTCCGGGGACAATCGAGGCGGCGCTGGCCGGCACCTATCCATTTGCCGTCGAACTGACGAACGGCTCGGCCGAACCGCTTACGGTGGAGCTGGACCGGTTCGTACCAAACGGCCTTACGGTAGAGCTGGCTTCATCCGCAACACTTGCAGGGCGCGAAACGATGACGTTACAAGGGAACGTGACTATTCCCGCAACGGTGACGCAGGGCGTGTATACGGTAACGATCGTGCCGAAGCTATTCGGCGCCAGCTATGCTTCGCTGCCGCTCACGGTCACGATCGACACGAATCTGGTATACAACGGCGGCTTTGAGCAAGGCGGCAGCAGTCCGGACGGCTGGTTGATGCGTTCAGGCGTATGGGAGAAAACAACCGCTCACGGCGGAACGGCATCCGCCAAGCTGAACCCGGATGCGGGCAATACATGGAACGTGATCAATACGGATGACGCCAAAGAAATTCCGGTTGTTGCAGGACACCGGTACATGTTGACAGGATGGGTGAAAAATGGCTCGACAACCGGATCGGCTGCACTCGGCATCCGGCAAATTGACGCGAGCGGCGTATCCGTTCAATACAATTGGGCGGAAGCGGCAAGAGGCGGCGACTGGACGAAGGTACAAGTAACCTTTACAGCGCTGCCTCAGACAAAACGTGCTGCGGTATATTTCAAATTGGATCAGAACGTAAACGGACCGGCCTGGGTCGACGATTTGGAGATGCGTGAGCTTCCTTAATAGGGAAGCGGATTTGTAGCAGTGGCCGGGCAAACGAGACTTTCACCGGTCTTGGCTTTGCAGCCAAAGGACCGTCCGGATGTTTTTTCGGACGGTACTTTGGTGTTTTTTACTTGATTTCATAGGGAAAAAAGGGGGGGAAGACGGCTCCCGTTACTTCACCAGCCCCACAAGGGGAATCAACCGATATTGCTCTCGGAAATCAACACGGATCGTGCCGATTGGGATCTTTATGCAAAACTAATCATGGAGAAAATAGCTTGTCGGTAGGTTAGCTTCTATGTTGCACGGGCTGTATATTCGGAATACAATATTCGTAGTTTCCATGTTGGATATGACTTTCCCGGAGGGAGGGGAAGTACGGTGCGAATAATCGGTATTATTCTTACTGTGATCGGGCTTCTGATCGTTATCGCCACGGCAGTCTTATGGATGTGGCTAAATGCGTTTGCCTGCGGCATGAGCCCAACCGGTTGCGGCGGATTTAGCTTGAACTGGGGAGACAGTGAGGCTCTCGGTTACTTTATTCCGCCATTCATTTTCGGTTGTTTGCTGACTGCAGTGGGAATTATCACAATTGTAAAAAATCGAAACGTTTGAATGGGAACAGACGAATGGGAATATGTAACCTAGTAATAATCCTTGAAAAGCAATCCTGAAAGGGGTTATCCATTTGGATCGTACGCTGTTCCCCATGAAAAGATTTAACGCAAAAAGACCTGGTGCCTTGATCGGTACAATAACAGAAGTATTGGAGTATATGAGATTGCTTTATGCAGAGATCGGGAAGAGCCGGTTACCTGGCGGGGCTAGTCCCTTTCAGCATCCTTCAGAAAGCGGCAGGCATGTGGCTTGCCTTACTTGCGACGGGACAGGAGTAGTCATTGGGGATATCGATCCAAGCCGTATGATCGCAACCGAACTGTCACTGAAGCATGGAGCCGTGCTGTTATGGGCGGGTACGAATTGCGGTCCTGTTGCCATGATCAAACAATTGGCCAAGATGCTTGCGATGGACTTTGGGAAGCCGCTCGCGGGCCAGGATTACCGTTTTACCGATATACTGCTTTACGGATACGAAAAAGAACCCGTTTCGTATGTTCATAATAGGAAGCAGTTGAAAGGGTTTTATCGCGGATGTGTTCACGACTTGCGATACATGCGTGATGCAGGCACGATCAGCAGAGGGAATCTGAGATCCATCCGTTTTTTCTCCCGGCAAGAACCATGCCCGATGTGTAGCGGCAGCGAAACGAGCTCCGAGCGTATTTCGATAACCATTGGCGGACGATCCGTTTCGGAGGTTTCGAGAATACCAATCCCGGACCTGCTTCTGTTCATTAAAAATTTGCCTCTATCTCTGGATTTTTTTGAACGGGAAAGATGTAGTGAAATCATTGAAGAGGTGGAGACGCGGCTGATCTACCTGCATAAGATTGGTCTCCACACATTGCATGTTGTATAAAAGCCGGCCGCCGATAACTGCTTCTTGATTCGGACGAATCAAGAAGCAGTTATCGGCGGCCGGCGGAGATGGAAGAACGGATGAAGCTCAATCGTCGCCTGCCGCCTTGGCGGCAATAAATACTGACGTTGTTTGGTGTGTGTACATAATAACGACTGTTTTTTTGTGTTCCGTTGCCGCGGATAAGAGCCGGAACGTCGTAGCGGTTTCCGGTACACTGCCGGGTCAATCTCGTCCGTTGTCAATCGCAGCGTCAGTGCCATGTTTTTTTCAGAATATGCAAATAAGCGAAAAAGTCCGGATCGGTGTCCTCAGGCGAGGAGATGACGGCTCTAAGCAGATTGCGGAGACACGGCTCCGTTTCCGTCCGATGGGGCGCTCTCCATCGCCGGTCGTTGCGGTGCCAGCGAAGTTTGGCTGCTGTCATATCGTGCAAACGTATCATTTCCCGATTTTGACCGAGCGCTACCCACTGCCGCCACATGTCCCCCTCCAGGCGGTTGATGGAATCGGGCGTTCCCGGCGCATCTTCCTCAAGAGTCCTCAGCAAGAACGAGGCGACTTCGGCGAACCCCGTCTTCCTCGATCGATGGTGCAGCCCGTAAACGAACTGTACGAGCGCGATCCACGTCTCCAACAAGTCGCCGACCCGCCCGGCGGAGGAAGGAACGATATGTACCCCGTGTTTGGGCGCAATGCGGACGAATCCTTCGGTTTCCAACTGCTGCAGCGCGGCCCGAACCGGCGTCCGGCTCATGTCGAGCGAACCGGCCAGCGCGATCTCGGAAGTGACGGAGCCCTCCGGGAGCCGGCCGGAGATGATCCATTCGAGTATGGTTTCGTAAGCGGTTTCTCGGAGCGACAGCGGTTTCATCTGTCAAGCAGCCCCCTCTTGTACGTGATTCGGATTCATTATACCATCATAAGGAAACAGGACGTACAGGAGGAACCGGGATGCCGATTCAGCAAGCGCACCAAACGTTGAAGGAACGGGCTTTCGAGACGATTCGCGAACGCATCGTCAGCGGGGAATGGCCGGGCGGGACGTTCATACCGGAACGAATGCTGAAGGAACTGCTGCAGATGAGCAATACGCCGATTCGCGCGGCGTTGGATCGGCTCGAGATGATGGGGCTCGTGAAGCAGTCGCCGAATCAAGGGGCGATTGTGCAGGAAATCTCGCTGAAAAACATTCTGGACCTTTACGAGCTCAGACTCGTGTTGGAGACCTACGCGGCCAGAAAGCTGACCGGCAGGATGGACCGGGCTTTTTTCGACGAGCTGGACGATAATTTGAAGCGGCAGGAGCGGATGATTCAAGCGGGCGATATTGCGGCTTACGTCCGGCTGGACCGGGAATTCCACGAGCGCATCGTCTCAGGGCTTGACAATATGGAATATACGGAAACGATGGCGCGTATTCAGGACAAGTTCTTAATGGCGGTGCGAACGACGTTCGTCAAAAACAAAGAGAGATTGTGGGGGAGTATCGAGGAACACCGGCAAATCCGCGAAGCGCTGGCTGGTACCGATCCGCACCTGACGGAACGTCTGGTCGAACGGCATATCGAATATGTGAAAACGATCATGCTCTGATGTATACAAGTTATGCATATTGTGCGTTTTCCAAATGCTGTGATACGGTTGAGACGGACGTAATCACTCATGCGGGAGGACGTACGGGAATGAAAATAACCGGAATTCGTACGGCAATACTGGGAAATCCGTGGAAAAACTGGCTGTTCGTGCTCGTCGATACGGACGAAGGCATAACGGGTCTGGGAGAAGGCACGCTGAACGGCTTCGCCAAGACGGTCGAAGCGGCGGTACACGAATTAAAGCATCTCGTCGTCGGGATGAGTCCGTTCGATGTGGAAGCGATCGGCCTGAAGCTGTTCCGCGACGTGTATTCGGACGGCGGGCAGATTCAAGGGTCGGCGCTGGCCGCCATCGAGACGGCGTGCTGGGACATTATGGGCAAGGCGCTGGGCCAGCCTCTGTACAAGCTGCTGGGAGGACGATGCCACGATAAGCTGCGCTGTTATGCGAACGGCTGGTACCGCGGCCCGGGAACGCCCGAGAGCTTTCATGAAAAAGCAAAGCTGGTCGTCGCCAAAGGATATACAGCGCTGAAGTTCGACCCGTTCGGAGCGGCCTGGCGGACGGTGGAGCGAAAAGATTTCGAGCTGGCACTTGAAAATATCGCAGCCGTTCGCGAGGCGGTCGGCCCTCTTACCGACATTTTAATCGAAGGACATAACCGCTTCTCGGTCCATACGGCGCTGCAGTTCGCGGAAGCGATGCTGCCGTACAAGCCGACCTGGTTCGAGGCGCCGACACCGCCGCACCGAATCTCCTCGATGGTCGAGGTAGCCAAGCGCAGTCCGGTGCCGGTCGCCTGCGGGGAAGATTACTACTGCCGGGAACAGTTCGCCGAGCTGTTGAAGCACGACGCGGTGCATATCATCCAGCTGGAGCCGCAATTTCTCGGGATCTCGGCATCGAAGCAGATTGCCGGCATGGTTCACGCCCATAACGGAGTGATCGCGCCGCACAGCGCGCAAGGGCCGGTATGCTCGGTCGTCTGCAGCCATCTGAACATGGCGACGCCGAACTTTTATTTGCACGAAATCTTCGACGAATTCAACGAACCTTGGGAAGAGCACGTACTGACGCCCGCCCTGAAGGTGGAGAACGGGTATTTACAGCCGCCGGAAGGACCGGGACTCGGGGTCACGCTGAATATGGACGAGGTCGGCAAGCATCCGTACCAGGTCGGCAACTGGCTGCCGCTATTCCGTCAAGGCTGGGAAAAAAGGGAGTCGGTAACATGACGACGGCGGACAACCGGGAACGGCAAACGCAAACGCCGCCGACCATGAAAGCGCTTGTGTATGAAGGGCCGAAGCTGCTGAATATCCGGGACGTGCCGCTTCCCGTGCTGCAGCCCGGCGAAGTGCTCGTCCGTGTGGCGCTGGCGGGCATATGCGGCTCCGAATTGAGCGGTTATCTCGGGCACAACTCGCTGCGCAAGCCGCCGCTCGTTATGGGGCACGAATTCGCGGGTGTCATCGAGCGGTGCACACCCGGGGAGCCGGTATTCCGGGCGGGTGACCGCGTAACCGTCAATCCGCTCGTAACTTGCGGCGTATGCTCGTACTGCGCGAGCGGACGCTCCCAGCTGTGTGCGGATCGCAGCCTGCTCGGCGCGCATCGGCCCGGTGCTTTCGCCGAATTCGTGGCGGTACCGGGCAGCAACGTCCATCTGCTACCTGACGCCGTCTCCTTCGGGGAAGCCGCCTATACCGAGCCGTTCGCCTGCGCGGTGCATATCGTCCGGCTGCTTGCGCTAAACCCGTCCGATCGGCTGATCATCTACGGTGCCGGTCCGATCGGCTTGCTGGCTATGCAGGCTGCACACGTATTCGGCGCGGGCGATGTCGTGATCGTCGACCGGAACGAAGCTCGGCTGGAAATCGCCCGGGAGCTGGGCGGGATCGGCGTAACGGAGCTCGAACAGCTCGGACCGCAGCTGGGGAGCGGCTTCGATGCGGCCATCGACGCGGTGGGAGCGGGCGTCACCCGGCAGGCGTGCGTCAAGGCTGTCCGGAGGGGCGGCCGGGTCGTCTTCACCGGTCTGCACGAGCCGGACAGCGCGCTGCCGATCAACGACATGATTCGGGAAGAAATCATGACCATCGGAGCGTTCGCCTACTCGGCTGAAGATTTCGCCGCCGCTCTGGCCTGGATCGGTCAAGGCAAAGTGAATTTGTCGCCATGGACGGTGACGAGACCGCTTGAGAACGGGGCGGAATGCTTCGAGCGGCTGATCGGTGGACCGGGGAAGATCGCCAAATACTTGCTGCAGGTTGAGAGACGGTAACCGCCCGGATGCTCTGTGGAGGCACAACGAGTCGAGGATGGAGGAAGACGGGATGAAGTTACCGTGGTCGGACAAAGTCGTAATCGTAACGGGCGGAGGCGGCGGAATCGGGGAAGCCGTGTCGGTCCGGTTTGCCCATGGCGGTGCGGCGGTTATCGTCGCAGACCTGGACGGCGCCAAAGCCGAGCGGGTCGCCGCACAGATCCGGACGGCCGGGGGCCGGGCGATGGCACTAGCGGCAGACGTATCTTCCGAAGCCGATGTACGGAAAATGGTCGGCGATACGCTGGAGGCTTATGGCCGGATCGACGTGCTGGTCAACAATGCCGCCGTCTGTCCGCAAGCGCGGCTGACCGATCTGTCGCTTGCCCAGTGGAACGAGGTGATGACGAGTAATCTGACCTCCGTCTTTCTACTGTGCCGGGAAGTGATTCCTTCGATGCTGAAGGCCGGAGGCGGAGCGATCGTAAACGTCAGCTCGGTGCACGCGCTGGCCACATTGGAAGGCTACTCGGCTTATGCCGCGTCCAAAGCGGGGATCGTGGCGCTGACGAAAGCCGTAGCGCTAGACTATGCGAAAACGAACATACGCGTCAACGCCGTATTGCCCGGAGCCGTATGGACCCCGATGCTGGAAGCAAGCGTGAGCCGCCTGGACACTCCGCGTGAAGACATCATGCGGCAGTGGAACGATGCGCAGCCGATCGGCCGGGTCGGACAGCCGGACGAGATCGCTTCGGTCGTTCTGTTCGCGGCAAGTCCGGACAATTCGTTCATGACCGGAGCCGTGCTGGTGGCGGACGGCGGCATGACCGCCGATCTGTAGGAAGACGCAATGCAGCGAGACGGAATATATCGGGACGGAAGAAAGGACTGCCGGAAATGGAGCGGCGGTCTTTCTGTATTTGCACTGCCGATTCGTGGCGTATCGTTCAGCTGGGCAGGTAAGCTTTACGGCAAACAAATCCGTTTTCTAACATTCTTAATCCGTCTTCAGGTAGCGGGCCGGAACCCTTTTCTCCTAAGCTGGGATGAGAATGATTATTAGCTGATGGAGCGAAGGGAGTATCGTATGATGGCCAAAATCCGTTTCAGTATCTTTTTTAGCGTATTTGTAGCGATGGTGGGCTTAATGATAATCGCTCCCGTTATGCCGCCGATTATTCGTGAAATGGGGCTCTCCGAGACGCATTCGGGATTGATTATTTCGCTCGGTTCCGTAGCGATGGCGCTGATGGCGCCGGTGTGGGGCATATGGAGCGACGTTAAGGGAAGAAAGACGATCATCCTGGTCGGATTTTTGGGGATGTTCGTAAGTTACGTCCTGTTTACGGCAACGATCTATGCCGGATTGAACCAGCTGGTCGGCGGCGGGCTTCTGGTCGCTCTGCTTGTTGCGACCCGCGCTCTAGTCGGACTGTTTATTCCGGCCGTACCGTCCACGGCGCAAGCGTACATGGCGGATATTACCGATGAGAAAGGGCGTTCGGCCGGGATGGCGTTGATCGGCGCGGCCAACGGGCTCGGTCTTGTGCTTGGACCGGCGATTGCGGGAGCTTTTGCGCTGATCGGATTAATATGGCCGCTTTATATGGGGGCCTTGCTGCCGCTCGCCGCTTTCTTTATCGTTTTTGTATTGATCCCGGTACAGAAACCGGTCATTCAGGCAAAACCTCCCAAGGTGAACCCGTTTCAGAGAAACGTCCGTCTGTACTTGTTCGCCGGACTGGCGACGATGTTCAGCATCGTATCGATCCAAGTGGTCGGCGGGTTTTATTTTCAGGACCAGTTGTTTCTGACGACCCGGGAAACGGCGCGAATGGTTTCGTTTGGCCTTATGTTCAGCGGCGGAGCGATGATCCTGACCCAGGGACTGCAAATGAAACGTCCGAAATGGCAGCCGAAACCGATGATTATGATCGGCTCGCTGCTGCTGGTCGGCAGCATGGCTTTACTGCTTTTCTTTGTCAATCTGGCCGATTATTTCTTGGCGTACTTCCTGTTCGGGATCGGAGCCGGGTTGATGATGCCGGGGTTTATGGCCGGCGCGTCGCTAGCCGTATCCCGCGAGCAGCAAGGCGGCGTGGCCGGCCTGGTCGGGTCGGTCCAAGGCATCTCAGCCGTCATAGCCCCCATCCTGAGCATGACTCTGTATCAGTTGGATAAACATATTCCATATGCGGTAATTGCCGGACTGGTCGTATTCATGGCCATCGTACTGTTTGTGGGATCGGTTCGTGCAGCGGAACGGCCGCAAGCCTGGAAAAGTAACGGTTGGGAATAAGCATGGAATCCTCGCTTGAAGTACGGGCGGGGGTTCCATTTATTTTGAGCGGCCGTATGGCTGTATCAGACGCCCGCGTCGGTCTGATTGAAAGGAATAGGCGGACCGGCAACTGTTGGTGTTAAACTTGTCGTGTAAAAAAATAAATCGATGAAAAATCTTTCCCTGACGAAACATTATTGCGTATGTACAAATCATTTCCCTTGTTATACACTGATAGTGTCACAGGTAGTCCTTGAATAATCGCCGCTGCCAATTGTCCGCAGCAGGTGTTTCGTCATACCGTTCGCGGACGGAGCGGCGCGCAGGTCAGAGCATGGATGCAGGAGGGATCGCCTTGAATATACAGATGAAGGCATACGGCTTGAACTCCATTTACGAAGAGACGGGCGGTTTCCTACTCCCGGCGGAGCAGGAGCCCGGGCAGATCGTCTACGAGCTGCCGTTTCGAAGCGGGAGCGGATTTGTCCGGCGGACTTGCTTGCGCAGCGGCATGGATATCAGCTGGTATGAAGCGACCTTGGAAGAACCGATCACCATCGATGTCGACGTCCGCTATCCGCATCTGGAGATCGCCTTCACGTGGAAGGGGCAGGGCGCCTGGGAGTCCGACGAGCATACGCAGTTCGGCGAGATGGCGCCTGGTGTCTCCTCTCTCGTCTATATGGGCGACAAAAAGGTACGTGCCGAGTTAATGCCCGGCGAAGCGATGTCCCATATGGAGCTGCGTTTCGATTTGCGCCAGTTTCAGCCGATTTACGACGAGATGACTGCCCGGACCCGCTCTTCCTTTTACTGCAGTCAACTGGCCGGTTCGCCGCAAGTTGCCCATCTGGCCGATCAGTTGAAGCATTGCCCGTACACGGGCGCGCTGCGTCAGCTTTATCTGGAAGGGAAAGCTTTCGAATTGCTGGTCGTCCATCTGGACGCGGCGGACGGCGACGAGAAGCGCAGCCAGTCGGTGTCGAAGCTGAACGCCGACGATATCCGCTGCCTTCATCGGGCGAAGGAGCTGTTAAACGGCATGTGGAGGGAGCCGCCAGGCCTGCTGGAACTCGCGAGAATGGCCGGAATTAACGATTACAAGCTTAAACTCGGTTTTAAAGAGCTGTTCGGTACGACCGTATTCGGTTATGTGCGCGGCTTGCGGATGAACGAAGCCCGCCGAATCCTCGAGCAAGGGCAAGCGAATGTCAGTGAAGCGGCCGTTCGGGTCGGTTATTCGAATATGGGGTATTTTTCTTCGCTTTACCGCAAAACGTTCGGCTACAATCCGAGCGAAGCTATGTTAATGTATCAGAGGAATCAGACGGCGCGAAAATGACCGTTTATGTACATGGCCTCGAAGACAATGTCACAGGAAGGCTCGCGTGACAGGGAACAGAGAACAGGGAACGTCCCCATTTCTACGCGAAAAGGACCTCAGCCCCCGCATTGCGGCGGAAATTGAGGTCCTTTTTTTTAGCAAAATCGTCTCATTGCTCGACTCAGATAATCGTAAACTGACTTGGAAGGGAACCCCTTTACCGAAGCTCCGGATTGCCCGATCTCACCCATGAGGCTTTTTAAACTTTGTCCCTGTCATCGGAAAATGCCGAAAATAAGGGTGCCAAAGACTCTGCGCGCCTAGCCAAGCTAGACACAACTAGCTGATGAAAGTTCAGTCGGGGTAGGGGCCAAGCCGCCCCGTAGCTAGCAGGCAGACGCAGGAGAGATCCGGCGGCTGAAGCCCTGCGAAAAAACTGCGCAAAGCGCAAGGAAGCGAATTCACAGGCCGTAATGGACCGACCGTGAATCCCACCGCATCGTAATAGCGAACCTTTCGAGGACAAGAGAGCGCCGAGCCCCGGGAGTCTGGGCGAAG
>NZ_JBYUPU010000077.1:0-15193 GCF_058135425.1 Paenibacillus sp. MAH-35
AAACCCAACCCCAATCTACAAGAGCGCAATAAGTAAGTTAATTATCTAAATCATATCATCATTAAAGGAAAATGTGCCCTACAATTATCTACGAGTCGTTGAACACATACATCACGATGAGATCCTTCTTCTCTCTGATTCTCTGCGTAACTATGAGATGTGCAATATAAAAAAAAACCACCTCATTATGGAGTTCGTGGTGCTTCTTTTGTTATGTACGTTCCTTTTTGGACGAGCACGACTAATATCCATATTTCCCCATAAACAGCGCATCCGATAAGCCCTTTGCCTTATGTATATCGCAATCGTGTTTTATATTTGAACAACCCCATCACTTGCTTTCTTCTACCACAGCTGTATCAAGCGCCGCCTGCTCCCGCAGTTGCATGCGCTCAAGCGCCTCCTCCACCGTGCTCTTCCCATCCAGCACACTGTCGAATTCCTCCAGTATGATTGACGGCATCACACGGGTAAACGCCTCAGGCAAAGCCAAAAAATCAAACAGCGGGTCTCTCTTTACACTCGGCCCAGGACTCGCAATTCGGTAAAACAGACCGACATCGTGTCCGGCGATTTCCGGAGCATATTCCTGCCGTGCAGGAAGCATTCCGTTCCGTATCCCCGATTCGGTACGGGCAAGTTCATCGCTGTTCAAGTATTGGATAACACGCCAGGCGTTGTCCTTATGGTCGGCTTTCGCGGAAATGGCAAAGATCTCATTGGAACTAAACAGGTTCGCCGTGGCTTCTTCAGATGGATTAATGAAAAACTGAAAAGCGTCAATATGATCATTGACCTCCCTCAGATGCAGATGTATCCGGCAAACTCCAAATAGCACCTAAAGGGGACATGCGCATCGCACGTCCCCAATTCGTCCCCAAACACCTTTTCTACTCACTCAAACCCCGTATACGCTAGCCTTCCGATGTTGGAAGGGAACCCTTGTTAGTAAAAATATCCTTTTAAAAAAATTATATTAAATTACTGTTGTACACTTAAACCACCAAAATATTGAATGAATATCCAATTCCGTAAAGGTTATCTTAGCCGATCAACCTCTAGGGATCGATTGAAGGATATGGCGGTCAGCCTACGGCGATCGAGAACGGACAGCTGGAGCCGTACGCCTACCTCCCGGCGATCCCGCAGCTAAAGCAGTACCAGCTCATCCGCTTCGTTCAGCACGATCCCTCAAAGGCTCGGACGACTTGCCAGCGCAAGGTTGCAACGTCCACGACGGCTGCGCAGTCTGCTCGATAATAGCAATTACCCAAATATCAGCAGATCGCAACGGTTGTTAGACAGAACGAACAAAACCATAATTTTATGTGTAATTGTGAATGCTTATTTCACTTACGTAAGTTTGATATCTCGTCTTTGAGTAATTGAATCATTTCCTGCTGATTTTTAATCATTTCTTCCATTTTAGCTAAAGTACGTTTGTGAAAACGCAAAGCAGAAAATAAAAAGAAGATTAGTGGAGGATATAGGAAAAAAATAAAATAATCTAGCATTATTGCCTCCTTTTTCCTGAAAAGGTATTGACCATACTTGGATAGTAGTCTATTGTTTAAGTGAAGTCAATAAAAAGGAGGAAATTGGTAATGAATCCAAAAAAGTTGTTGTCGCTATCTTTTTTAGTGTGTTTGATGGTATTTTTGTCAACATCGGTGTATGCCCAACAAGTTGATGTTCCCAAGGCTCTCGAGCAATCGGAAAGATCAAAAGCCTTTGCTTACCTCAATAGTGAAATAAACAAAGAAAATGAAAAAAGAGCAGGGAAAATTGTTCTAAATCAAGCGAAAACCGAAACGTATTCCTATACACATGAGGATGGAAGTGTAACGTCGGTTAACCTGAACTCAATTACGGTAAGAAAACAAGATGAAGATAAAGTGAGAGTCAATTCAGACGGCACATATAGTCTTTTAGCTCCGTTGACAGAGAATACCACGGATGCTTCGTTGCTCGCTATTGAAGATGTGATAACTTATCAGAATGGTTCAACATCCGGAAATAGATCAAATTTAATATACTATGCTCAAACCGTTTATGGGAAATGGGAGTACCAACGCAATACAACTACTGGCTTCGGA
The DNA here is from genome assembly GCF_058135425.1 of Paenibacillus sp. MAH-35. Lineage (NCBI taxonomy): Bacteria > Bacillati > Bacillota > Bacilli > Caryophanales > Paenibacillaceae > Paenibacillus > Paenibacillus sp. MAH-35. The sequence continues at coordinate 2,097 of NZ_JBYUPU010000077.1, forward strand.
GTCACGGGTAGTATGAAAACTCCAAGTCATACAGCTCCAGTTTCAGTAAGTTGTGCCCCGTCCTGCACCGCAGGAACTCCTGCTCCTTTTACACTTTTGGTTGAACCATCGAAAAGTGCAGGACATGTTGGTGGTAATACACAGCTTACGTTTCTAGCCGGCGGTGGTGGAACACTATCTTTTATAACTAGAATCATCATGGATGTGAATGGAAATTATAATATCCTTAGTTCATAAGATATAAAAGTCGAAGGCGTCCAGTGGGCGCCTTTTCCTTATGCAGAAGTATTTTGCAGAGCCAGTATTTCAGTTGACAAAGGTTGTCTATTTTCGGCACACCATGCCTTCATCGTCATGCCACTCTCTTTATATACGAACTTACGATTCCTGTCTGCGCTGCGACTTTCAGTGTAGGATCTTCGCAGCACCTGAAGCGCTTCTTGACAACAGCATTGTCCCTCCATCACTTCGGCACCCGCCTCGTCCATCCAAGAGCCAACGTCAGCGCGTTTTATACACCCAAACCGGGAATTCCGGTCGCTGATCCGATCGATTGAGGCAAAAGCCGCAAATCAGTCGTCCATTCTTGCTTTTACAGCATGGATTTGCTGTTTATCATTTTCAGAAACTCCCACGCTTCGCGGATGGCGACGATCCTGGGTATATTGAATGTGGAAGAACTATCAGGGAACTCCAGATGAACAGGCTCTGTGACAACGTCCCACGCCAGATTAGTACCGGGCTGGAGCAAGCGATTCAAGAAACTAGAGGACTGGAGCGTCATTGCCACTTGCTTTTGCAAAAACAAATCTTTACGTCTCGGTTGGTCTTCCCACAAAACCGTTCTGCGTTTGAAACGATCCAAAACCATCCCATACATGCCGCCAACTTGCCGATTCCAGCGTAAACGTCTTGGAAACCGGGTCAAGCATCTGCAATTGGTTGGTACGCCCCATCAAATCGATCAAGGTTCGATCCGTCAGAAACGGGAATACGTTTTGAACAACTCCGTATTTGTAGTACAACGGCTATCAACAAGATGGTGAACACGGTTCCACCAAAGAGCCTGTTTTTCTTCAACATTTGCGGAAATTCCCTTTCATTTAAAATATGAAATGTACAGGCAACGGTCCAAACGAAAAAGCCCACCAGAGGCATTTCCCTCTAGCAGGCTTGGAGAGCTTATAGGTTAGCAAAGTTGGTTTGTCGTTATTCAGAGCGGCCATCTTTTTGATGCTCCGACAGGTAACCCCGGTTTCGCTCTTCCGAGTTAAGTTACTCGATCCCACTCTAATTCACGTTGTCCATGGCCCTCTAGCAGGCTGGAAGTGTATAGGCCGGATAAGGATATAGTGATTAGGCCGAACGGTTTCCTGAATCAACTTTTTATATTTGAACAACCCTACTATTTGTTCTCGCTTTCTTCCGCTACGGCAGCATCAAGTCTCAGCGGGCATGGTTAATTGCTACATTTTCACATCCTGGATTCCCTTGGCTTCATCGCTCTACCTTGATCTATTTGACTTTCGAAATTAGATTCAACAGTCATTTTTTGAAGTCGACCTTTAAACCAACTGCGGTCATAAAATCTATACCTAATATTCCATCAAAACCATAAGGCTCCCTTGTCATACCCAATTGAAGTTTAAACGAAGGTAGAAATATGGTTTCAATATGCAAGCCTTCTATCATTTGTTCGTAACATAACTCATCTGCACCACCAACACCATACATTCTTTTGATAGTCCCATTTATCATATCGAGGTATAACCCAATGTCGGCCACTAAATCCGAATCTCAAGTCTAAGTTTCATTTTCGGATTCCTGTAAAATATTCCTCAATAACTTCAATTTCTTGTTTACTGGTATGAAAAACGTAAAATTCACGCTCAGGGTTTTCCTTATGGTGAAGCTTATAACCTTCCCAAGCATTAATGGGGTTATCATATTCTTCTACAACTGTCATTTCTTCAATCGTACGCAAGCGATTCTTTGATACCGCTTTAATTGCTTCTACTAAAACAAATCGACTGGGGGAATGGCTACAAATTTCAGACCATTTCATAGTACATATCCCCTTCCAGCAGCAGTTTTATTTAGCATAACATACATTTATCTGAACAGCCCTATCACTTGCTTTCTTCCACCACAGCTGCATCAAGCGCCGCCTGCTCCCTCAGCTGCATGCGCTCAAGTGCCTCCTCTACCGTGCTCTTCCCATCCAGCACACTGTCGAATTCCTCCAGTATGATTGACGGCATCACACGGGTAAACGCCTCAGGCAAAGCCAAAAAATCAAATAGCGGGTCTCTCTTTACACTCGGCCCAGGACTCGCAATTCGGTAAAACAGACCGACATCGTGTCCGGCGATTTCCGGAGCATAATCCTGCCGTGCGGGAAGCATTCCGTTCCGCATACCCGACTCGGCACGTGCAAGTTCATCGCTGTTTAAATATTGGATCACACGCCATGCGTTTTCCTTATGGTCGGCTTTCGCGGAAATGGCAAATATCTCATTGGAACTAAATAGGTTGGCTGTAGCTTCTTCGGATGGGTTATACGCAACCGCTCCCGTTATTCCCCAACGAAATGGAGGCGGATTGTTGATCCATTCGCTAACCGTCTGAAAGTTGCCGTCTTTTAACGCAGCCTTCCCCCTCACAAACAGGTTCGCTTCCGTCATATAGTTTCTAGCGCCTTCTTGCGCCCGCTTTCCACCTAGGGCCCCGCTGGATATAGCGTCCGTTACCAGTTGAATAGCGTTTCTCCAGCCCGTTGTGTTCAATGTTACTTGCCGCGTCTCCACATTAACAAAGCTGAGTCCGCCACTGGATGCGATCGTTTGAACGAAATGAAAAGGATGCATGTTATTCGGAGCCTCGTAACCATAGATCCGTTCACCAGCGAAGGCGGTTCGGTTAAAATGGTCCATCAGCTTGTACAACTGCTCCCAACTCATCGAACCTGTCGGTTCCGCTAAGCCATAACGATCAAACAAATCTTTATTGTATACCAGCACATTGCTCGTAAAACTACGGGTCAACCCATACAGCCCTCCGTCGTTTGTCGCCGACTTCAAATAGGTCACGACCACCGGAGAGATAGGGTCCAGATCAAATCCACTTCGCTTGATCGGTGTTGACAGATCTAGCAGGAGCTTATTGGAAGCCAGGAAATCATAATCACTCGGATTTAGAATAAGTAAATCAGGTCGCTCTGTTTCCACAAATTGCGTATAATTTTTGACATTCGTCCACACGCTTGACTCCGGCACTACAATCTCAACATCCAAATCCGGAAATTTGGCTGCGAAGGTATCGCCGTATAAATGATAAAAGCTTTGTTCCGAACCAAACAAAACTTTCAGTGTTGGATCTTCGCTTTCTTTCGTATCTTGAAAGCATCCTGTCACTAACAGACTTACACCAAGGGTACACAAGGCCATCCCTATTTTCTTCATGGGTTAGACTCCTATTCACTCTTGCATTCCTTTGTTATCGTTGTTTACTCGCATACTCCTCATTTACCTTGCGCTGCAGCACCTGAAGCGCTTCTTGCAACGGCATGGCCCCCTCCATCACTTCGGCAGCCGCCTCGTCCATCAGTTGAATAACCATTCGTTTGAGCTCACCGGATACCGTATCGAGCGGATCAACGACCGGAGTTCCCGGTTTGAGCGTATAGGACGCGCTGACGTTGGCCTGAGAACCCGATGCTTTTACCCGGTTCAACAAGAGTTCCTTCTGAGGCAAAAGCCGCAAATCAGTCGTCCATACTTGCTTTTGCAGCATGGCTTTGCTGTACAGCATTTTCAGAAACTCCCACGCCTCTCGCTGGTTGGGCGATTGCGCGCGGATGGCGACGATCCTGGGTATATCGAAGGTGGATGAACGATCAGGGAACTCCGGATGAACAGGCTCTGTAACCACATCCCATGCCAGATGAGTACCCGGCTGGAGCAAGCGATTCAGGAACCCGGAGGACTGAAGCGTCATGGCCACTTGCTTTTGCAGAAACAAATCTTTACGGCCCGGTTGATCTTCCCACAAAACCGTTCCGCGCTTGAAGCGATCCAAAACCAGTTCCCATACATGCTGCCAACTTGCCGACTCCAGTGTAAACGTCTTGGAAACCGGATCGAGCATCTGCAATTGGTTGGTACCTCCCATCAAGTCGATCAAAGTTCCCGGCGAGGAAGGATAGGACACGCTCAGTCCATACAAGGGCCAGCCCTCCTCATCCGTTGTCGGGAAACGAGCAGCTAACTGGAGGATATCTTCCCAGCTCATTCGATCCGTCGGGAACGGGACCCCATACGCTTCGAACAGCTCCGTATTGTAGTATAAGGCCATCCGGTCCACTTCCAGAGGAAGACCGTGCAGATGCCCCCCGCTTCGTTGTCGCAAATCGGTAAGGATGGCGGGATCGATTCCCTCCAGATCCAAGCGATCTTGAGCCATCCAGCCATCCAACCTAGCGAGACGCCCGTCCAGCGAGGCCTGCTCATACGATTTCGCGTTCATCCATAGAAGATCCACCTGCTCCTCTTCAAGCATGCGGGCGACACCTTCCGGCTCCAAGATCGATAGCAGATTCTCCCCCGGAGCCGCAGTAACTACCTCGAAAGAGATGTTCGGATAGCGAAGCGAGAAGGCCTTCCCATAATTGCTCATAAACCCATCCGCATGTTCATAGGCGACCTTTAGCCGAACAGAGCGGTTCTCATCGATCCCCTCATCAACCTTTTGCTTCTGGCTGCCCATCACGTAATAGATAAACAAGACAATGGCTATTAATAAAATGGTGAACACAGATCCAGCAATGAGCCCGTTCTTCTTCAACTTTTGATTTGGCATTGTATTCTCCCACATAAGGTTCGTTTTCACTTAACTTGTTTCATTCGACAATTGTAATAAATTCCCTTTAAATGTTGAAATGTGAAATGTATAGGCAACGATCCACACGAAAAAGCCCACCAGAAGCATTTCCCTCTAGCAGGCTTGAAGAGTTATAGGTTAGCAAGCTGATTTTGTGGTTATTCAGGGCGGCTGCATCCTCTTGATGCTTCCGACAGTTAGCCCCAGTTTCGCTCCGCGCGAGTCGAATTACTCGATCCCACTCTAATTCACGCTGTCCTTGGTCTTCTTCTCCATGCGCTCACGGATCCGCTTAATCTCAGCACGCCGCTCCGGCGAGAACTTACTCTCATCCACAAGCCCCAGCCGGATCTTCTTCCGGAAACGGACCTCCAGAACCGTGCAGAGAACGAACAGCAGGACAAACGATCCAATAAACCAACCAATCGACGCTTCCGTAGGAATGACCATGCTCACGGCTCCTTTACTCGTGTTGTTTATCAGCCGGGCTGACTTAACTTTTAATGGCCTTCGGCCATCCGGTGAACCAAAGAAACCGCTACATAGATATGATCGTCCTGCACAACCAGCTGCTTCTGCACTGTCTGATAGGAGACACCTTGTATGGATACGGCATCGACCACTTCTAGGGCGAAGAGTAGTTGATTGATGCTGGGGACGTTGGTTTCCCAAGTCCTATTGTCGGGGAGTTGCCATTGTATGTTCATGGGCGGTCCTCATTTCTCAACTTTTACTGAGACATCAAAGAAGATTTCATCTACTGTAACTCCGTAGTAATCAGCTATCCGTTTGGCCAAAGGTAATGACGGATTACGATCTCCCCTCTCGATGGCACCGAGCATTTGTCTAGTAATCCCTACTGCTGCAGCAACTTCCGCACGGGTTTTGTTTCTTCTAAGTTGAATCAGCAAACAGCGTTCCCGTTCCATATCCCCACCTTCTTTGGAAACATTTTGTTTTCATGTATTCCATATTATAGAAACAAAATGTGTTCGTCAAGGTATTTTGGAAACTAATTGTGTCAACCATAGTGTGGAAACTGATTGTTTCCTATAATAGCAAACAGGGGGTGATCTCTTGTTTGGAGTACGATTAGCAGCTTTACGCAACGAGATGGGATTAAGCCAGTACCAACTGGCCGATAAACTTGAATTTTCACGTGGACAGATCGGAAACTATGAGCAAGGTACAAGAGAACCCGACTTTGCAACGTTGATTAAAATAGCGGACTTCTTCGAGGTTAGTACTGATTATTTATTGGGTAGGAGTTCGGAGAGGGTTATTATTAGAGCGGATACTAATGAAACTAAGCTCTATAATGTGGCATACTTTGGTTCAGAAAAAGTAATATTGAGTGATAATGAGGCGGTTTATCTTAGGGAGAGTTTGGCTGTTTATAGGAGGGTAAGGTAGTGCTTTGAAGATTTATTTCTAGCCTAATAAGAAATTACTCACTATACTTCGACATGCATTAACATCTCATATTTAAGAAGGGCGCAGGATACCCCTGCTGTTCATCCTTAATAAACTCCTGCTAAAAAAACTTTCAACCTGTATTCCACCGTTGACATCATAAATAAACTCATGCTACAAAACAGTCATTTTCTCAATTTTTACACAACATTTCTATTACGACTTTATTAAAATCTGAATAATGTCTTGAAGGAAAAACCGGGGAAGGGCTTGATGGATCCGGGATTGCCCCGATCTCCATTCATCCCTTCCCCGATTTTATCACGGCTTTATTCGATTATTAGCACGAATTTATTTGTCATATCACGAGTTTATTGCGGGGTTACACCTGCACTCTTCCTTTTATACTGTTAACTATATGTACCGTATTTAGGTTAGTTCCTACTTTTTTGCCTTCTGTTATAATTACCTTAAAACCTCACTTCTCAAGCTGTTCCTTCCACTCCTCATGGAATCCTAATAGTCTGATGTCAACGTCATTATACTCTTCTATAATAGACTCCAATTCTATTACCCATGTTTTCCAAATTGAAATATCAGTAACAAGATATTTCAAGTTAAATATCATAGCATATAACTGGTTTTCTTTAATAACTTTGGCCTTATCCAGTTCCCTAAATTTCACGCTTACTGGTAGCTTTTGATTAAACATCCTACTATAATGAGCGCAGCGATTTCTAACGATAGTCAAAACATGTAGCCAATTTGATATTTCCTCATATCGCAAATTGTAATATTTTGATATTTCTTTTTTATCTTTATTTTTAAGATTCTTAAAAAGTTTTGAAAGCCAGCTGAATGTTAACACCTCTACAGCAACCCAGATAGGGAATTTGCCAGAATACTTTGCAATATGATGGATTACAAACGGATCTTTCGATTTCGCTATGCTTTTACTAAGTTCTTCATTAAAATCTTTACACCAAGCTGCATTATAAAACATAATTTCATCTTCATAACCATCTGGACCATATCTATGAGCAATAGTATATGATAGGTGTGTTCTAAATGATATTTCGACATATTCTACTACCTTCATTAAATGTTGCCTTAGTCTAGTATCGAACTCATAATGACGATATATTTTATCAAAGGTTGTATCAGTAAAGAACACATCATCTTGTTTAAATGTTAGAGCGTAAGCAGTAAATCGATAGTAGTTAACTCGCTTTAATATTGAGAGGGCTCTGGCTTCATCAGAGATTATCAAACCTCTAGAGCGAAGTATCTCAATTTGTTTATCATATGTGGTAGGAGGCTTCAATACAACATCACTTGTGGTCATGAAAAATCACCTATATAAAAAAAATGTCCGGCCCTCTTTACGCTTCCATCGGATAGGCGCGGGCCGGATCTGTTACATTGATGATATGATAGGTGTATGATAATGTCAACAATTAGTTTGCTTTTAATATTAAATTATTATCGCTTAGCTTCAATTCCAAGAAGGTATCCCCTTGCATCCGTTCGACCTGTACATAACCGCCCGCCAAGCTGGCCGCGATCTTTACCACGAATTCCACGAGGGCTCCGGCCTTGCCTCGTACGATTCGGGCGGACATGAGGCTGTAGCACCAATTGGCCGTCAATGCCATCGTTAATAACTCCTTTCTGTGAAAAACAGAAAAAGCACCGGTTAGGGTGCTTACTCCGTAAACTTATTCGTAATCTCATCACATATTTTAACGATGTTAGTCTCCGCACGTTTTTGTCTCATAAGACCTCTTTCGCACGCTGTCTGGTTGATTGTTTTTCTTAACAAATCGATGCTATTAAAAGCTTCTTTTGTTCCTTCATGATATTCCAAAAATTCATAGACGAGGTTTTCATGCTCTCTTTTGATAAAATCAGGAGCTTCTATATTATTTAACATATTGATACACTCACCATGACTTCTCATTAACGTACTAATCTCTGAAATGCTCTCATTTAACTTGGTGCTATCATCAGGATTCTTTATCGGGAATATCGCCTTTGATTTTGCTGAGTTAGCAATTAAGTTATTTCCGATATAGTCAAGTATTTTTGCATATGCAGTTATTTCATTCAAAGTATTCCCCCCTCTCTCCCATATCTTACCTCATGTCTTATTTTACGTCTATGAAAAATACCGACACCAATTAAGATGTCGGCTATAGGAGAAAGGTTATAAAACTCAATTAATATTATTGCACACTATCATAACTACTGAAATATATGGCCGAAAGTGCCGAGTACTTTATCCACTACTCCACTGTGGAATTCAAAATCTTAATACTCTTAGAACAATAAAGGCTGATCAAAAAGTAATAAGTAGTTATACGGAGCTACAGCATGCGATCCAGGCAACAATCCACTACAATTACGTTTTGATTGCTGTTATCTGCTGTAATCGTAGGTGTATGTGTCCACAGAGCAATTGCACAGCTCATACATGCACGTGTGAAATATTAGGTTTTGTTAGGCTGTTGCCTACAGCGGGAACATGCACGGATTGGTTGGAGTCTGTGCTAATATTGTACAAGCCTTATAAAATAAGGTTTTATACGGCATAACTTCGTCTTCCCATTAACCCATAATCTTAATCGCATTCTCTTTTATCCTCGTAACCATCTCTACAAGCCTTCTTTGTTTCGTTCCATCAAACAGCTTGACAAAACTTTGTGGTTTATCAAAAGGTGGTTTTGTCAATTCAGCTACATTATCGATATAGCCGTTCTGTACGATATAATCAATAACCTTTTTGACAAAGACGATTTGCACCTGACTCAGCGACTCATCGTTAATAAATTCAGAGAACGCCACAATCGCGGCTTCATATTCCAGTTTAGCAATTTTTCGTACCAGCAGGCCGAACGGTGTATCCTGAAACTCTCTTTCATAATCCTCTGCAGTGCCAAGCTCCCCTGTAAAGATCTTTTCTAAACTCTCATAGTCAAGAACGGTAAGAGGAATGTTATTGCGAAGCTTATGAATAGCAAGTGTGTCACGGTTCTGTTCAATATAACGGTTAACCTTCAGCTTATAATTCTCAAAGTCATAGGCCTGGTACATAGCTTTTCCCTCACTGATTGTGAGAATTTCATCAGCAAGATTTGTATAGATCGGGTTCCTTCCACCCTCATCTACTATAAACTTAACTAGACTTCGCAGCTCAACACGTACCTTCTCAAAATTCAATAAATCAGAGTTCTCCCAAAACTCGTCTGTTCCAATCGTGTTAATAAGTTGCAGCTTTTCTTTGATCTGTGGAATCGTAGCACGCTTCAATAGGTTTATAGATACATCTATCAGCTGCTTCTTACCTTTTTTGAATTGTGGCAGTCCCTCAATCTGGGCGATCATTAATCCATACATAAAATTGTCAAATCGCTTGGCATGCTCATCCGTGTCATCCATATAAACAATAGGCGCAAGATATGTGATCAGGTTAGCTTTATCTAGGTCCGTTAGACAGATAAAGGCTTCCGTAGATTTGTACTTCTCGACATATTGCAACTGCATCTTCACAGAAACCAGTTCCGTATTCAGAGCATTTATCTGTTGTGTGACAGTCTCTATCAGGTCTGTACGGATCGTTTGATAAGACTCATCGATAAAGACGGACTGCTGCATGTGATGAATCAGTCGAATTCGTTTTGCGTAGATGGCTTCGGATAGGCTCTGGGCTTCATTGCCCTGCAAACCCTCCTTGTGTTGACGGAAAAACTCAAAATTCCCGAGATAATCAAAGATGACGAAGCGGGTTTTATCTTCTCCCTCTCCGAATAAGTTCTTGCACAGCCTCGTACCGCGGCCGATCATTTGCCAGAACTTCGTTTTTGAACGAATTCGCTTAAAGAACACTAAGTTGACGATCCCCGGTACATCTATGCCCGTATCCAGCATATCCACGGATACGGCGATATGAGGCTCTTTACTCGCAACCTTAAAATCATCAATAAGACTTTGGGCATAACTGTCATCGGAGACAATACGCTTAGCAAAACTGCCATAATACTGCGGAAACAGCTTATTAAACCGCTCTATGATATATTGAGCGTGTCTTTTATTTTGAGCGAAGATAATCGTCTTCCCCAACCTGTCACCGCCTGCTACCTTAATGCCCTTGGTCATCAAATCTTCCAGCACTCTATCAACGGTTGATTGGTTAAAGATAAATTCATTAACTGCAGGTGAGGGAATAAATTCAGGCATATCGCCATCTTCATCTGCGAAATCCTCTTCATATCGCGCCTGATCTTCTGGGGAAAGTTTATCATAGGTAATCCCCTGCTCCAGGAACTTCGTCGTGACTTCAATGTTATGGTAAGGTACCAACACGTGGTCAACCTCTACTGCGGTCTCATAGGCATAAGCATAGGTCGGCACGCCGCTCTCCATCTCGAAGAAATCGTACGTATTACGGTCAACTTCCGTCTTCGGAGTTGCTGTCAAACCTACAATGATACCGTCAAAATATTCAAATATCGCACGATATTTCTTGAAAATACTTCTGTGCGCTTCATCCACAACAATCAAATCGAAGTGGGCAGGAGTAAACAAACGCTTGCCATCATCACTCTTGGCATGGTCAATAGCGTTAAGCATGGTCGGATAAGTTGAAAATACAATGCGAGCGGTCTTATCATCCTTATTACTTAACAAATTACATAGGGACATATCCGGTAGATAATTCTTGAAGTCATCCTTAGCTTGTTTAACCAAGCCCGTTCTGTCCGCCAGAAATAAGATATTCGTTACATATCCACCTCGGGATAAAACATCGGTCAAACTGGACGCTGTTCTCGTCTTACCTGTTCCTGTAGCCATGACGAGTAAGGCTCGTCTATGACCTGTCGTAATGTTCTCGCATACAGATCGGATAGCTTCCTTCTGGTAGTAACGGTCTGTGATGTTATCATCAATGAGTACTTCGTCTAACACTTTACGTTCGTTGCGGCGGTTCATCAGCTTTTCCAGATCAGCTTTTGAGAATACACCGCTTACTTTGCGCTGTGGAGAGGTTACGTCATCCCAAAGATTGGTCTCAAAGCCGTTGGTGGTAAACATCATGGGGCGTCTGCCGGTCATTCTCTCTAAGCAGTCTGCATAGAGCTTGGCCTGATGAGTTCCGATTTTCGCATCTTTGGAGGTGCGCTTAGCTTCGACGATCGCAAGGGGTAATCCATCTTTGCCGTAAAGCACATAATCGGCATAGCCTTTCTCCTCATGATTAGGCATACCGTAAAGCTCCACTTCTTCTCGCACATCATCGCCGAATATCCAGCCAAGCAGCTTCAAGTCCACATCGATATATTTTTTACGAGTACGAAACTCAGAGATGTCCTCAGGTTTAAAATGGCGTTCTTCCTTATGCTGCTCTTTATCAGCAGTAAGTCGATCACTCATAGCCGCGATCTTGGCACGGAGTGCCTCAATTTCGGAATCCTTTTGTTCAATTAAGCTATCTTTTTCTTTGATCTTCGCTTCGTCAAGAACGACCTTTTCGGCAGGAATATTTTCTTCCGCGAAATGGCGTTCTTCATAATTTGCACCATAGCAATAATCTAGCCACTGTACGAACTCAAACAACGCGGAAAGCGAAAGAACTGCATCGCTTCTGCTGATCGCTTTGTCGGTATGTACCGCAAGGTTTCCCAGCTTGATGATATAGGGCAGCTTGCCCCATGTCTGGTTCTCCATTGCGAATTTGAATGAGGGCTCGTGAATTAATGCCTGCAAATTGTCCTTATAGGGCATGGTAATGGTGTTATCGGCAGCATACACCCATTTCACCGCAAGCTCAAAAGCCTTGCGGCTGCCGACCGCCGCCATCGCAGGGGAGGTGGCAAGCACCCGCTCCGCTTCGATGCATGCAGTAGCAAACAACGTGTATTCGGTTTGTCCTTGTAAGAATTCAAAGTTTGCAGACATTATATTCACCTTCTCAACTAAGTAGTTATGGTCGATTTACTCAAAGTACTCGCTCATTAAGCTGTCAAACAGATACTGCGTTTCGTCGATCGCCTTTTTCACAAGAGCTTTTTGCTCTTCGATTTTGGTTATGATGTTGGCGAATTGGATTTGAAGATGGAGGGGGATCATAGGAACCACCAAATTCGAAATAGTACCTGCGTTCAAATTCTTCATTGTTACACCAACCGATTGATGTTCTAATCTCGCTCGCATTGCATCTGATGAAATAATGCGTTGTAGCATCATAGGTAAATAGTCATTTTCAATTCTTATAAACATACTTCCTGTTCCGCACAGAAACCCTTCGTCATCAACTACGGCACAACGTCCTATCTCCCCTCTTCGTCCAACGACTATGTCACCCGTTTTCATACTATAACTCTTAAGCTCTTTAAATTTTTCTTTACTCAATGTCAGCCTCATATCTGGTACTATTTTGTTACCTACTATGTGAGAAGGATTGACAAGCGGGAATCCTCCTTCTATATAATCCTCTACGTGAAGTAAACTACCGAATGGGCCTATCTTTACTACTGAAAAGTCCCCAATAGCTTTCAAATTCCACCCCTTTTCATTGGTGACAGGATCACCGAACATATCGTTAAAGGTGGATTTGATAAGGTTGTCCAGCTCTACAAGCTGCTGTTTGCGCATGGCAAGCAGTTCCGCGGCGGTGTCTAATGTTTTGGCAATTTGCTTTTGAGTTTCGAGAGGTGGGAGAGGACAAATAATCTCACTTAAGTTTTGTTTATTTATAGCTTTAAATGTGCTCCCAGTTCCTTTTTGATTCAACTCAGCATGTTTCAATT
>NZ_JBYUPU010000078.1:0-13487 GCF_058135425.1 Paenibacillus sp. MAH-35
ACGGAGCAAAAGAGCTTTGTTAGGATTTTGATATCGAACGGTATCAAAAACCGAGCGATATCTAAAAATATCGGGATTGTGAGGTGTAGGTCATGATCAAAGAAATTGCGGGAATTGTTTTGCCTGACACGAAACTGTCGAAAGAAGCGACCGAGCTAGTTCGAGAAGTATCCCCAGCTCCCATCTTTAATCATGTGCTTCGAAGCTACTTGTTTGGCGCGTCGATCGGAAATCGGATGAACAAAAAATACGACGCGGAGTTGCTGTATCTATCCGCCATCATGCATGACCTCGGCGTGGTCGAACGTTTTATCGGGGAGGCGAGGTTCGAGATCGACGGCGCGGATGCCGCTGCCGACTTTTTGACCAAACATCAATATCCGGCTGAGAAAATATCAATCGCTTGGGATGCGATCGCCCTCCATACGAGTATAGAAATTGCAGCACGTAAAGAGCCGGAAGTGGCTTTGCTTCATTTCGGCACGTTCAGGGATGCCGGATTTATTCTAGACGATACGTTGCCGCCTTCTTTTATGGAGGAAGTATACGAGGCCGTCCCGCAGCTCGGCATAGAACAGGCTTTCACGGCAGCGCTCGCGGAAGTGCTCCGCCGCAAGCCGCATACCGCTTATTTGACTTTTTTAGCGGAGATTGTCAATGAACATGTTCACGACGATGTGCATCCGAATGCATGCGATCATTTTCCATGGAAGCCACACGACAAGAAGCTTTGAGTTATTAAAGCCAAATAAAAAAACTACCGCAGCAAAAATAACTAACAGGATATTCCTTGAAGCCGACTCCCGTAGCGATGTCCGGTTATTCTCTGGTTCGAGTAGGAGATGACACGGTGTTCGGGGGACGTACCTGGGAGCGGTATTTACGAATACAGTCCCGCCGGATGGCGGCTCAATCGTCGTTCCCCGGGCGGACGCTGATCGAGGCAGGCTGCCGGATAGGCAAACCCGGCTTTGCGTGGGATCGGAAGGGCAAATTTACACTGGTAAGCTTCTGGTCAGAGGTCCCACCATATTCGATCCGTCTACCAGATTTTTTACCGAGTATAAAAGAGTCGGGTAGACGGATATCGTTATGGCCGGTGGTATAATGCACTTCAGCGTATATCGACACGACAAGCTGTTCGAATACGACCCGGCGCAGTCTTAGACGACGACCCGGGGTGGAAGCAATTCGCGTCAATTGGCCTACGAGCCGCAGACCGGTAAGCACAAAGTATGTCGCAACCCGCTCCCAGATCTCTGCATTGTTACAATTGTTCATTACAGCGGCAAGCTGTACAGAGGGACGAACCTGCCCGTACAGATGCGGAATTGCCGCTCGTCTTCGATGAGTTCACAGAGGAAGCGAAGAGGATTCTGCTGCAAGTCCCGGATTGAAAGCGATTACGGAATTGACGATCGGAACGGACGGCTCGCTGTGTGACATGGTGGAAGGATAGTATTCGCCTTCGATCCGACAGGTGCTATGTTCACTTAGCCACTTGTTCCCTGAGCTCCGTTACGGTGAGCAATCGCGGAGAAACGCCTCACTGCGATTCGACAGAGACGGCGAGCATTACAGAACCGTGCTGGGAAGGAGCCTATTCCGTTACCAACCAATAAAAGATACTGAAAGAGACACTTGTCGAAGACGGAGCGCGCTTTCTAGCCGAGGACCGCGAAGGGCGGCCTTATATTTCGGACGGGAAGACGAGAATGCTGCGATGCACGATTCGGCCGAACGACTTTAAAAAGGGGATGAAGCTTTAAAGGCCTGTTTCGTTTTTTGGTGACCATAATCATGAAGGGAATGGAGAACTTCCACAATGAAACTTTCCAAAGTAATGGGCAACTGCCTGTTGGTTTGCATGCTGGCACACAGTACGACAGCGATGGGGCCGAAGCTGGTCGACGCACAAGATGCTGCTTCCGGCGCTTACGAAATGCTCGGAACGCCGCTCAAGCGGGTAGTTGGCGTAGGAGGCGCGCCATTCGACGGCCCAGACGGGACTCCTTATATCAGCGCCTCCGTGAACGGCTCTCCGGCTCAATTCGTCTCCGTGCATGCGCTTACGCTTCAGGTGGACAAAATAATTGAAATCCCCGGGACTTCCAGCGCTCCGTCCATGACAACTGGTGCTGACGGGAACGTATACATTGGGACAACCGGCTCTGCAGAATTGTTCCGTTACATGCCGGGAAGCGCCGAATTAGAATCGCTCGGCAAACCGGTCGCGGGCGAGACGTATATTTACGGCCTGACGAACGGTCCAGGCGGCAAGCTGTATGGTGGCACTTATCCGGGCGGCAAAATGTTCGAGTATGACCCCGCTACCGGAGTCTATCGCAGCTATGGCACGCTTGTGCCGGGTGAGAAATATATTAAGGCGACCGCTTACGATGCCGAACGCGGGCTGTTTTACGTCGGAACGGGAACAAGCAATAGGCTGGTCGAATTCGATCCAGCGACCGGAGCGGTGTCCGCCAATTGGATGCCCGGGTCTTTGTCAGTCGAGGAATACCCGAACAGTATCAATCTGATCGGAGGCAAACTGTTCATCCAACTGAACAAGTCATCCAAACTCATCGTGATGGATAAGCTAACGAAGGCGATTGAATATACGCGTACAGGCGTATCGACCGATGTTATTCCATCTCCGGACGGAACGAAGGCGTATTTCTTTACCCCGGGGGACGCATTCGTGCACGCGTACGAATTTGCCACGAAGCAGACCACACCCGTGTTCCGGTTCGGCAAATATAACGGCTGGAAATCCGCCAGAATTATCCAAACCGGAACACCACAAGCGCCGGTCTACACGTTGTCTTCCTGGGCGGGCTACAATGCCGCGGTAACGTACGATTTCGCGGCGGCGAAGCAACAAGGTCAACCGATCGACGTGCCGGGTCAGCCAATCGAGATTCGTTCCATTGGGGTAGGACCGGACGGGAAGGTGTACAGCTCCGGAATACAGGGTGGTGTTGGCATCTATAATCCGGCAACCAGCGTCATGGAACCGGTCACGCTCGGAATCAGTCAAGCCGAAGGTATAACGGCTATCGGAGATGTCCTTTACTTTGGAATATACCCGCAAGCGAGGCTGGCGATGTTCGATACTTCGCGGCCGACTGGAACCGGCAATCCTGCCGAAATCGCGAAGCTGCCTGCCGACAGCTTGCAGGATCGTCCGTTCGGCATGGTAGGAGTACAGGAGCTAGGCAAGCTGTTTATGGGTACTGTGCCTCAATACGGCCAACTGGGCGGAGCGTTCATTGTCTACGATCTGGCAACGAAGGCGCTGCAAACTTACCGCAATCTGGTTCTGGATCAAAGCATTATCACGCTAGCTTACAAGGACGGCAAAGTGTATGGGGGTACATCGATCTGGGGCGCTTACGGTGCGCCGGCTCCGACGGCGACTGAAGGAAAGATGTTCGTATGGGATGCGGCCACCGGACAGAAGGAGCTGGAAATCGTCCCCGTGCCCGGGAACGAGGCTGTAACATCGTTGATCGTCGGTCCCGACGGCAACATCTGGGGGTTTGGCGAAGGGGTACTGTTTATTTTTAATACCGCTTCCCGGATGGTAACGGAAACGCACGAGGTTTTGCCGATCCGCTATACGGGCACTGTATGGACGGATGCGTTCATGGCTTCCGGAAAGGACGGTAACGTATACGGAACGGCGCGCGGCCAATTTTTCCGAATCGACGGCAAGACGAAGCAAGCTTTGATTTTGGACAACACTCGCCAGTTTTCCTATCTGACTGCAGACCGGAACGGCAATCTGTACATGCGCTCGGGTATCGAAGGCAAAAGGCATGAGCTGTGGCGGTACACGAACCCCGATCTTGCGCTGGCCTATATAATGGAACGGATCGAAGCTGCAACTGCGGATGGAAGTCTAGGGCAACCGCTCTACAAGCAGACCAGCAACGATGTACGGCAGGCTGTCCATCATTGGAAAGCCGGGCGCCGGGATCAATCCGTACACTTTTTGAACAAGGCGGTCGATGCACTCAAGCAGGGCGGCAAATGGGCAAGCGAGCCGGTAGGCTGCGGACTTGAGGCAGGGTTGATCGATATCGTCGAACTCATTCAAGGTACGCCTGAGAGTTGAAACTTTAATAAAAAGGGTGGAAGAAATGGACGATAAAAGAGTGTCAAAGGCCGTACTGCCTTTCTTGTCGCTTGCTCTCGTACTAGGCGCGTGCGGCACGGGAGGAGATGGCGATGCAGCAAAAAATATCGATTCGGCAAAGCCGGAAGTTGACAAACCGAAACAACCGGTTACGCTTACCTTTTACAATCCAAACTCGGGAGAGTTAAAGGAAGACTGGATGGCGCAATACGGAAATGCCATACAGAAGAAATTTCCACACATTACGGTCAATTACGTGCAATCCCCGGATACGAATCCGGCAGGCCATCTCGCCAATCTGCTCGCGGCACAAGAGCCGATCGACGTGATTCTCAACGCAGATACGAATCATTACCGGCTGATCACGCCTTTTAAATTCGAATACGATATGACCGAATTGATCAAGAAACACAACTTTGATTTGTCCCGATTGGAGCCAAGCGCCGTGGATGCTGTAAGAGCGCTTTCAAAGGGCGGCCTGTACGCTTTGCCGTTCAAAATGAACGTTTTGTCCCTCATGTACAACAAGGACTTGTTCGATAAGTTCGGCGTGCCGTATCCGAAGGACGGCATGACCTGGGACGAAACGTACGAGTTGGCCAAGACGATGACCCGGAAGGACGGGGAAACGCAGTACCGAGGCTTCATTACTCAATCGTACAGTATTGCCTGGATGAACCAAATGTCGCTTGGCTTTGCCGATCCGAAGACGGATAAGCCATTGTTATATAGCGATGACCGCTGGGGGCAGTTCGTGCGGAACATTAACCGGTTCTATGAAATTCCCGGAAATGCTTTTGTGGAGACGAACTTCCGCGGGGTCAGCAACGCTTTCCTGGTTAATAAAGTCGCCGCGATGTACGCATATACGATCCCGACTACGAAGCAGGACGTGAACTGGGATATGGTGTCGCTGCCGGAATTCGACAATCTTCGCGGAGTAGGCTCGCAAGCGATGCTGACGCTCGCTTATGTCGCTAGCGTCAGCAAGCATAAGGACGACGCCTTCGAGGCCATCGCCTATATGACAAGCGACGAGTACCAGGTGAGCATTTCCAGGCAGGCACTCGGTTTGCCGGTCGTGAAGACACAAGAGGTCAAAGACGCCTTTGGTCTGGAGAATCCGCACCTGCAAGGGAAAAATCTGAAATCGCTGACGAGAAACAAACCCGCTGCGCCTTTCCAGCAATCGCCTTACCAAGCGATCACTAACAACCAGCTGGAAAAAACTTGGTACCAGCTCGGCAAAAGCCAATTGGATGTAAACACCGCTTTGCGGACCGCAGCGGAGATGGCCGAGAAGGAAATTGCGAATTTGAAATCGAGTGGACAGTAGCTCCCGAATCGAATCATTTACCTTCAGACATAACGGGATCTACGGAATCACAAGTAACGAAGGGCCATGTCGCAGCTGTTCGGGGTCGATATGGTCGCTCCGAATTACTTGTCGCATATATATGGCCAAGAGCCCAAGAGCCCAAGAGCCCAAGAGCCCAAGAGCCCCTTCGTCTGACGATGAGGGGCTTTTTTAGTTAAGTACCTTATTCTCCTGGTTTTCAATCTCCTGAATCCGTGAAACTGCTGATATAATACTATTAGAAAATGGCCTTGAGGTGGAGTAAAATAGAGGAAAGGCAAGATTTTCTGGTATTTCCGAACCTCACCCCGGAGGTGCACCGTGAGTCCTGTACGTTTCCAACTGGATCAATCGCTGGGGCAGCTTACGGCCCATTCCGGTCTTGCGCTTGTGGGCTTGCTCTTATCTCATACGCAAATTGAAAACCGTTTGGCTGCACATTCCGAATTTTCGGCTGACACTCCAAGCTGCCCATAGTAACAGGCATTTCACGGATTCCGGATAAAAAATGTTTGTTCGGATTTTATCGGAATAACTGAAGGGGCGTACGCCGTAGGGGATCGGATGAAAGATCCTCAAGTTGCTGAGCGAAGTTACGTTCTTGCCTTAACCGGAAATTATTCATGCCATTGCGAAGAGGCGACTGTCCGAAGTCGAAGGGCTTCGCAAACTAGTGGAATGGGGGGAGCAGTGCCGGATCGTTCTCCCGGAAGTGTTTGCCACTGTTCCTGTCAGCGAGGAATGCTCTCTTACGGAGAAGGATCAGGAGTTTTGAGCGATTAATCAGGTGATGCGGCAGCCGGGGAGAAAAGCGGCTCCTATCGGATTGAAGTGTCGCCATCCGGCACAAAGTCAAGTCATTAATCCATCAGTCATTTATCATAAGGAGGCGCTTTTATTCGATATACATGTGTACCGCCCGGAGTGAAGCTTTTGGATACTGGATTCGGATATACGCTCTCTCTAATAGGCGGCAAGTATAAAATGATAATTATGTATTGGCTATCAGAACGTAAGGTGATGCGATTTAATGAATTGCAGCGGTGCATCGGGACCATTACCTTCAAGACGCTTAGTCTCATGTTGAAAGAAATGGAGAGGGACGGACTAATCATACGTCAAGAGTTTCCGCAAATTCCTCCCAAGGTGGAGTATTTCCTGTCTGAACGCGGCATTTCACTCTTGCCGGTGTTGAACTTGATGTGCAATTGGGGGGAGCAAAACAGGACCGAGGATTCGGGCAAATCGTAAGCGATAACGATATAGACGAAACATCTCCCGTATCGATCAAGACACGGGAGATATTTTTCTTAGAGCTTATCTAGAAAGCTCAAGTATTCGATCGCGCTTTTGTCTACTGCGTTTTCTGATGTCTCGTTTTGGATACCAGGCAGCAGTTCGCCGGGTTCACTTTCGGTCCCATAGAAGGCAAAGAACGAACGATAATCCGCTTTGCAGTATTTCTCGAAGGTGAGTTGGAACGGGACCAATATTTGCGTAAGCGGAAGGTATTTCCCCACTTCGCTGTAGTCTTCTTTCTTAACTCCGGTCGATACGCCCAACGCGACTTTGCGGTTCCTCATTTTATCCCCGTTCGAACCGTAAGCCCAGCCGTACGTTAGTACTTCGTCGAGCCATTTCTTAACCAATGGAGGGCAACTAAACCAATAAATCGGGAATTGAAGCACCAGATTGCCGTGCGATTCCACCAGCATCTGCTCACGCTCCACATCAAGGTTTCCGTCAGGGTAAGCTTGGTGCAGCTCGTGAACGGTATACTTTGCAGGGTGCAGCATTAATTCCTTTGCCCATCGCTTATGAATGACTGAGGATTCGATATTCGGGTGCGTGACGATAACCAATGTTTTCAAAGTACTCTCCTCCTTCTTTTCATCTTGAGTATACGAGCTTCATGCTTTGCGCGTAAGTACGCACATTTTTTACAAGTACTGTCATGAAGGTAAGTATTAACGCCTAAGGCGGCTATCCTATAATTACGGATAGCCGCCATTTCTTGTTGTACGTCCAGCCTTCAGCACCTCTTAATGTCGTTTCGTCAGCATGCTACGACTCAGTTTAGCTTGGATTCAACAGCTTCATCGCCGTCGGCATTACCGCCGTCAGTTCCAATATGGCGTAAGATAACGGCTGCGAGTATAGAGAGGATCGCGATGCTGACTGCGCTCGTTGCCGCTGCTACATTGAATCCCGCCGTGAAGGCTGCCTGCGCCTCCTCTAACAATCCGGGAGGCAGTTCTTGCGCTACCGAGGCTGCCCCCGCAAGGCTGTCTCCGACAGCTTTGTGGACATCCTGAGACAGCGTATCGGGTATCCGGTCGAACATCCGGCTGCGATAAATGGCGGTCGTGAGGCTGCCCAGCACAGCAATGCCAACTGCTAGACCGAGTTCCTGCACAGTCTCGGACATGGCCGAGGCTGATCCTGCCTTCTCCGCTGGCGCGGCGCCTACCACCAGATCCGTGCCTAGTGCAGCGATCGTGCCAAGACCAAGATAGACGATTGAAAACGCAGCGGTAACCAGAGCAATGCCAGATGGCTCGTTTTCGAGGCGTGCGAGCATCAAGTAGCCGATAACCGACAGTCCGAGCGCACCCGCGATCACATAGCCGGGCCGGATACGCCGCGATATCAGCGGTGCCGCGATGCCAGCGGCCAGCATAGCGAGCGCCGGCGGCCCCATCCAGAGCCCCGCTACCGTCGGCGGTAGGCTAGCGACCAGTTGTAGGTACTGAGTGACCAGCAGCATCGTTCCGCCGACGCCGATGAGGCCAACTAGGAGTACGACCAAAGCGACGCTGAACACTTTGCTAGTAAAAAGATCCAAGTCTATGAGAGGACTTTCCAGTCGGCGCTGTCGCCGAACGAACAAGACCACGAAGGCAAGACCACCAGCAATCGCAAGCGCCGTTCCGGTATCGAAACCATATTTGGCGACCTGTTTGATGCCGTATATGATAGGCAGCAGGGATAAGAGCGAAAGAGCGACGCTTAGGATGTCCAACCGCCCGTCCTGTGGCGCCTGGTATTCCGGAAGGAGAAATGGTGCGGCTACAAGTAAGATTCCGGCCATCGGCACCGCAACAAGAAAGGCAGAACCCCACCAGTAATGTTCTAGCAATAAACCGCCCACAACCGGGCCAGCCGCCATGCCGAGCGCGAACATGGTCGCCCAAACCCCAATCGCCAGCGCGCGCTGGTGACGGTTGACGAACATGTTGCTGATAAGTGCGAGCGTAGATGGCATCAGGGTTGCACCCGCCACACCAAGGGTCGCACGAGCGGCGATAAGCATGGAGGCGTTGGTCGAATAAGCCGCGAATATAGAAGCGATTCCAAAGGCTGCCGCCCCGATCATCAGCAGCTTGCGACGCCCGATGCGATCACCCAGCGTTCCCATCGTGATGAGGAAGCCGGCGATCATAAAGCCGTATGCGTCCACGATCCACAGGGCCTGTGCGCTTGTCGGCCGCAGATCGACTGCAAGTGCGGGCAACGCCAGATGCAGCAGCGTCAGGTCGAGCCCGAGTAAGATGGTTGGTAGGGAGAGAAGCGCAAGTCCAGCCCATTCGCGCGGGCCGGCGAACTTCGCGGACTGAAGCACTCGCTCCACAGTCCCTTCAGTGGTACATGAATTTGCCAAGAGAATCACTCCTTCTGGTCTTCAAAGCTTAAGTATAAGTAGTTGCTAAGCCATGGGTGACGGAATTCTCTGCCAACACAACTTCTGCTAGCACATGGACGCCTCGTATGTGAACAAGAAAGAAGAGTGGGGCATATTGAAGTTCTCGATTTGCCCGAACGGTAGCCTAACTTATAAATCGCTCCTAACCTCTTCAACCCGGTTAGAATTCCGAGAAGATACTATATTGTCTACGTCGAGTATACATTCACTGCATTGTAAAGTATAATGATTGATGATGATGTTAACATCATTTTTTCTGATGGGGGTGGAATGCTTGGAACTAAGCGACCTGAAGTTATTTCAAGCTATTGCTGAAGAAGGAAGCATTTCTGCAGCTGCAGATCGATTGGATTATGTTCAGTCCAATGTAACTGCAAGGTTGCGAAAACTAGAGGATGAGTTAGGAGTCCTTCTTTTCTATAGAAAACCTAAAGGAGTTCAGATTACAGAAAAAGGCGCGATTTTCCGTAAGTATGCCGAGTCCATTTTGCAAATGGCAGATGAGTCGATTAAAGTGCTTCAAGATCACGATGAACCGAGCGGAACATTGAAAATAGGTGTTGTTGAAACGATTACGTGTGGAAATTTTATGAATCTTATTGCTTCTTATCAGTCTCGATATGAACAAGTAACTCTTCGTTTAGAAACAGGCAAACCTATTGAATTATTGAAGAAGGTAAATAACTTTGAATTAGATGCTGCTTTTGTAACAGGTGAGCTGACTATTACAAATTTCGCTATCGATTATTTATTAACGGATGAAATTGTATTATTATCTGGCAGGGCGGTAGATGTCTCAGCTCTAACAGAGCAAAAGTGGGCGATTTCTCCAAGAGGCTGTCCTTTCAGAACGAAATTGGAACAATGGTTGAATAATCAGGGAATTGCACTGAAGAACTTTATTGAGATTAGTTCATTAGAAACGATTTTAAGCAGTGTGAGAGCTGGGTTGACTTCCACCATTTTACCCAAATCGGTTTTAAAAGGACCATATGAAGATCTATATGTGTATCCTATACCCGAATCTTATCGATTTATTGAAACAGGTCTTATCAGAAGAAGAGAAAGATATATGAGTTATGCTTACAAAGCATTTGCCGATCTTGTTAAGGAGGAAGGCTTGTAATTTGTAATGACCCCATTATTCGGGGGAAATAAGGCATCAAACTGAAAACGCTATTATGCTTACTGGCACTATTGTTCTAATGCTTTATGACGTAGTTGGGAGGTCTGCCAGCAGTGTTGGCGACCTCATCATTAGATCGGGCAGGGTTGTTATTTCATATTTCTCTATTAGTTCGACTTGATAGGATAAAAACAGCATTAGGTATAAACATAGCCTCGTATTCATTATCGTCCGCCGTGCCGAAGAGATCAGATCTGTGCTCCCTGGCATGACGCAGGCAAGAGCTTTAATGATTTTGAGCGCATTTTCGAAATCTCCAGGGTTCGCGCTAATATCCGCAAACTGGCCTGTTAATAACATGGCAAGGGCATTGTGTGGATCTATTCTTAATAAACGTATCTTCCCAGACTCCAATCATAAAATCTTCCAATGAGCTATATTTAAGCTCGAGATAAAGTTGCTCTCTGTAAAACGCCTGCGATAAGTCCCATCCAGCATAAACACGGCCAACAGTGCGCATGTCAGCAGAAGTCAACTGATTTAGTTTGCTTGAATCGAATCGGACTGCAGCCATGAGCGGTGCTTTTATTCCTTCTAGGAGCACATACGTTTGGGGCCGAGTCTTAGCAACTCCGGCAATAGGCGCAATTCGTACTGTCAATCCTTTCAAATGAAATTTCACATATACATGTACTTCTGGTTACAAGTATAGATCTGTGATATTATCAATAAAAGTGAAAGAACCTCAAAGTCACATACAATAATGTTGAAAGTAAATGGGGTTGGTATGATGGAATTCCGCCAACTGAATACGTTCCGAACGGTTGAATCAACATTACTTTTCAATCGGGCTGCGGAAGTGCTGATCTACGTCCCCTCCAACGTCACGATGCAAATAAAAGTTTGGGCAAACAGTTGGTTATCACGGCTACGGGTAAACGCTTTTTGACTTATACCTAAAGCGTCCTAGGTAAATTGGACGAAGCTCGCAGCATCGTTCATGACAATGAAATCTAATTGGCACCCTGACGATAAGTGCCAACGAGGTTCTTTGATCTTATCGGCTTCCGGTTGTCTTTCGCCTATTTCGTTCGCTAAATCCGGGGGCGCGTCTCATCTTTCGCTCCGTTCCCATTCAGCAACTGAAGCCATCCTTCTTTGAAGGAGCCGCGGATGTCGTTTTTATGTCGGATGAACCCATTCGCTCAAGCGGACTAGCAGTGGTTCCGTTGCTGGAAGAAACTTTCCGTTTGTTCGCCGCCCCAGACCATCCACTCACGCAACGAACAGATCTGCAACTGGAGGATTTTCACGGAGAAGTATTCCTAACAATGAAAGAGGTTGTACCTATCGAACCATGTTTGACCGGGGATTTGAAAGAGAGGGCGTTGATAGCATCACGTATCTGGAGTTTCAAAATGCTGAAGCCATTAAGCAATGTGCAATGGCGGGGATCGGCATTGCCTTTCTACCTGAAATAGTAGCGAAAGCCGAAGTTACATTGGGCGAACTTGTTGCTCTTCCATGGCAAATTCCGGACCTGCACGTGTATACACAGATGCTGTGGCATACAGACAAGTGGCTTTCGCCAATCATTTTATTTTACATTGAAACGGCTAGAGAGGTTCTTGCTAGGTAGGAGCTATCGATGCAATCAACATAATTTCAATGCAATCGTCAATCAGTATAATAGAGATTGCCTGATCCAGATGACTTAAAATACGCACGTAAATGGCAAAAGGAACTTTCTGCATTTTCGTTGCATGGAGGTTGAGTCGGAGAGAATGAGAAAAGGCGAACTGACAAAGGAACAGATCATTCAAAAATCGGCAATGCTGTTCAACCGACAAGGTTACAACGGCGTGTCTCTTAATGATATTACTGAAATTACAGGAATCAAGCGCGGCGGTCTCTATCGTCATTTTGCAAGCAAGGACGAAATCGCGTTGCTAGCTTACGATTATGCGGCAAACGTGGTCAAAGAGAAATTTATGCAAGCGATGGCCGCCAAACAATCGGCGACGGACAAGCTACTCGCTTTGTTTGAAATTTATGCCGACGTCGTCGATCATCCTCCCTTTATCGGAGGTTGTCCCATGCTCAATACGGCGGTGGAACACGATGACGGACATCTCTTGCTGCGTGAGAAGGCCCAGGCTACGTTCCGAGACTTTTACGGAATAGTCCAGGATTTATTGCGACAAGGAATCCATAACGAGGAATTCCGATCCGATCTGGATATCGATTCAGCAGCTTCATTTCTAATATCCGCATTGGAAGGCGGAATTATGCTTAGCAAGCTGGAAGGAAACAATAGGCATATTCGGTACGGTTTTGAAAACATTGCCCGTTATCTAAAGCTCGCCAGCTTACGTTAATTCAACCGTTTATTCCGAAACATCTGTTGCATTGGCCGAGGCCGTCGAAGAACTGCACGCTCATCGGCTGAAAAAGAAGACGTCTTTCCGAGAAAATCGTAATAGATGTCTTCTTTTTTAGCGTAATCCCGTAAGGTACTGTTGGTAGGTGGTCACTGAAGAACACCCGAGTGGCTACTTTTTGCATAATATTAGCAAAGCGATGGGTAAACGCGACGCCCAGTTTACGCTCGTTTGGATCGTCCGGTGATGCATTCTTGAGCGCGCCAACAGAAGGCGGAAAGCGTGGACGCGGCACTAAAAAGACAAAGTGCTCATCGGACTATCATTACGGACGTCAAAGGAACGACCCAGGTCAAATTCGCGATTGAAGCAGGAAGCACGATCAGCAGCGACGTAAATATGGTTCCTATCGAGCGCGGGTGAAAGAAGGGTTTCAGCATAAAAGTCAAAGAGTTAAATCCGATCAAAGAGACCGGATCACCTACAATGATGCATCTCAAACGTCACGTCAAAGCCTATCATGGTCTCGACGCGAAGCGCCTCCGTCCTACTTAAATGGATTTTGCTGTCGCTTAATCGCCGCAACTTCCAGAGGCGAGGGGTTCACCGCCTTCTTTCTTGTTGCGCTTCTAACCCCTCAATAACCTATTCTTTAGCGAGATGATCAGATAATTTTATTTGAAGCCTGTTTCGAGGCTTGTTTGTCATGTATATTTTTGAATGCGCATACCAGTACCGTAACCATAATATCCAGTTAATGTTGAGTTGCTCCTCTGTAG
>NZ_JBYUPU010000079.1:0-12156 GCF_058135425.1 Paenibacillus sp. MAH-35
GAAAATGCATCATTTATTAACATTATTAGTAAATAAAAGAAGATGTTTTATGATGTTAGCTTTTATGCAACGCTAGTGCGGTTTGAAGCTGTTAAAATCCACAAAGACTCCTATCTGGTTCAGAGTTCGTGCGCATACGTTTTGGCACATCCGGGTTTATGACCGGTCCCAAGACGAAGGCGAATACAGCCTGATCACAAAAATGAGGGGAATGGGATTTCTTATTTGGAGTCGATTTGCAACCACCAAACCTCATCAACGAGCGGCTGGATCGAAGGTACCCATTCCCTCTCACTCCAATGCAGGGTTTGTACACGAAAAGGAGCGCCCGGACTTTAGAGTCGATTCGTAACACTGACTACTGGAAGTATCATTTCCATCAGGAATCCGAACGGGGCGTCTTTGGGACTTTTTGAGTTTTTTTCGCGTAGAGACGCCTACTGGTGCCGGAATCCGGATGACAAAACCTATAGAAGCTGGTAATATACTATCTAAAGGAGTATCACTCTGTAAAATATGGTTTCATTTAATGAAACTATATAAAAAGGAGGGCCAGTCCTATGTCCTATCGTTACGCAGGAATCGATCATGTCCAATTGGCCGCACCGAGAGGATGCGAGGAAGAAGCGCGAAGCTTTTTTGGCGGCTTGCTCGGTATGGAGGAGATCCCGAAGCCGGAAAATCTCCGCAAGCGGGGAGGCGTATGGTTTCGCTGCGGGGTGCATGAGCTGCATATTGGCGTGCAGGACGATTTTGTTCCGGCCTCCAAGGCGCATCCCGCCTTCGAAGTACACGGAATCGGGGAGCTTCGCAGCAGGCTGGAGGAGGCAGGAATTAGCGCTAACGAGGATGAGCCCATTGCCGGCAAGACCCGCTTCCATATCCGGGACCCGTTCGGCAACCGGATTGAGTTTGTGGAAAACAACGTCTGACCGGAAAAACAGAGGCAGCCTTCGCTTCATTCAGCGGGCTGCCTGATTTTTATATTTGCCGGTGAATAAAATATGGGCTTGTACTTGAATCGATTCGAGCGACTGCTCGTTCAACGGGAATTGGTCCGCGAACAGCTCGTGCCATTGGGCGGGCTGTTTTTTGTACAGCGTGTTCCCGATCTGGAGCAGATCGAGCTTTTGTTTCACTCCTGCCTGATAAGCATCGCGAATCTGGTTCTCGATAGCAGCCGCGGCTTCGTGTTCGAGGGCAGAGAGGCCGATATCGGCAGACAACTCGTTGATCGAACCGTGAACGGTTAAACGAAGCCGGCATTTCACCTGGCCTTCGGACGGCCGGGCCGAGCATTCCAGCCGCGGCTTCGGCTTGTTCATGACAAGGGCGGCGACAAGCTCTCCGTTTTTGTACACATGAAGGGGAGTGCGGATCGTCTCCGGGTGAAGCCACCGCAAGCCGGTAAAGCTCTCGTGCTGCACGGTGCCAACGAATTTTCCGCCCGCAAAGGCAAAGGCTCCATGCATGCGCAGCATACCGAGCGGTTTTTGTTCCATTTTCCAATTGCCTTTGTGCAGCTCCAGTCTCGGCAGCAGAACCGTCTCGGCCGGTTCATTGAACAACGAGATGAACCGCTGGGACTGAAGCGGAACGACCACCGAATTTTGCCTGAACGGCTCTCCGGGCTGATGAAGAATCGAGCTGAGCGGCGTCAGGTTGAACAGTGGAGAAGTGGCGAACAGCTTATCGATTGGTTCGCTTGTACCGAACACCCATTTCGTATACCGGATCTCGCGGTACCGGTTGACCAGATCGATCAGTTCGTTCAGCCCTTTCCGGATAAATCGCTCACTGTATACAAGCGACGTGACGTGGCCCCAGAACAATCGGAGCTGGGACGTTCCGTACAGGTCGAAAAACGCCTCGTTCAACGACTGTCCGACTCCCGTTCCGACCCAGATCGGCGCCTTCTGGGCGGTACCGACGGTCGCACCCTCCGTTTTGGCCACATTGCCGAAGCTGATCAACTGGACGTAGACCCGGTATAGCTGATCCTCGTAATCGACTCCGATAGCCGAAACGTAAGCGACGTCCTGAATTTCTTTGGCATCCCAGCAGCCGCTCAGCAGCAGAAGCAAGACCGCTTGCAGGAGGAGCAGCGGGCGCCGGATGCGGCTCCGCGCAGGTGGTCTCATACCGGATCTCTCCCCGCTCCGGATTTCGGATCCGTCCGTTTCTTCTTTTGGAAATAAGGAGTAATGTACTTCCAAGGGACCCGGATGACACCCTGCAGAAAGTCGCCCAGGGATAAGGGACTGACCGGCCACAAGTAAGGGAGTCCAAACGACTGCAGACGGACCAGATACAACACGAGCGACAAAATGCTGAGGATAAAGCCGAACATGCCGAGCAGGGAAGAGACGAGAAACACATACAGGCGCAGGACGCTGACCGTGCCGCTCAGCTTCTGGTTAACGAGCGCTGACGTAGCTACGGCGGTAATCGAGCCTACCACGACCATCGACGGCGAGACGAGGCCGGCACGGATCGACGCTTCGCCGATGATCAGTCCTCCTACTACGGTTAACGTTTGCCCGACGGTTTTGGGCAGACGTACTCCGGCCTCCCGGAACAGCTCCAGCAGCAGAAGCATAAGCGCCATCTCGAGCGGGGCGGACAGCGGAATTCCGTTGCGGGATACGGTGATCGTAGCGAGCAGCGGGAACGGGAGCTGGTCGTGATTGTATTGGACGAGAGCGATCCAGAAACCGGGCAGAAATACGGCGGATACGAGCCCGACCAGCCGGAGCAGGCGCCCGAACGAAACCATCAGGAATCCGAACTGGGCATCTTCGGGACTTTTCAGCATATGCAGCAGGTTGGAGGGAGCAATCAGCGCAAGCGGGATGTTTTCCATCAGCACGATGACTCTGCCGCGCATCATGCAGCTGATCGCAAAGTCCGGTCTGCCCGTATAGTTGAACAGCGGAAAAACGGCAAACGGCGAGTCGCCGAGTATTTCCTCGAGCTGGGAGGCGCTGATGACGATTTCCGGTGTTGCCGCTTGCAGTCTGCTGCGAATTTGCTCCAAGCATTCCCGCTCTACGCGGTCGGACAAATAAAAGAGGCCGATCCCGGTTGCGCTTTGGGTGCCGAGCCGATAAGTTTCGTAGAACAATTGACGGGATCGCAGCCTTTTGCGGATAAGCGCCGCATTGGTCGCCATATGCTCGGTAAAGCCGTCACGCGGGCCAAGCACGGACATTTCCATGTTCGGTTCTTCCGGGCGGCGTTCGGGACTGCTGCAAATTTCTACGTCGATCAGTCGGCCCGTTTCCTCGAAGGCGATCAGCAGACGTCCTTTGAACACGAGCTGGGATATAACTTCGATATTGCCGGTGTCCTCGATCGGGTTGCTGCGAAGACCCGGCACATGGAGGCCGTCCGCACCCAAGGAAGGATGAAAGCCGTTCAGCAATGCCGGCATTACGGTCTGATCGATCCGGTTCATATCGCACAGCCCGTCGCAATAGAGAAGCACATAGCCGGGGCTGTCCGGAGCGGCACCGGCGGACACCGGCTGGATGATAACGTCGGCGCAGTTTTCAAACCATTGGCGAAACTTGGCTTCGTAATTCGAATCAGGCATCGGATCGTTTACTCCTTCCTCTGTCCGTATGGAGCCAGGATGCAACGGTCACGGCCAACGAGAAAACAAACAGTATCCCGAAGGAGGCCGGCAGCCAGCAGCGGCTCAGTGCGTAATAAAAGGAGGCGTCGCTGATCGGGCTGATAGCGAAAACGACGGCAGCGGCGCCAATCAGTAACAGCAGCCACGTTCTCTGTCGCTCCGAGCGAAGACCGGAGAGCTGGCCGAGTAAATACAGTGATAAGGAGATTCGGATAAACGCACCGGTCATCCACTGATAGATCGATAAAAAGTCGACATGCTCGATATATTTGCCGATTTGTACAAGCCGCCACTGCTCGTAGGCGGGGTAACGCTGCTTGGCCGCTTCGGCCGGACCGAACTCGGAGATGGCGCCCATGATCGGCCCAAGCGTCAGGCCGGCCAGGACGAAGCCGATCAGCAGCAGCCACTTCGCTCCGACCGGACGTTTCAGCCGATGCTGCAGCAGAACGATCAGCACAAGCTCGACATAACCGGCGCCGAATAACGGAATCGCGGTGATCGCCGGAACGGGACCTTTTTCGAATACCGGAATGAGAAGGTCGTAATGTTTATCGGGAATGTTGGCAGTCATCACGAATAGTCCGAACAGGATGACGAATGGCAGCAAAATGCCGTTGGCCAGCGTGATAGCGGATAAGCCGGAGGCAGCGGCCGCCAAGCAAAGAAGCATGAATACCGATCCGGTAACGAATAAAGGCGTCTCGGGCAAATAGTTGGTTCGTGTCCAAGTTAAGGTGTCGAACAGGGTGACCGCCACGCTCCCGATCAGCGCGACAAAGGGCAGCGTCAAAATAAGTTTGGACCCGAGCGGACCTGTCCGATCGCGCAGCCACTCGTTCAGCGGCTTGCCGTTCATCTTCCGGACGACCAGGGCGGGGAGCAGTGTCCAGAGAGCGAGGAGGGCAAATCCCATCAGGACGGTCGTCCAGGCGTCGCGACCGGCGATATCGAGGATGGCGGGAAT
Organism: Paenibacillus sp. MAH-35; assembly: GCF_058135425.1. Lineage (NCBI taxonomy): Bacteria > Bacillati > Bacillota > Bacilli > Caryophanales > Paenibacillaceae > Paenibacillus > Paenibacillus sp. MAH-35. The sequence continues at coordinate 4,605 of NZ_JBYUPU010000079.1, forward strand.
GACGATAACGTGGTTCATGAAGCCCACACTGCCCATAAACAGGAAAAACAACAGGATGGCGGAGATGGATTTATTGTCGATTCTCATCGCCTTCTCTCTTAAGAGCTTTGCGGAGCAAAGCTGCTTCGTAAGCGTAAACTGAGCTTTGCGGAGCAAAGCTGCTTCGTAAGCGTAAACTGAGCTTTGCGGAGCAAAGCTGCTTCGTAAGCGTAAACTGAGCTTTGCGGAGCAAAGCCGGCATCCGGACAGGTTGCCGTTATGTCCGTAATATGGCCGAGTTGGCAATAATTATTCACCTGCACCCGACAAAGTCAAACCAAACAGCCCGCCTTCTCCGTCAAGGAGAAAGCGGGCTGCTCATCATCCGGCGTTTTCGAGCCGGGGCCGGGTTTATACGTTCTGCTTGTAAGCGTCCAGTGCTTCGGCGAGCCGGTTCAGGCCGAGCTTCATATTGGCACTGTCCGTATGGGTAAAGTTCAGGCGCATCGTGTTGCGGCGAGGATTCTCCGCATAGAAGTCAACTCCGGGTACGAATGCGACGCCTTTCTCGACCGCTTTTTTAAGGAGCTCCGAAGCGTCGATTCCTTCAGGCAGCTCGACCCAGAAGAACATGCCGCCCTGCGGCTCGCTCCAACGCAGATCGGAGAAACGGCTGTCCTGGAGCAGCGACTTCATCAGCTCCATCCGGCGGCCGTATTCGCTGCGGATCGTCCGGATGTGGGCATCCAGATCGAAGTTCGCCAGCAGTTGGTAGAGCGCCTGCTGGTCGAGTGTGCTGGAATGAAGATCGACCGCTTGCTTGGCTTTGGCCATCTGAGCGATCACATGCGAATCTCCGACGATCCAGCCGGTCCGAAGCGCAGGCACGACCGTCTTGGAGAACGTGCTCGTATACAGCACAGCGCTGTCTTCGGGATGGTCGTCGAGCGACATGATCGACGGATATTTGGCGTTCGGGTCGAACTGGATCTCTCCGTAAGGATCGTCTTCGAGAATCAGCACATTGTTCGGCTTACAGAGCGCGAGCAGTCCTTTGCGGCGTTCTACGCTCCATACTTTGCCGGTCGGATTGGCGAAGGTTGGCGTGACATATACCATTTTGGGGCGGTATTGCTTCAGCTTCGCTTCGAGATCGTCCATCAGCATGCCGTCATTATCGGCTTCGACGCCGATCACCTGTACGCCGCTTGCTTTGAAAATTTGCAGCGCAGCCAGATAAGTCGGATTTTCAACCAAAATAACGTCGCCCGCGCTTAAGTAAATGCGCGTAAGCAAATAAATCGCCTGCTGCGAGCCTGTCGTGATCAGCATGTTCTCCGGCTTGACGTGAACGCCTTTGCCGGCCATCCGCTTGCAAATCTCTTCGCGAAGCGGAGTGTAGCCTTCGGTAAGTCCATATTGCAGCGAGCTTTTGCCTCCATGCTGGAAGACGCGCTCGAATGCTTCCTTGACGGCTTCGATCGGGAAGTGGTCCTCCGCGGGGAGCCCTCCGGCCAGCGAAATGACCGCGTTTCCTTGGGTCAGCTTCAAGATTTCACGTACCGCGGACGATTTCAGGCCGTCGGTAAAACTGGAAAATGTGTAATTCATAAGGGTTCTCCCTTCCTTTCGCATACAACTATTGTACCCGATTTTGAAAGTGGTTTCTATTTTTTTTGTCAAGGTTCGACTTTTGGTCCAATTAAGGAAGGGAGAGGTGATTATCCCGAGACGCCGGCGGACGAAGGCTGGGCAGCTCCCGGGTCGTGCGAAGGAACGGCTTGCGACAGTCCGGCGCACTCGCGGAAGGCGGCCTGCTTGCAGCTCAAGCATTGTTTCTTGTCCAGATACGTAAGCGCGTAACGGATCGCGTCTCCGGTATGGTCGAAAAACCGCTCCTCGCCTATCGTTTCGTACAATCCGGTTCTCCGGATCACTTCCATAGGCTGCGTGCGAATTTCCGCGACAAGGACGGTGCCGCCGAATTTGGCGAAATGTTCGACAAGGCTCGCAAGGTTCGATTCCCCGGTCGTATCCATGAAAGGAACGTCGCCCATCCGCAGCACCAGCACGTTCGGCCGGTCATGGATCGTATCCATAATGGATTTCTCGAACATATTGGCGGCTCCGAAAAATAACGGGCCTTCGATCGTATAGATTTCGATTTGCGGACAACCGTGCCCTTCCGCCGCAATCGACGCGCTCACTTGGGACTGCGGAATTTTCGGATCGGGCAGCACTTTCGCTACGGTAAGCATCTCGCCCATCCTTTTGACGAACAGCAGCAGAGCCAGCAAAATACCGATGCCGACGGCCGTCGTCAAGTCGGTCCAGACCGTGAGCAGAAACGTAAGAAGCAGGACAAGCGAATCGCTCGTGCGGCTCGTCAGGATACGGCCGAATTCTTTACGCTCGCTCATGTTCCAGGCGACCATCATCAGAATCGGGGCCATCGCGGCCAGCGGAATATGGGACGCCAGCGGAGCGAGAGCGAGAAGCACGACGAGGACAAAGACGCCGTGTATGATGCCGGACATCGGCGAGACGGCGCCGGTACGAACGTTGGTGGCCGTGCGGGCGATCGCCCCGGTGGCAGGGATGCCTCCGAACAGCGGCGTGACGATGTTGGCGATGCCTTGGCCGATCAGCTCCCGGTTGCTGTTATGGCGGCTTCCGGTCATTCCGTCCGCTACTACGGCGGAGAGCAGCGACTCGATGCTGCCGAGCATGGCGATCACAAACGCGGGTCCGGCCAGCTCTCTTATTTTGTCCCAAGTCAGGGCAGGAACATGAACGCTGGGCAGTGAGCCCGAGATCTGGCCGTATGCCGAGCCGATCGTAGCGACCTGATCCCGGAAGAACACGTATGCGATCACGCTCGTTACGAGAAGGCTGATCAGCGAGCCGGGAACTTTTGGCCATAGCCGGGGCGAGATGAGAATGACCGCCAGGCCGATAGCAGCCAGAGCGACGCTGTAGAAGTTAAGGGTAGACAGATGTAGAAAAATTTCTTTCATATTCGCCCCGAAAAATTCGTGCCTCTGCACATCCTTCAGGCCAAGAAAGCTGGGGATCTGGCCGCTGAAAATAATAACCGCGATGCCGGAGGTAAACCCGATCGTGACCGGGCGGGGAATGAACTTGATCAGCGAGCCGAGCCGCAGCAAGCCCATGAGAACGAGCAGGACGCCTGCCATCAATCCGGCGATCAGCAGGTCCTCGTAGCCATGCTGCATCACGATGGCGAACAAGATCGGAATAAAGGCGCCTGTAGGTCCTCCGATCTGGAAACGCGAACCGCCGAACAAAGAGATCAGGACTCCGGCGACGATCGTCGTATAAATCCCGTACTCGGGTTTGACGCCCGAGGCAATAGCAAAAGCCATTCCGAGCGGAATGGCAATAATCCCTACAAGAATACCGGAGACGAGGTCTTTCCGGAAAGCCGCGGCGTCGTAACGGGCGAATCGGCCGGACCGTATCATGTGCAAACCTTCTTTTCTTTAAATATTTGATTATTTGAATATATGCACTATACTAAGCCGCCGAGCCGATTCCGTCAACTTCCGAATCGGCCGGTTTTCAGCCGGTTAGGGTTCATTTCGGATGACTTCGAGCAAGGAAATGGCATCGACCAGATGGTTATCGAAGATTTGCTTCGCCACAGCCAGTAAATCTCGAATTAAGGGGTCGCGCAAAGAGTATATGACCGAGGTACCTTCCTTTATGCCGTACACGACGTTTTTATTGCGCAGCACGGCCAGCTGCTGCGATACGGCCGATCCTTCGGAACCGAGAATCGTCTGCAGCTCATTGACGGTTTTGTCCCCCTCGCAAAGCACTTCCAGAATACGGATGCGCATCGGATGGGCCAGCGCTTTAAAAAATTCGGCTTTGAATTGTTGAATATTCGGATTCATGACAGGTTGCCCCTTAGGTGGAGTGATCGTTCCGGGCCAGTCAAGCGGCGCTTGTCCGGTTCGGACCTTGTGCGGCGGCTTGCAGCAGGTGCGGCTTCTAATGCTATAGCAATAGAATAGCATAGTCGGGGAAATAAATCCTGCCCGTATTCTCCCGTTCCTATGTCGAATCTGTTATAGTTATTGCGTTCTCCTATAACGCCGATAGATTTTATATCTTTGTCATTACGGGGGAAATGTGCAAAAATGATAGTATGCGTAAAAGGATAGTCCGAGATTATAATCCCTAATTAGGAGTGACCTCCCCCATGGCAGAAACGAAAAAAATCGCGATTCTTCCCGGCGACGGCATCGGGCCTGAAGTAATTGCCGAAGCGGTAAAAGTATTAAGAAAAACCGAGGAGCTGTTCGGGTACAAATTCGAGACGGAAAGCGCCCTGTTCGGCGGCATCGCGATCGACGAGACCGGCACTCCGCTCCCGCAGGACGCACTCGACAAATGCAAGCGCGCCGATGCAGTGCTGCTTGGCGCCGTTGGCGGACCGAAATGGGACAGCAATCCGAAGGAAACCCGCCCGGAGACCGGACTGCTCGGCATCCGCAAAGCGCTTGGCCTGTTCTCGAACATCCGTCCGGCCGTTATTTTCGACTGCTTGAAGGAAGCTTCGACGCTGAAGCCGGAAGTGCTGGAAGGCACCGATCTGATCGTCGTGCGTGAGCTGACGGGCGGAATCTACTTCGGAGAGAAGTTCCGCCGTGACAGCGACAACGGCCAGGAAGCGGTGGACACTTGCGTATATAATGTAAAAGAAATCGAGCGCATCGTGCACCAAGGGTTCCAAATCGCCCAAAAACGCCGTAAAAAGCTGTGCTCGGTCGATAAGGCGAACGTCCTCGAAACGTCGCGCCTGTGGAGGGAAACGGTGATCCGGATCGCTCCTGAGTATCCGGACGTTGAGCTGGAGCACGTGCTCGTCGACAACTGTGCGATGCAATTGCTGCGCCGTCCGTCCAGCTTCGACGTGATCGTCACCGAGAACATGTTCGGCGATATCCTGAGCGACGAAGCGGCGATGCTGACCGGATCGATCGGCATGCTGTCGTCGGCGTCCCTCGGCGAAGGAAGCTTCGGCTTGTACGAGCCGGTACACGGTTCTGCGCCGGACATCGCCGGCCAAGGCATCGCGAACCCGATTGCGACCATTCTGTCCGTCGCGCTGATGTTCAAGCTGTCCTTTAACTACCAGGAAGCGGGAGACGTTATCGAGAACGCGGTGAAAGACGTGCTGGACGCGGGCCACCGCACCGGCGACATCGCCGTCGACAAGAGCAAGGCGATCGGCACGACAGCGATGGGCGACCTGATCATTGCAGCGATGAAGCGTTAATTCGAATAAACGATGTACGGAGACTCCGGGCTGTCGCTGTTGCGATTCCCGGAGTTTTTTAAGAGCCAGAAAGCATAAGTTTTTAGCGAAGCGGAGTGCTTTCTGGCGCTGAAAAAGCTACCGCTTACGCAGGGGCATTCGACGTGGAAATGGCTTCGTTAAGAAGCTTTTTTCGCTTTTGCCATCGGATCGTCAAAGTTTATAATAAATTTAAACAAGTACTCATTATCGATATTGACTTTCACTAATCAGGATGATACGATTTTACAAGTGGGCCTGGACAAGGCTCCCATACAAGCAGGAATTCATACCGGTTCCCGGCTGCGTCAGGCAGACGGAGAATACGGAATTATAAGGAGGTAAGCGTCTCATGGCAGATCGTTTGGTTGGCAAGAAAGCACCTTATTTCGAAATGGAAACGGCGCTTGGCAACGGAGAAGAATTCGGTAAAGTATCGCTTAACGACTACAAAGGCAAATGGCTGGTGTTGTTTTTCTACCCGCTCGACTTTACATTCGTATGCCCGACCGAAATTATTGCAATGAGCGACGCCAAAGAACTGTTCGACGACCTGGATGCGGAAATCCTCGGCGTCAGCACGGACAGCAAGCATTCCCACCGCGCTTGGCTCAACACTCCGCGTGACATGAACGGTCTCGGCCGTTTGAACTACCCGCTTGCAGCTGACTTCACGAAGACGGTTGCCCGCGACTATGGCGTATTGATCGAAGAAGAAGGCATCGCGCTTCGCGGATTGTTCATCATCGATCCGGAAGGCGAATTGAAATATCAAGTGGTTAACCATCTGGACGTAGGCCGCAGCGTGGATGAAACGATCCGCGTGCTTCAAGCGCTCCAATCCGGCGGATTGTGCCCGGCTAACTGGAAACCAGGTCAGAAGCATCTGACTGCGAAGTAATCGTCCAGGACGTTATCGGAACATAAGGGAAGCCCCCCTGTCTGCAAGCTGCAGGTGGGGGGCTTTTTCGCAGCATTTGCCAATTGCTGAGGGAACAGACAATTTACCATCCGAGGAGGGAACCGATATGCCTTTGCGTTTGCGCGAGCCGATGCCCGATCTGCACGGAATTACGGAGTGGGTGAACGGCGAACTGAATAAAGACCAGTTTAAAGGAAAGCCTGTACTTGTTCACTTCTGGGCGGTCAGCTGTTATATGTGCAAAGAAAGCTTGCCGCTGCTGAACGAATGGCGGGAGAAGTACGGGGAGCAGTACAACCTGCAGCTCCTCGGCATCCATATGCCCCGTTCCGAGAAGGATACCGATCTGGACTCGGTCAAAGAAACGATCAAGCAGTATGAGATGAAACATCCGATCGCCATCGACAACGATCATGCGGTTACCGATTCGTTCCAGAACGAATTTGTGCCGGCTTATTATTTGTTCGACGCGGAAGGCCAGATGCGGTTTTACGGCGCCGGCGAGAAAGCGATCGGCATGGTCGAGCAGCGGCTTCATAAAATTTTGGGGCCTAAGGAAGCGTAGTAGCGAACCGATCGGGTGGGCCGACAAGGACAACCCGGAATATCCTCGGGAGGGATCGTACAATGAACGTACCAGCAGAGTTGAAGTACAGTGAAGAGCACGAGTGGGCTAAAATCGAAGGCAATCGGATGACGATCGGCATTACCGATTTCGCACAAAGCGAATTGGGCGACATCGTGTTCGTCGAATTGCCGAAAGTAGGAGACTCCGTTGAATTCGGCGAGCCGTTCGGCAGCGTAGAATCGGTGAAAACCGTATCCGAGCTGTATTCTCCAGTAACGGGTAAAGTAGTGGAAGTAAACGGCGCGCTCGAAGACGCTCCCGAGAATGTCAACAAATCCCCGTACTCGGACGGCTGGATGATCGTGGTGGAGATGAACGACGCTTCCGAAGCAGACAAGCTGTGGAGCGCGGAGAAGTACACGGAAACTTACGGCTAAGTCGGATTCGTAAAACGCTGCGGCAAGACGCATATAGCCTGCTCAACAGACGCAAGTCCCGTCGGTGCAACAATCCGGCAGGGCGAAGCGTCTTTTTTAATGTCGTTTTTGATGGCTGTTAAAGCTCACTATAGCGTTATAACGAGCCGAGACGGGCGGCCGGACATGGTCATACAACGTATAAGTGCGGTTCGCAGCACTAGCGTTGCAAAAACAGTAACATAGAACGTTAAGTTTTCATTTATTAGTAAACAAAGAACATTAATAACTTATTTTTACAGTCACTTTGGCGTGTAATCGGCCCAAAAAGGAATCTCAAA
>NZ_JBYUPU010000080.1:0-10509 GCF_058135425.1 Paenibacillus sp. MAH-35
AGTCTTCTTGAGCTTTACAATGAACATCACCCCCAAAGGGGATAATCTTGGAGGAGCCGGATGCGATGACCCGCACGTCCGGATCTGTGAGAGGCCCATGCAATTGTGCATGGGCCTACTCGATTTGTGTCAGAGGCCGGGAGGGCGGTCGTCAAGCCAAACCGGGGCGGCAGCGATGCTAGAACGGTCTATGGCAGAGCCGTCCCTGCTGCACGGTTTCGGGCCCAAAGTACGACCCGGGCCGGCTTAGACGGCAGTCTTCCCGCACAGCTGCATCCTTTATTCTGTGTCTGCGGATGCGGCCGGAACGGCAGGGATTGCCGGAATCGCTTGCAGCGCAGTCACGTTCGCCTTCGCCTCTCGCAGCTCCGTAATTCTCTGCTTGTACAACTCCAACTGATTAGCTAACGCCTGCTTGATGGCTTGTCCGTCATCGGATTGTACGGCTTCTTCAAGCTGCTTCCAGCCTTCAGCGAAGGCGCTGGCGCCGATCGTCGAGTCCACGACGCTTGCAGACGAGATCGAGAAGCTGACCGTATCGGCAGCGATTGCTTCGGCGCTTGGATCAGTGATTGTATCACCGGCTTCGGCGGAAACCTTGAGGGCCGGAACGGCAGTTACCGAGATGGTAACGGCTGCTTCGCTCGAGCCTCCGGCTTCAGCTTCGTCCCCGCTGGAATCCGCAGTTGCCGGCTCTATGGCGAAGGTATCGTCATTAACCCGCTTCACCATCGTAACCGTTTTGAAAAATTCGTTTCCGTCAAGCGGCTTCAGTTCCTTCAGCAACACGTCGGCTTTCACGGCGAACTGGCCTTCGACCGCCACAGCCTCGCTAAGCGGCACCGTTTGAATGTTCAGCGGCTGGCCATCGGCACTTTCCGCCCAGAACAACATTTTCGGGGTGAGCGACGTATACGCGTCCAGCGTCTGTTTCCAGTCTTCGACCGTTTCCGGGGCATACGTTTCGGCCAGCTTGAGCGGGTCCAGCAGCTTTTTGGCAATGATCGTTTCGGCCATTTGCACCGGCTTGGCGTTCGTATGATCGGCAGTTTCGGCCATGGCGGCCGGGGCTCCCACGGCAGACAACAGCAAGGTGGACAAAGTGGCGGTTTTCAACATTTGTTTGTAGTTCATCGGTACAACACTCCTTAAGGTTGATGGGTAGTTACAGGCTTCAGTGTACCGGCCGTCTGTGGCAAATCGTCCGAGAAATTGTGGAAAAACGATGGCAGGGCGCTACTGCGGGTGTGGTTTTGCTACAATACTAGTACGAAAGGAACTGCGGGAGGCTGGATGGATGAACAACTATTTAATCGCGATCGTAGACGACGATCCTCATATACGCGAACTGGTGGAAGCCTATTTGAAAAAGGAGCAGTACCGCACGGCCGCGCTCGCCTCCGCCGAGGAAGCCTGGGAGCAGTGGAAGACGGCTCCCCCGGATATGTGGGTGCTCGATATTATGCTGCCCGGCATGGACGGTTACGAGTTTTGCAGGCGAATCCGCCGGGAGGCGGAGGTGCCGATCATTATGATTTCGGCCCGGGATACCGAGGTTGACAAAATATTAGGTCTGGAGCTGGGGAGCGACGATTATATGGTCAAGCCGTTCAGCCCCCGCGAGCTGGTCGCCCGGATCAAGAGGCAGCTGCAGCGCACGCATAAACTGAAAACTTTGGAGGACATGAAGCAGGGCGAGGCGCTGGTGCTTCAGCTCGGAGCCGGTCAACTGCAGCTCGTGCAGGAAGAGCGGCGGGCGTTCTGGTGCGGGGACGAGGTCGACGTGACGTTTAAGGAATTCGCGCTGCTTCAAGCGTTCGCAGAACGTCCGAACCGCGCCTTCGCCAGGGACGAGCTGCTCACCCTGGTGTGGGGGGACGACTATTTCGGCAGCGACCGGGCCGTCGATCATCTGGTGAAGCGGCTTCGCAAAAAAATCGAGCAGCTTCCCGTGGAAGCGGTATGGGGACACGGCTACCGGCTGCGCATGGAAGCGGAGGTGGCGGGGGAATGAAGCTGCTGCACCAGATTAATTTGGCGTTCGGCTTGATGCTTGTGTTGGTGCTGAGCGTGACGGCCGTTATTTTCCACTATGTGTTAATGGATCACTTTATCGAGGTTCAGAAAAAAGATATGACGGCGATCGAACGGTCGATCACGTCTACGATTGCGATCAGCGATCTGACCTTCGTCGAGTCAGGCGGGGACAATGCCGTCGCCTCCATGGCCGCTACCATTACGGCTGCGCCGGTTGCGGGTGTCGGGGCGGTCATAACGGATTCCACCGAAAACGTAGTGTTCAGCACGGTGGACGCGGTTCCGGTCTGGACTTCTACGTTCGGCACGGCTACGGCGGCGGCCGCCCCCGGAGTGGTGAGTATCCAGAAACTGCGGGAAGCCGAGGATATCCAGTACCTGGTTTCCAAAAGCTCAATTCCGCAAGGGACGCTTACGCTTTTTACGCCGATGAGCAAAATAAAAGAGATCGAGCTGTCGCTGCTGGGCCGGCTGCTGATCGTGTTGTTCGTCGGCGGAGGGCTTGTGTTTTTGCTGAGCCTCTTCATTACTAGGAGACTGATTCGTCCGCTGCTGCAATTGCAGGGCGAGCTTCAGAAGGTGGAGAACCGCAGGTTCTCGGAAGTCCGGCTCATTCAGGCCGGAGGAGAGATCGGCGATGTTGCGCAGACGGTATACAAGCTGGCCGGGGAACTGGAGAAATATAACCGCATTCAGAAGCAGTTTATTCAAAATGCGTCCCATGAACTGAAGACGCCGCTCATGTCGATCGCCGGTTATGCGGAAGGAATCCGCGACGGCGTATTCGAAGGCGAGCAAGCCGGGAAAGGGCTGAACGTCATCATCAGCGAGAGCGCCAGACTGCGGAACATCGTGACGGAGATGACGCTGCTTGCCAAGCTCGACGGCGAGGAGAACAGCTTCCGGTTCGGCGCCGTTGCGATCCCCGAGCTGATCGAGGAGACGGTGGAGCGGCTGAATCCGATTCTGGTGCAAAACGGGATCACGATTGAGACGGAGCTGGACGCAAACGACAAAGAGCGGCTGGCGGTTCGGGCCGACCGGGACAAGCTGCTGCAAGCTTTGATCAACGTCGTGGGCAACGCGGCCCGGTATGCGAGCCAACGAATCCGGATTCAGGTGCGGATTCAACATAAACAGATCGTCATCGCCGTCGTCGACGACGGGCGGGGGATACCGGACAAGCTGCTCCCGCACCTGTTCCACCGGTTCGTGAAAGGAAAGGACGGGGAAACCGGGCTCGGGCTGGCGATATCCCGGGCGATCGTCGAGCGTTGCGGCGGCCGGATCGCGGCGAGAAACATTCCGGAGGGAGGGGCCGAGATGACGATGCGTTTCCCCGGAATGGCGACCGCGTGAGTGCCAGCGGCTGGTCGGCCGTTCGCGCTCACGGCGCAATCGTGCCGGGCTCTGAGCGGGCGGTGTGCGCTCCCGCCGCCGGTTTGAAGTCGGGCCGTTTCGTCCATACTGGCCGATGAAGCGGCTTGAGCGGTCCAAACATGCCGGCACCGGCAGCAGGGCGGGGCCGTGAGCTGCGGCAGATGGTACAGACGCAGCCGTTGGCCTGCAGCCGGGAGGCGTCCCCGGCGGGCCGTATTTCGGCGGATTCAGCGGATCTTTATACGCGATCGTGGCGGTTACCGCTCCTCACCGCTCCTGCCGCCTGCAAAATCGCAGGGGAGGAAAGCCGGAACTTGCGTTCTGGCGGCCGATTGGCGAGGTTAAGTTTTGCTTGACGTGCCGCTCCGCCTCGTGCATACTTTTTTCAGTTACTACAGATCGGTGGAGAGCGCATACATGAATCGCCATTCGTTGTACATGGAGTTTAGCCGGGAGGAGTGGTCGGCGATCCGGGACCATACGCCGCTTCCGCTCACGAAGGAAGAATTCGAGAGGCTGAAAGGGTTGAACGACCAGATTCCGTTCCAGGAAGCGGAGCAAATCTACCATCCCATTACCCGGCTGATTAATTTGTACGTGGCTGCCTCGCAGCAGTTGTACAAGTCGGCCGCTTATTTTACGGGCAGCCAGGAAGCGAAATCGCCTTACATTATCGGGATCGCCGGAAGCGTCGCAGTCGGAAAAAGCACGGCGGCTCGTCTGCTCCAACTGCTGCTGTCCCGGTGGACGAATCACCGTAATGTGGACCTGATTACGACCGACGGTTTTTTGCACCCGAACCGGGTTTTGCAGGAACGCGGGCTGATGAAGAAAAAAGGGTTTCCCGAGAGCTACGATATTAAGCGGCTGCTGCAATTTTTGACCGAAGTGAAGGGCGGCAAGCCGGAGGTTACGGCCCCGGTTTACTCCCATCTTGTATACGATATCGTGCCGGACCGGGCGCAGGTCGTCCGCGCTCCGGATATTCTCATCGTCGAAGGCATTAACGTGCTTCAGGTGAACAAGGAGTCGCAAGTGTTCGTCAGCGACTTTTTCGATTTCTCGATCTACCTCGATGCGGAAGAGAGCGACATCAAGCGGTGGTACATCGAGCGGTTCCGGATGCTGCGGGATTCGGCGTTCCGCAATCCCGACTCGTACTTTCACCGGTATTCCACTTTAACGGAGGAAGAGTCGGTCCAGACCGCTACGCAGATTTGGGAAGAGATTAACGCCGTCAACCTCCGCCAAAATATTTCGCCAACCAAAGGGCGCGCCCAACTGCTGCTGCAGAAGGGCTCGAATCACGAAATTCGCAAAGTGCTGCTCCGTAAGTAGGGGCGGCGCTTTGTTTTTGTTGCAGGGTGGCGCGGGGAGGATGGAGGCCGCCAGCGTGTGCGGGTGATCTAACCGATGGGAGTGCCTTGCTGCGGGTAGTGTTGCCGGATAAGGGTGGTTTGCACCTCTTAATTTGCCGGAAACCGGCTCGGGCGGACGGTGTACAATAGTTTGTGTACCAAGAATTGGAGCCTAGTCAGGCAACAAAAAAGTAGGGTATTCTCGGGATTGCGAAAGTCACCAAGAAAGGAACCCTACACATGGCAACTATACACGAAAATACGCTCTAGAGGTGCAAACCGCCTCTATTCACCTCAGTTTGGCTATTATGCCGGAAATAAAGGATGCCAAAGACTCTTATTCTTCCACGGGCTCAACCCGCACGATGAGCCCAACCCATATACGACAAGCCTAACCCGTATCAACGAGCCTAACCCGTATCGACAAACCTAACCCGTATCAACGAGCCTAACCCCTATCGACGACCCCAACCCATATACACTTTTCAGCCAAGCAGAGTTCCTTCCGCTCACAGCCGGGGCGTGGTCAAGGCGCTGTCTGATAAGGCCGCGCGTAGTGCGGAAAATAATAAGACGCCACTCTCGAGGGCGGGGAGTACAACGATTCAACCGGTAGTTCGTTTTTTTAGGATGTCAAAAAACTGTACTGGATCTTAAATATGTGAAATGGTGCGGCGGTCCGTGATCCGTTACATATGGAGTATGCCGAATCTTCAAGTGAGGATGGCATACCACATACAGGAGAAAAGGACGGTCGATTCGATTGATGGCACAACGAAAATGGAAGACAGGTATGATCGGGATGTCGCTCGCGGTGTTGTTGTCCGCTTGCAGCGGAGGGGGGGCGTCACCGCAGCCGGATGCGTCCGGCGAAACGCCGAAGCCGGCGGAGAAGCCGCCGGAGCCGATCGAGTTGAAGATTCATGCTTCTGGCGTTGCGGAGCAAGAGTTCGATACGCGGTTCAAGGAGGTGCTGCAGAAGAAGTTTCCTCATATCAAAATCGTCTGGCTGCCGACGAACGGTACGGCCAACACGATTCAGGAGTACGTGGCCCGCGGCGAAATTCCCGATATCATCCGCAACATTTCGAGTACGGTGCATACCAACTATTTGAACATGGGGCTTGCCTACGATCTGCGGGAGATGGTCAGCAAGTACAAGTACGATCTTAGCCGCTTCAATCCGATCTTTATCGACGGCTTCATCAAGCTGTCCGGGCAAAGCGGGGAGTTGTACGGTCTTCCGGTATCGCCATTCTTCTCGAGGGTGCTTTATTATAACAAAGACGTATTCGACAAGTTCGGTCAGCCTTACTTGAAGGACGGCATGACCTGGGACGAAGTGTACGAAGTCGCGCGTAAGCTGAGCCGGGTGGAGGACGGGGTTACCTACCGCGGATTCTCCGGCAATGTCGCCACGTATCTGACGTACAATGAGTATTCGCTTTCTACGCTCGATCCGGCCAAAGACGAGCTGTCCAGCTTCGATACGTGGAAAAAGATTTTCGACAACTATATCCGGTTTTATCAAATTCCGAACAACCCCATTGCCGCTACGCTCGCGGATGAGCAAAACGCGTTCAAAAACGGGACCGTTGCGATGCATGCCGATATTTACTCCCCGTATCTCGATCTGAGTATGGTGAAAAACTGGGATATGGTGTCGATCCCGATTATTGAAGGGGCGCCGAAAAAGGTAGGCATCTTCCCGCCGGGGTATCTGCTCCTTACGAAGCAGAGCAAGCACAAGGACGAAGCGTTTCAGGTCATGATGGAGATGTTGAGCGACGACGTGCAGATGAAGGATGCGCGGAACGGATTTTTGCCGACGGTTGCAAACAAGGATATGATGGCTGCGCTCGGACAGGACAACGCGGTGTACAAAACCAAAAACATGAAGGCCGTCGGCCATTACGAATTTGCCCCGATCCGCCCGGCGCGCGAAAAAGGAAAAACGGTGATCGATACGGGTGTCGCGGATACTCATTTGCGCAACGCATTTTTCGATGCCGCTCATGGGAAAGACGACGCGAATACGGTGCTGAGAAGAACGGACGAACTGCTTAAGCAGGAAGTGGAAAAAGAGAAGAGCAAAACGAAATAGGGGAACGTATCAGGGCGAGTTGAGTACGGGTGTGTCGAACAATGATAAGGTGTGAACCTCCGATGCTGCTTTTATTAGCGGTTCCGGGGGTTCTTTTGTTGCGAGTGCCGTCTCTCTTACTATGTAGAGGAAGTCCGGCTTCCGTTATTAGGCCGGAAATGCTTGAACAAGCCGGTTAGCGGAACAAACGTTTCCGTTATTTCGGCGAAATTCGTAAAAACCGGTCGCATTGTCGCGAATAACGGAAGTAAAAGTTCCGCTAACAGGCGGTTTGCCGACTTCATAACGAAATAGAGGAAGTGTTTGTTCCGGTAAAGAAACGGACAAGTAGGAAAGGAGGCATGGGGTCGGGTCAAACTTGAAGGTTTCTCCAGGGGCAACTCGAAAGCGCCTCCAAAGGCGATCCAAAGGCGATCCAAAGGCGCCCCAAAGGCGGCCCCAAAGGCGGCCCCAAAGGCGGCTCCAAAGGCGCCTCCAAAGGCGATCCAAAGGCGCCTCCAAAAGGCGATCCAAAGGCGCCCCGAAGGCGGCTCCAAAGGCGCCCCAAAGGCGCCCCAAAGGCGCCCCAAAGGCGCCCCAAAGGCGACCCCAAAGGCGACCCCAAAGGCGACCCCGAAGGCGACCCCAAAGGGCACCCCCAAAGGCACCCCCAAACCCTAACAAACAGCCTCCTAAGGCTGTTGTCCTCACCAGTCCCCGAACAACTCGTCCAGCCGGTCCCACTGCTCAGTCAGCCAGATCAGCTCCTCGGCGAACCGTTTGGGCGGTATGCTGGCATGGGTCAGCATGGAAGCCCGGAGCCACCAGTGCGCTTCGCGGCACCATAGCAGCTTCAGCGCAACCGGAAGCCGGCCTGCGGGGAAATCGTGCTGCTCCCGGTAGCCAGTCAGGAAAGCTGCGGCCGCTTCCCGCTGAAGCGCGCCCTCATGCCAGGCGCCGGACAGCAGCGCCCTTGCCGTATCGATTTCCGGGTAGCTGTATTGCACCGTATCGAAATCGATAACCTGCACGTGATCGTCGGCGTCGAACAGGAAGTTGTCGACCCAAAAGTCCCAGTGCGCCCAGCCGGGCTCCAGACCGTCGAACATTGCCGGGTCCAGCGTCTGCAGAATGTCGCCTTGCCGTTCGATCGCCCGGATAACGGCCGGATGAGATTCAGCCGACGCTAAGGCGGCTTCGCGATTGGCCTGCCATTTGCCGCTAAGGCCGGCGTGCGAAGGCTTCCAGGACGTCCCTTCCGCCGGCAGCGTTTGCAGCAGCGTATGCATCTGCCCGGTTGCCCGGCCCAGCCGATACATCCGCGTAGCTCCGACTTCGCCCGCCTTTGGGGGTGCGCCTTCCGCCGGCTGCATGACGGCGTAGTAATAGCCTTCCGGCGATTGCTGCAGATGCCGCCCTCCTGCACTGTACACATCCGGGCAGATCCCGCCGCGAAGATGCAAATCGTGCTGGACCGACAACGAGCGCTCGACCTGCCGGTTCAGATCCGGGTCGCTCAGATTGTACCGCTTCGGATGATAACATTTGACGAAGCGGGGCCCGTCAGCTGAGCTTACCGTCCATTTCATATTCAGCAGGCCGAGAAATGTCTGGGTATATCCGGTGACGGTTACACCATACGTACCGGCCATATGCGCGAACACGGACTCCCGGTACGCCGGATCGGTACACACCCGGGTTTCATCGTGGGAACTCATAACAAAATCACGCCTTTCGGGCGAATGTATGTTCGAATAGGTGTATTATACCATAATGTGGGGGGAGGTCGGAGGGACTTCAGGGCGGGTCCGAAGAACGAATGGTTCGATCCTATTCTAAAAAGAAGAGGGGCTGTCTGCAGAACCAGTCATTTTGCGATTTGGTAAGCCTCGCCTAGAATCGATTTCCTTCGAGAAAAAGGACCCCATCCTCCATGTTTAACGTGGAATTTGAGATCCTTTCGTATGGAAATGGGGACGCTCCCTGTCATACGAGCGCTTTTGGGGCAACCCCTCCGAGGTACGGCGTACTAGGCAGTCTCTAGCCCGAGCGCGGCATCCCGTAGCCGGGCTAAGGCATCGCCGGAGACGGAGAAAGAGTCGTATCGGCCGAGCTCGCCGACAGCTCCTCCACGCGCCTGCACAACGTCTCTTCATCCTGCAAGCCGGCCCAGTACAGGCGCAGCTCGCTGAACAGCCCGTGCATCTCGCTTTCGCGGAGGTTCAGGTCCGAGAAGAGCCGGTAGCTCGGAATGATTTCGCGGAACAAGGAGAAGCGCGAAGGCCGGTTGATCACGCCGGAATCGGGTCCGGACCATTCTGCAGCGGTAACCCGCGCGGGAAGGCTGCACGTATTTTGCCGGATCGCCAGCTGGGCTTCGGAAGAGATCATAAAATCGACGAGCTTTTTCGCAGCTTCCTTGTTTTTGGAATGCCGGTTCACGGCAAGTCCGATGACGATCAGCACCGTAAGCGCGTCCCCGAGATGCGGAACCGGGGCGATGTCGTAGTCCAGCTCGGCGTCACGCAGATGATTTAACGTAAAAAAACTGAGGATGGCGATCGACAGCTTGCCTTGGCGGAGCATCTGGACTTTCTCCGCTTCCCAGTTCATCAGGCTGTTCGGCAGCGAAGGAATATGTTCATACAGCTCCCGGCTGTAGCGGATCGCGTCCATCATGCGCGTACCCGCCAGCTTGAGCCGGCCGTCTTCACGGCGTTCGAAGGAGCCCCCCTTCTGCAGCAGCATGATGCTGGCCCGGTTCGGGGTGGAGAAGTAACAGTGAAAACCGACCCGCTCGCCCGGGATGTCCAAGGCGGAGGCGCATTCGATCAATCTCTGCCAGTTCCAGCTGCTGTTCGGCTCCTGCAGCCCCTGCTGGATGAAGTGGGCGCGATTGTAGCACAAGACGAGAGGCGAGAAGGTAAAAGGCTGAACCCGCAACTGGCCGTCTTTCGCGAAAGCGTCGGAGAGGAACGGATACAGGGCGTCCTGCCGTTCGAGAATCTCGAAATCGTCCAGACTGCCGTGCTCGGCAAATTGCAGGTAACTGTTGTAGTTCATCGTGACCACGTCCAGCATCCCGTTAGCGAGATACGGCTTGAATTGATCGTACAACTGGCCTCCCAGCGGAACGGCCTGAACGTGAATATTCGGATGCTCCTGGTGGAACATGGCGATCAGCCTGTGGATATCCGCATCGTCCGGGATCGTAGGCGAATACCCGAACCGGATCGTGACCGCTCCTTTTTCCGCCGGATCGAGAACTTTGCTGCCGATCTTCGGAATTTTGACGATCATACGCTCGCTTACGAGCAGATCAAGTCCTTTGCGCACCGATTGCACGCTTAACCCGTACTGCTCGGCAAGCTGCTTCTCCGACGGCAAATATTGCTCCGGCTCCAGGCTGCCGGTAAGGATATTGTTGCGGATCGATGTGACCATTTCGTCCAGACGGGGGCGAAACGTTTTGCGGCTTGGACGTCGCACCATATACGTATCAACCTCTTAAAGTGCTATGATTATTGATCATAGTAGATCATTAGTAGCTTGTCAAACAATGGTAATTCATAACAGTGATGGTGAACGAAATATAAATATCAGATAAATATCAATTATGCAAAACTTAGCGTATTTATATCGGTTTAATAT
>NZ_JBYUPU010000081.1:0-9975 GCF_058135425.1 Paenibacillus sp. MAH-35
GAAATAGCTGGGGAAACGAATGGCTGAGATGCGGCCATCGGTACCACTTTTGGTTTGAGGATTATGATTGGACACCCTTCCTCGATTAGGATGGTCTAATGGAAAGGACCTACTTCTCCAGACGTGGAGGATTTTTACATTTCTATCCATGTGTAAGCGGGTAGTATCAGTTGCGCTGGTTTTACCCCTCCCAGGAAAATGCCCCACAGTTGTTCCTTCAGGAATTGCGAACAGTCTTAATCATTAAATGGGAACCACCGCGCGGACATCCGGGAACCGGATGTTCGCGCCGCCCGATCGGAGCGATAGCGGAGATAGGGCCGGCCGAAGGGGATGCCCTAGCCCCTTCGGCCGCCGCGTTTCCGGACCGCTTACGAATCCGAATACAGACATTGTAGCCTACAGATTTGATGACATGAAATCTTTATAGAATAAGGTATTAATACGTTTGTGTCGGACATAAATACAGACAAGTTTGCTGACATCATTTATAGAGAAATCAGAATGCTTCGAGCTCCCTCAGAGTGCAACGAACACACTCAACATCTAATCACGGATCGTACTTTCATTCGGCGCCCTCCAGGCATTTCGAGCCATCCCGGCCATCGCGATTACAAACAAGATCCCCACGATGACGAACGCAATCACGACAATTTTCATAATCAGCGATTGATATTGTACCAACTCCACCATCGGGAGCTGATGCATTTCTGAAGTGACTAGCATTTGATTAAAAACAGCCATTGTCGAAAACTTCATCAGGAGGAACAGGATCCCCGACGTTGCCGCCCATTTAATCATTTTCATAATGAATTCGCCCTCCTGATCTGAATATCTCCATAATTCCTAAGCTTCCGGATTGCACGTCCCGTTTTGCTGCAGGTTGAACCTCTTCAGCCCGCAGCTCTCGATTGAGATCCCACCAGCAGTAACAAACCGTACCGATTACAGTGGCGAATAACAAGCCACCAACCAGGTTCCAAAGCACCGAATCGATCGAATCCGGCCGTAAGCCAATAACCACAAGTAGGATCGGTAAGAGCCATTTCACTTTTGACTTGTGCCTAAGAATCGCCTGAACCACGTGCTTCATAATGCAACTCACTCCCCATTTTGATATAATGGGAAGGCGTGAGGACCGGCCAAGCCTTCCGGAAGTCGTTTGCTCCCTTTAAGCAAGCGGCTTTTGTTGTTTAAGCTGCTTTTCTAGCTTCATATAGGTAACAATCTTGGCTCTTCTCCATTTATTGTGGAAATGACAAAGTAGAACCCTTTCAATAGATTGCTAGATTCCCATCAATTTTCAAAGTTTTGCAAAAGATCAAAACCAAAATCGGACAAGGAATCAGATCAACTCAAATCCTGAATTGTTCACCCTCTGATGCATAACTTCCCTTATTCTGGGGTATCCTGTCCAGTGGACAAGGGAATCGGGTCGGCGAGATGAGCGGGTTGTGGCTCCAAGCTGATGTCGGTTCTTTTTCATTATTGAGGCTGCTGGACGGTAATCTTTAATTTATTAACCGTAACGTAGGCCATCGCGATGAAGTTATCAACCGTTCTGAAGCCTCGGGCTTTTCGCTTTGTCGCTTGAACGAGGCTATTTAACCCTTCAAGCAGCCCATTGGTCATCTTGGTTCGGAACCATCGCAGAATACCTTCTTCATGCCGTTTTAATGATTTAGCTACCTCGACCATCGGATTTATCTGGGAACGAACTGCCCAGCGATACCAACTGCTGAAGTACAAGTCCGCTAATAAGGCTGGATACATCTCTTGAAGCGCCAGTTTGATTCGATACGCTCTGCCCGTTAACAGGTTCATATCCTTAAGTTTCACAAGCTTTTCTTTTTGGGATGGGGTCAAGTTGTCTTCATTCTTTAACCAGACGTAGCGGCTTTTCTTGAGTTCATCAACTTCTTTTTGTTCTTCGCGGCGCACTTGATCTACCGATTCATTTACCATTTTCATGACATGAAATTTATCAAATGTAATGCTGGCTTTTGGAAAGTGTTGCTCGATGCCTGAAATAAAAGCCGCCGACATATCACAGCAAAACTCTTCGATTTGCCCTGCATCAACGTTTCGTTCGCTTAAAAACGAACGAAACGTTAGTAAACCATCAGCACCTTTGCCTTCGGTAGCAAACAGCAGTTTTTTCGTGTCTACGTCTACAAATAAGGTAATATATTGATGTCCGCGGCGACTGGAGGTTTCGTCGATCGCAATCCGCTTGACATGGGTCATGTCCATCTTTGCCATGGCGCGATCCACATAATACTGCAGCGACAGGCATTTCTTTCATCAATTCCATCACATAGGATTCTAACCGCCATGTTAACCCAGCCTGTGGACGAGCCCAATCCACGATCACCGTTAAAACCTTTCCGCATGCGCCACACTTGACTCGAGGTAAACGAGCATGGAGCACCGTTTGATATTGCCAAAAGATTAAATGCCGCCACATGCGGTCTTCATCTACAACGTCAAACACTTTGCATGACTTTCCGCAGTTGGGACACGCAAATTCAGCTCCCCGCCGAAAGTTAAGACCCACGTGCAATGTCAATGTTTCCATATCTAGATCTCGGTAACTTACATACCAAGGTTCCTCAATTCCCAATGCGACTTGATACATATTCAGTTCTTGTTCCATATGTTCCACCCCGACCACATCCGTAAGGAATTTTCATAGATTATTCCTATCTTGGTCAGTGTTCTATTTTTTCAAACCCACAGCATTTGGCGAGGAGGCACAATCTTTTCATCAAGGGATTGGGATTTCGAGATCAACTTTTCCGACATTTGCCCTAACTCGTTTCCGATTTCTCTGCAGCTGTCGCCGATCCGATTCAATTCGGTTCGGCTTTCTTCGATATCCGCGGCAAGCCGCTCGATCTCCTCTTTCATCGGCCTTTCCCCTCTTGTGGTCATCATCCCGCCCACCTCCGTTTCGTAATGTCTCATTATTTACAGAATTCATCTGCCGTAATTCGAAAAGCTTCATCAACGGTAATACCGATATTCATGATATCTCTCTCACCGATCTGGAACAGTTTCAAAGTTTGAAGCTTCAATTTCTGCTCTGGATTCAAAGAGTCATAGAAACGCTGGGCTTCTAGGTCGATTTGCTTCCCCTTTC
This sequence comes from Paenibacillus sp. MAH-35, assembly GCF_058135425.1. Taxonomy (NCBI): domain Bacteria; kingdom Bacillati; phylum Bacillota; class Bacilli; order Caryophanales; family Paenibacillaceae; genus Paenibacillus; species Paenibacillus sp. MAH-35. The sequence goes on from NZ_JBYUPU010000081.1 coordinate 3,143, forward strand.
TTGGGAAGGGGTATACTTTCGCTTTCGCCATCGGTAGCGATTCAGTTACCTGGCTCATCTCAGTAGCCTTAGCTGCGGCCCGCGCCGCCTGTTCCGCCTTCTCCTTCTCACGGATATCAATTATTGGTGCCTGGTCGCGCATCAGATCCGGACGTTCCTTTGGCTCTACTCCGACTAACAACCCTTCCTGGATCATCCGGCGTTCAGCGTCGGCACGTTCAAAAACTAAAGCATTCTCGAAAGAGATGCCTGCTTTGGCCATGTAGCCGATTAGTGCCGCCCTGCGTTCGTCGGACAGGCTCCGGTTGGCATTGAGATATTTCGGTCCGACATAGAGCGTCCCTCCCCATTCATACCCTGTTGCCTCTCTCCGATCGTCACGCGCAAGGATCCGAGTATAGGACTCAAAGCGATTCAACACCTTCTGAACGTCCTCTTTCATGGGGCCATCGGTCCAGTAACACAGTTTTTAGTGCTTCCGTAATATGCTTTTTAGCCGTTTTCCCATCAATACTGATTTTTTCCATACCAATCAAGTCCTTTCATTTTAGGTTTAGACCAATGATGCCAAGGATCCGGAGCCGCCCGATCGGCACTAGCTCCCCGAAACCTTTCCCGTTTTTTTGTTGAAGTTTACTCGATACGCTCGTCCCTGCTCCCGGGGTGAAATTTTCGTATCGAAGTGATTACGATTCGGTTTCTTGTTTCCGGACTTGCGAAACCTGCATCTTGCGTATGAAGTTTTCAAAGAGCAATTCATCCGTATGTCGTATCCGTCATAGCCCGATTAACCATGCTGGTTCTCGGAGTGCAAAGGTCTGCCCGGCTAGCCGGGATGGAAAAAGCTTTTGGCATGCACTTGGCCAAAAACTTTTTCCACCTTTGCGCGGAGAGGTTCGGTATGGTTGGCTATGCTGGACGGATACGACATACGTCCGGATGAATGCGGATGAAAACGTAAGGAGCAAGATGCCTGGCCTAGCCCGATCTGTGATTCAAACCGTCGGTTTTTGCTTTTGAACTGCCTTTGAACTGAATGTCCTTCCTGAAATGCCTAAAGAAGCCCTTCCATCATTCAAGGGCTTCCAGCTTCATCTATCACTTTCAAAAAAAGGCTTCGGAACGCAAAGGAGGATCAGCTGGCCAATGGAATCTATCGGTTCTTAGGGGCCGATCTTTGCCCCTTAGAGCCGGTGATTCGCTTGGCCGGCCCGACTAAACGAGCTGGGGGATCCAATCTAAATATTTATCTAATTTCTACCTTCATCAGAAAACAGAAAAGTGTTACAAGCCTACATATTAAGGCGCTATATCAAATATCGGATCAGTCAGGCTTAGCGTTTTCTCTTACTCTAAGCTCAAAGAGACATTGCCAAATCAAACGCCGTTCTTCTGTCGTTGATTCAATTTCAAAATTACACCGTGAATTCTATTCGATATCCGTTCTGGCACATTTCACTTTATTGAAGGGACATCCTATTTAGTATTAGTAGGATTATAAAAGGCATACAGGGCCTAGGACTCTGGATTGTAAATCGGGACTTATCGCCCATTTGTGAGTTATTTTGTGAAAAACAGCAACCCTTCCCTTTTATTAGGTGTTAATAATATGATTACAAATTATGGGTTTTCTGATATGCCCATAATGAATAATCAGAAAGTAAAGAAGGGAGGTATCCGAATAAGAATATAAACGACAAGGTAGTGTGAGAGAATGCTAGAAAAAATCACTAAAAGTAAAGGGGGGGGGGAATTGGCATATATTCATATAAATAAAGAGCTGCGGTATTTTAAAAACCGAAGTATAGGCCTAGCTACTCATGTCATTTTGTATCGTTTCCACGAAACATCATCTAACGTAAGCATGATCATTCGAGTAAATCTCGGTTATCACTGGTACCAAAAATAATGAATGGAGTTGAGATGATGCTTGCTAAGTCCGTATCAAAGATCAATAAATCAATACTTTCAGTAACCATAGCTTTAACAGCGATAATTTCGGGGTCTACTGTGGCATTAGCCGGAATTACAACACCTGCATCTGTATTCAACGATCGACTCAAGACCTCAGATAACTACGCATGGTTAGGCGATTCAACCACGTTGTATAATTGTATGGCGTATGCAATACAGGACTATTCACAAGGATGGATATGGCCTTGGGGCGTTAATAATCCAACTAGTGCGCAGATGGATACTACATGAATTCAATAGGATGGTATGGTGTCACTATGGATAGCTATGACGTCGCACTTTATGAAATTATTTCCTATGGGCAATCAAATTCGGACATATCCCATGTCGGGAGAATTGCTGACAGTACCCATTCAAATGCAAAATGGGGACCGCTAGAACTTTTGCAACACTCTGGGTGGGATCCTTATAAATCAAGTTCTCCACCTAATGATGTATACGGCGATGCTAGAAAAAAAATATTACAAAGGACTTAAGTAAATTGAAGGAGTGATGATATTGTGAGTGGCAATATGAAAAAAATCTCAGTAGGATTCCTTACACTGTTTATTTGCAGCTTTTTAGTAGCATTGTTGTTAAACAGCACCGCAGACGCGTCAATTGAAAAACAAATAGATAATAACTTCGCTTCCATTAATGAGACGATAAATAAAGAGATTGCTTTAAGAACCGCAACAAGCTCGAATCCATATGATTACGTTAAGGACAACCCGGATTTTGAGAATATCGTTGCTTTGGGGAACGATGCACTTCCAGGTTTGCAAAAAAGGTTGCTAAGCAGCGAAAGAAGTGGCTTAGAGGAATATATATTGGCCATTGCAATCGAGAGTATTGCAAAAGTGGATCTGAAAAAAAATGAATCTACAAAGTGGATATCGGCTAAAATGTTCAAAACAAAATGGCCTGAATATCTTAAATCTATCCCTTCTTTGGTTGATTCGGTAACCGCCGATCAAGCGTTAACGACTGCGGAAAAAGTAAAAAAACTTAATGAAATGGGTACCCCTGCCCTGCCATTTATCTTGGAAAAAATCGAAAAAGGTGATGAATATCTATTTCCAGTGGTCATTGCACTAACAGATAATTCAAAAAATGTTGTGGAGAATAAAACCGTCGACCCCAGCGAATGGGCTATTCAGAATAAGGACAAATTCTCCAAACTGAAGCAATATGTATTAGATCAATAATAGTCTTTATCGCACTTTAAAACGCAAGAAGTTGACGTCAGTATGATCGACGTCAGCTTCTTGCGTTTTTGTTGTGGTCTCTGCCTTTGTCTTTCGAGAGATCTTCGGCATCATTGATTTGACTTCGCTGGCAGAGCTAGGCGGCGGCCCATCGTGCTGTTATCGATCCCGGCCATCCCGCACAGCATCGCGGCCCCCATTTCGGCAATTAGTTCCTCTTTGGAATACTGTTCACTTCCAAATTCATCGAAATGTGCAACGCCGGGACGATTTAAACGCTTCGAGTGTCCGGTGCTATGTACCATCTCATGAAACAGGGTGCTATAATATTCAGCCGGGACCGGGTAATCTTTCAAAGGTGGAACGCTAATGAAATCAGCACTTGGCCGATAGAAGGCCCGGTCCGTTGCAAATCGGATAGGCGGAGAACCGGCAAACCCTTGGACAATTTTCTCAGCTTCGGTAATCGGATCATGGTCAAACTCCGTACCCTGTCGTCTGCTTTTCAGCCCTTCGCATTGGGTGTTTATTTCAAAGACTCGGTAATACCGAAGTAACGGGATTTTTTCATCCTCGCCGGTATCCTCGTCTTTTACTTCAATCCACTTCCAAAAAACAACAATGTTTGCTTTCTCGCCTTTCTTCACCTTGCCCCCGACTTCGTTTATTTGCTTCATTGTCGCGTATTCACCCGGGTCTAAAATGAGCGTGTTTATGCCGCGCAGGGTTGAAAAAAGTTTTTTGGGTGCCCTTCCCGGAAAAATTTTTTCACCTTGTCCGGAAGGGTTATTTGTGTTTTGCTATGCTTTGCGGAATATGAGCGGATGGGAGTCTTTGAAATCGGAAGAGGTAAGCTGCCGGCAGAATGGGCGATGTGAACCGAACCGTTTAGCGGTGTCCAGAGGCAGCTTGCCTCTGGTCGATGCCCCCTCAAGGGGGCTAGAATCGGGGTGGTTGTCCGCTCCACCGGGTAGCGGCTCTTTCTATCTGCTCCGGATCCGGCCAGCTCGAAAGCTGGGCCTTTTGAAATTAACCAACGACGACCAAGCTACAATCGATGGCTCCCCGGCTGTAAAAACCGACGAAAGCCGGATGTAGCCATTCTTCCTGGTCGGCGGCTGGCCCAGAGCTTCCGATAACGAAAAAAGACGGCCTCTTCACTTTTGCTTACCGAAGGGGCCATCTTTTGACTTAGAAGCAGAAGTGGGGAGGGGGATCTCCCTCTTATTCCTCTACTCTTATGAATGTTCCATCTTTAGTAATCAATACCTTCGTGCTAGAATTAATTGCTTTCTTGTCATATGCCGCGTTAGTACTGTCTACTGACGTTCCAGAAGGAATGCGTTTGAATACTCCATATTTTGTGTAAATCTTATCAACTGCTTGCTGCATTTCCTCCATTTCAGCGGCGCTCATTTTTTGTTGGGGAGTAAAACCGTCATTTCCAAAAGCAAAGCTCTTCACAGTTATTCCTGTAGTGATAGCAATTGCACCAATTGTGCAGATTAATCCAAGTTTATCTAACTTTATCATGAAGTTCACATCCTGTAGTTTTATTTTGCGTTATTCAATGTAGCCATTCCCTTGTGCATCATTACTATCAATGGTATTCATAATCTTGACATTATATGTTCCAGCAGGAACATTATCAAACGTAATTGTTTCGTTTGTTCCTTTACGGACGCCATCAACTTCTAGAACAGCTGAGTTATTGCTGCTGCTTACGAGTTGATATCTGATAGTTACATTAGCATTACTATCATCATTTGCCCATTGAACAAGAGTTAAACTAACATTGCTTTGAGAAGATAGAGTGACGGAGCCATTCGAAACAATGAAATGGCCTGGAAAAAGATCATAGAATACATAGTATAATTGTACAGCATTAGCATCAAATGTAGAAGATTTTTTATTGATCGACGGTGTTACCTTTATGACACGACTTTCTACATCAGCAAGTTCAGCAGGACTCATTTTCTGGGGAGCTGAAAAAGTTGTGAATTTCTGACTCTGAATAAATGATGTATTCTCAAGTGACATTGTGGGTTCTGCATAAGCAGTAACAGAAGTAATCATTGCTGCAGCAAGTGTAAGCGATAGAGTTAATGGTTTAAACGATTTTTTCATAATTGAAAACCTCACTTGTTATGAATATTGATTCCCCAGTTCTTGCCTTTTTGTCCGTAGTAAAATCCATCCTCCTTTTTTCACATATTGATTCATATCAGGCAAGATGCTTGTGTTCACCCAAAATATGTAATTACTATACTTAACAAAGTGAAATATGGAAAAGTTGCAATATTTATAATTTTTTTTTTGGAACTAAAGGAAATTGCAGGTTTCGATAATCGTTTAATAGACGGCTTGCCGCCACGAGCTTCGTGACTTTTTTCAAACGAGACTCGATGAATGGAATCACCCAAGGAGCCGTCTAGCGGTTCCCCTGGGCCATTTACGAGCGGCAGAATGGTTTATAGACCGCGCTTGCGAAACTTGCTGGTTTGCGCATGTAGTTTTCAAAGAGCGCTTGCCGGGATGGCGTTCTCGAAAGAGGAAAGCCACCTTTGCGCGGAGGGGTTCGGTGTGGTTGGCTAAAATGACCGACGCGAAAAACGCCCGGATGTGGCTCGGTGAAAGACGACAGAAGCGAAGCTCCAGCGCTGCAGTAGCGTCCTGCGAATTAAGTCCGTTGCCTCGCTTCCCTGATTTCTCCCACAAGGGTTTAATGGGTTTAGTTCCCGACCCGAACCGGACAGGACGCGCACGCTGTGCGCTCCTAGCCGGCGCCAAGGCGGGGGGCGGAAGGATGCCACCGCCGCATGGAATCTAACGGGTCTTAGGCGATCTGTGCCTTAGAGCTGGTGATTCGCTTGGCCTTCCCGACTGATCGAGCTGGGGGATTGGACAAGGCACTTTACGGTCCATAAATCATACAGCGTACACGCGGAATGTTTATTTACTTGGATAAAGAGAGACTTCTCCTGCATTTACATATCCAGATATATCCCTTATTATAGAGATAATTAGGGATAAAGGGTGGAGCCAATGAATGCAAAGGAAGCAGCAATATTGCTTGGGGTTCATTATAAGACCATCTTAAACATGATAAATGATGGGCGTTTGGCAGCATCGAAAAATGATTCCGGCGATTGGGTAATTAGTGAAAGTGATCTTGCTGCTCGGGAACAACGGATCGAAGACAAGGAGTTCTCGGCAATTTATACTCATATGGCCGTACAAATGATCGAGAAGGCACACGGTCGTGCTGTTAAGGCGGCCCGAGATGACATAATTCATATAGCACGTTCGATAATAAAGTATGCAGAACGACCTGACGAATTTAATCAACAGGTTAAACGTCTACAAAATGCTCTTGATGCCTATAAAGCGGCTGATGCACTCACATATGTTGTTAAGTCGATTCGAAAACAGTCTGAGGCAGAAAGCCAGAGTTAATAGAACCAAACGAAGCGTATTGACCTGAAGGAGATGAGTTGTAGTGAAGGGTCATAACCAGGAATTATGGCAGCAGGTGCTTTCTGCTATCAAGATTAAGGTGAGCAAACCGAGTTTTGATACTTGGTTGAGTGCTACAAACGCAATCGTGTTTGATGAATCCAAACTCATTATTAGTGCGCCCTAATCAGATCCACCGTTTATGAATGCTTCTAT
>NZ_JBYUPU010000082.1:0-8191 GCF_058135425.1 Paenibacillus sp. MAH-35
AATTGTTTTTAAAGAAACCATATGAAAAGGGAAGAAAAAACTGAAATGCTATTGACATAGAAATCGATTAACGTTTATATATTATGTATAATCTACTTTATAGTATCTACTAACCGGTTCGTTTTTCGCTTCTACTCCCTCATAACGTCCCTGTTTCGCCGCCATCGACATCTATGAATGCGCTATCATAAGCTCCAGAATTGATATGTAGGAGGTGCCCGCACGATGGACAAGTAATCGATTAAGCGGCAGCTTGCCGCAGGTCCTGCAGAGAAGTACCTTGTTGCGTTGCCAAGGCTGGACGTATGGAAGATGGATAACCAAGCTAAAGGAGAATGAATATGACTGACAAACGGCTGAAATGTTTATTGTCCGCGGCTGCCCTTGTATGGATCGCTGCGTGCGGAACCGGTTCGAGCGATAACGAAACGAAGTCCGCCGAGTTGCCCGAATCCGCCCCGCCGAAGGCGGCAGAACCTGCGAAGCCGAAAGAACCGGTAGAACTGGTCATCTTCTCGAATACCGGAGATTCCCAGGAAGGATTCAACTCCATTCACGGCAATATCATCCGGCAGAAGTTCCCCGACTACACGTTCACCTACATCCAAAACAAACCCGGCTCCACGCTGCCCGAGCTGATTGCCCAGAAGCAGCGGATCGATCTGATCTATCAGAACATCTCCTACTTCTACGAGCTGGGATCAAGCGGAAACCTGCTGTATGACATGACCGAGCTCGTTCAGACGAACAAAATCGATTTGGGCAAGTTCGAGCCTACTCTGATTGACGGCATCCGGAACTCCGGAGGCGGCAAGCTGTACGGTCTGCCGGTAACGAACGTCGGCTTTGTAATGTATTACAACAAAGAAATCTTCGACAAGTTCGGCGTTCCGTACCCGAAGGACGGGATGTACTGGGACGAGCTGACAGAGCTGGCCGCCAAGCTGACGCGCAAAGAAGGCGACAAGCAGTATTTGGGCTTTGCGACCGATCTGTTCGCTCTTATGAACAATCCGTTGTCAATCCCTCTGCTTGATCCCAAAACCGAGAAGCCCACCTTCACCCAGGACGGCTGGAACAAGCTGCTGGAAACGTTCGTCCTGAAGCCCGCCGACAATCCGGCCTACAAAGACCGGACCGCTGCCTTGAAAAATATCCCGTACCGGTTTGAATTTACGAACTCGCAGGAGCTGGCCATGTTCGCCTTCATCTCCAAGTTTCCCCAAGCCGTACCCGAAACGCTGGAGAAAGTGAACTGGGATATGGCCGCTCTCCCGACCTTCCGGGATCTGCCCGGTGTCGGCACGCAGACGACGCCGGAAATGTTCGGCATCACCTCGATGGCGAGCAATAAACAAGCCGCGATGGAGGTCATTCATTATTTAACGACGAAGGAAGCCCAGATGATGTATTCGAAAAAAGGGCTGATGCCGGTCATCAACGATCCGGAAGTGAAGCAGGCGTTCGGAACCGGGTCTTCCTTCCAAAATATTAACTGGAAAGCGGTTTATTATAACAAGCCCGCCCCGATTACCGTGAGGACCAATTACCAGCTGACTGTCGAGGGGATATTACGGAAACATGCCGTTCAGCTCGTCTTGGGCAATAGCGATCTGAATACCGCCTTGCGGACCGCATCCGAGGAAGCGGAGAAAGCGGTAGCCGAGTTAAAAAGGTAAGTGCCGGCAAACCGCCTGTAGTACGACATGCCGTCCGGTTCGGTTATACGTCCGGACGGTCTTTTGACGTGCAGCGCCCAGATACGGATGTATCGCGTCAACTGCTGCCCGCAGTCGTGTGACGAGCTGGGGGCGTTAGGGCGGCTATCGGCTTCAACTAGGGCCGGGTGAAACTTTTCCGGAAGCTTTACCGGAAGCTTTGCTTCCGTTATGGGTTGCATACAGCGGAAAATCGCCAAATAGCGGAAGCTTTTGTTCCGCTATTTCCCGTGTAACCGTCTCTTTCACCCCATACGGCCAAAATAACGGAAACCCTATTTCCGCTATTAGGTGAAAATGATCGGTTTGGCAAAAATAAAGGAAGTTACTCTTCCGCTGGCACTAACGTGCAGGGCCGGATTCGTTCAAAATCACGAAACTATGAACCGGTGCTTCCGGCCGGCGCACTACTCGGGCTTCATCGTGCCGGCTTCCATGTGCCGACATCAACGTGCCGTCCTCCACGTACCGGCTTCTGCCCGCCGCTGCACAACACCACGCCGCTACGCCTCTTCTAAGAAGAGATTCAAAACAACCAGGGGAGCGGCCGTGAGCCTCTCCCCTTTTCCTTGCTCCCGTCTGACGGCGGCTCGCCAAACTCCACGCCACGCCGCGCATCATCACAGTGTACCATACCGTACCGCTGCACAACGCTTCCTTTATCCTATAACGTCAGTCCTCAAAAGCTTCTGGAAATCTCATACCAGACGCCGGCGATCCGCTTCAAGGTTACGAACTGATCTGTGCTTGCCCCAGCAATGTTCGCGCTCCCCTTGGTCCGGATCGTGGACGGTCCGTATACAATCGTCGTATTGGCGTCCAGCCGAACGACGATCGTCTGATTGTCCGCTCCGTCGTCAAACATCGTGACCGATGTAGACGACGAGTTGGCGAAGACGAACGAGCCCCCGATCCCGACCGACGGCGTAGTATCGCCTGCGGCAAACGTATACGGGTCCGTATCCAGCGCGTCATTGCCTGCACATTGTTTGAAATGCCCCCGGCCGCGCGTCAAAAACAGTTTGCTGAGCGTCGCCATGTGGAACGAATTGTTTTTCAGCGTATTGCCTGTCAGCTTGCCGCTCGTTTCTTCAAAGCAATACAAGTGATACGCATAGCTGGCCGTGTCCGTCACCACATTGTTCTGGATGATATTGTTTTTGGTGCTTGTCGTTCCGAGCTGCGATACGTAGATCGCGCACATCGCCCTCCCCGTATAGCAAGGACCGATGATGTTGTTCTGGATGATGTTCGACTCCGAATCCTTCGTCGCCCATACGGTCCCTACCGAAGGCGGGCCGTAGTTGGGACGCGAATATTTCGCTCCTGTCGGAAGAGGCCGAATCCAGTCGTTCTCCAGGGCGATCCCGGCGACGTAATGTCTTGATATCGCATTGCCGTCCACTTTATTGCCGATCGAATTAACCGCCAGATATACGCCGTAATTCGTAAAGCTTTCAATCGTATTGTCGGCGATCAGGTTGTCGTAGGAGCCTGTGTTGACATTAACGGCCGCTTCGCCGCCGATCGAATTGTAGCCGTCGAGCTGTTTCATGAGATTGGAGGTGACCAGATTTTTATAAGCCCCGTATCCGAGCAGCACGCCCGAGGAGAGGAAGCCGATCAGCTGGTTGTCCGAGATGATGTTGTTGTTGGACGACTGGGCCACATAGATGCTGCGATGATTTTGTTTGTAGCAATAATTGTGCGATACGACGCTGTTTTCGACAGCTAACAGGTTAATCGCATAGCTTCCATTTAATAAGATGTTGTCGGTGATGATGTTCCCGACGCACGGCCGGGTAGGCGGCACAATGTTGCCGTTATCGTGGAACCCGCCGAAGTTGGCCGACTCCCCGATCAGATCGATAAGCAGCCCTCTTTGCGTCGGCTTATCGTAGCCGTCGATGTAATTGTGCTGGATCTTGTTGTAGTTGGAGCTGAACCATAACAAGATGCCGTAATGATTCAGCGAAGCATGATTCGTAAATCCGTAGATGCGGTTATGAGTAAAGGTGCAGTTGGAGCATCCGTCGGCTTTGATCGCTTCCCGGTCGCCGCCGGACATATCGATATTCGCCTGCAAAGTAAAGTGCTCGACAGCCGTTCCGCCGAACAGGTTCGGCCCGTCCAGCTGGACGACTCCGTTGACCGCCGTCCCTTTCCCCTTGATCACGCCGTCGCATATAAGCGATACGGTTCCGTTTTTGATCCGGATCGACTGCACCAGATACGTTTTCCCGGACGGGCAATATACGGACAACCGATTGGCAGCGGCATAATTCAAAATCGCCTGAAATGCGGCCGTGTCGTCCGTCACCCCGTCCCCGACCAGCGGGGCAAGCGGAACCGGCGGGTTCATCACGTCAATGGCCTGCACCGTGTCCGCCATCACGTCCATCGTATTCATCAATCCTCCTGAAACAACTGCGGCGCCTGTCATGCCCAGAGTAGCCAGCATCGCCCTCCGGCTGATCCGCTTGTTCGATTTGACCTGCGTATAGTCTGATCCTTCTGGAGCAGTAGCTTCAACCGTATTCCCGTTCGCGAATCGATGCTCATCCATAGAACATTTCCTCCCGGTTTTCTTATTTGGTTTTCTGCTTGTACGCCTCGATCTTTTTCAGTCCGTCTTCCTCCATCATTCTCAGCGCCGTGTTCAAATCCATCTTGCCTAAGTTGAACTGGTTGCCGATCGTGTAATAAGTGGTGAGCAGATCTGCGTCATAGGCCGGCTTGGGCGGAATCGGCGCGAATTTGTTATAAAAGATCGCTTTCCAGTTCCGGTCCTTGTAGAACGAATCTTTGCCCAGCTCCATCTTCACCTTGTCGTTATTCAGCACCGGCATCGTTCCTTTCCGCGCGATGTCGGATTGGAATTCGTCGGAGACGAGATATTTCAGCACTTGCGCCGACGCGTCTTTGTTCTGGGCCATCTGCGTAATTCCGTAATAGCTCGGATACGACTGGGAGCCGACGCCCGGCATCTCCTTAAAGGTCGGCATCGAGACGATGTCCCAATTGATGCCTTGCAGTTCCTTCTCCCACGCATAGATCAGACTGGACAGGTAGAGAAACATTCCGACCGTCTTTTCTTTCACGAATGCGTTGATATCCGGTATTTTGTTCGCTTTCTCGATGGCATCTTTGTAGCCGGGAGCATTCATCGGCTGGACGTAAAACGCGTCGAAAAACGTTTTCCAGCGCTCATCCTTATTAATCGCGGGTGCACCGGTCGCCGGATCGGCGCTAGGTACGGAGAATGGGCTTAAACGAAGGGTGTGAAAAGGAGAGTGCGTTAATCCGTAATATTGAACGCCGTTCTCGACCCGGGTCAGCTTTTTGTTCAGCTCCATGATCTCGTCCCAGGTCATTCCGTCTTTCGGGAACGGGACGCCGAATTTATTGAAGAGATCTTTGTTGTAGTAAAGCACCAGATTGGTGGTCGTAACCGGAAGGCCGTACAATTTCCCGCCGGACGCTTGCTTCACGGCATCGACAACGGTGGAATCCAGCCGCGTCAAATCGATTTGGTGCTTCTTGATCAGCTCGGTCATGTCGTATTGAATATTAACGGGAAAAGCCTGGGCCTCAAAGTTGCCGATCGATTGATAAAAAATATCGAACCGGGTTCCGGTCGTAATCAGGTCCGTCAGCTGAGTTCCTTGTCCAGCCTGGATGTACTTGATCGTATAGTTCGGAAACTTCTGGCGGACCAAGTTGCCCATCCGGGCGTCGAAGCTTTCCGGCAGCTCCCCGTTATTCGAATAAAACACAATTTCGGCCTTCTCCTGGGTGTAGTCGATCGGAGCCGGTTCCTTTTTGTCCGCTTCCCCGCCGACTGCTCCGGTTTTGCCGCAACCGGCGGCGATGGAGGCAATGAGCATCATCGAGATCGGAATCGCGATATATTTGTTATTCATCGGTGAATCGAACCCTCTTTCTCCATATATTCGAAACTGAATTCTGAAGGGAAGACCCCCAAGTAAGCGCTGTCAATAAGCTGGCTCGAGGGTCTTCGGTCTCTGGCAGTCCTGCTACTCATACAGGTTCAGTAACAAAGTTCAGGCCGTAACCGGGTAGTTAACCCTTATTCATAGTCGATAGCGAACATATGGAAAATCTCGATCTGCGGCACATCAAACGCGATATATTCGCCTTCGCGGACGTAATCGACCAGAGCTTCGCCCGGAAGAAGTACAACCCTCGACGGTTTCCGGTCTCCCGTGTTGACTTGGACCCGGACGCCCGATACGGGAATGTTCGGCTGCTCCTGCTGCATATTGATGACGTTGATCGTATCCCGCTTGCCCGACTGGTGGCGGAACATCGTGATCTCGACAGGTTTAGGCGCATTGGTCTGGAAATAGGCCGGCTTCGTAAGCAGAGAGCGGATCAGATTGATAAAGATCGAACGCTGCCCTTCCTTCGCCATCCTCTCCAAATAACCGGCGGCATACATCGATTTTCCTTGACCGTACCGGTTCACGACGACCCCGGGATATGTAGTCGGAATCTCCGGCGGGCTGCTGATCGCCGACGCGAACTGGTGCGGATTGTCCGGATTCAGCTCGGGCAGCACGATCGTCGCCAGCGGCTCGGCCCCTTCGTGTTCCTTGACGATCAGCTGATTGCAGTTCACGGTTAGCGGGTAATAGTCGTCATAATCGGCAAAGTACGGCTTGCCGCTTTCGGTCGGCGCGTAGTAGGCAATATCTTCCCAGGTCGTCCGTTCATAGGTGACTCCGAATACGTCGGAAAGCATGTAATTGTCGTGCCGCTTCCCGGTTTTGTCCACCAGGGACGTATTCGCGCTGGCGTAGATGCTGCCTCCGGCTTCCACGAATTTGCGGATCGCTTCGATCTCGTCTTCATCCATCATCTGCAGGTCGGGCAGGATAAGCACCTGGTATTTATGAAGCTCGTTCAACCGGTTTTTGGTGATGACACCGAACGGAAGATTGGCGTCGATCATCGCTCTGGCCGCATTTAACGCCGCTAGATGATGCGGTGTGCTTGCCGAATGCGGAACATTGTTCACCGTCTTGCCGCTGTCGCGCAAATCGATCAGTGACTCGATATTCGTATAGATCGCGATATCTTGGCAATATTCGGCGTCGTAGTCCATAAAGGGCTCGTACCGGCGGGTTTCCCCGTATATTTCGCCGAGCATCCGGTACATCTTCTCGTTCATTGTACCGAGCGGATCGATCGCGTCGATAAAGCTGAAGGCGCCGTTATTGGCCATCGCCAAATAAACCAGGTTTTTTAAATAATGCTTCGGCTTGTAGACCGTATGCTCCAGCAGGTTGGCGTCGGCGACCGTCGTCATAAATTCGACGGAATGGTTTTTGCTGGCGCTGTGGAACAGCTTGCACACGTAGTTAACGATCTGGGGACCGCCCGAGATATCGCCGCTTAAATAATCGTTCTGATCAAAAAACTTCAGCGAAGCCGCCTGATGCCAGCCCACATAATAACCGGCCACATTATGCCCCAGGGAGATGCCCGGCTTCCACCGCTTGGCCGATTGCGTGACCAGCTCGGCGAATTCGGACTGCCACGCTTCCCGGCGCCGCTGAAACTGAACGAACTGCGGATCGTTCCAATCGACCACTCTTGGAATTTCGCTGATTCCCGTCTCCGCCAAATACCGCTTCCGGCACGCCGAGCAGTAGCATACTTGCGACAGCATGATCATGTCGATCCATAAGCCGTCGAATTCATAGTTTTTGCACAGCTGCTCGACATCGGCCAAGACCATATCCCGGTACCCTTCGTGGTTGTAACAGCATACGCCGTACCGGCCCGGCTGCCCCCAGTAGTAATCGCCGGTAGTCAAGCCGACTCCGTTCACCGCCCTCCATTCCGGATGATGATCGTACGCCCACTTCGACCATATATTATAGTAGACGATAGAAGGAAGTCCCGCTTCTTTGGTCAGTGTGGTGATCTCGCGGACGATGTCTCTGCCCTTCAGCCCTTTATGCATCTTGTCCGCCTTGGTCGGGAAGTTGGTGAGTCCTACACAGGAGTTCGTATAAAAGTAAATCGCGTCCACCTGCGCCAGCTTCATCAGCTCGATATAACGCTTGGAATCAAACTGCGATAAAAATCGCTCGTCCCAATCCGGGATATGCATGTCCACCAAACATCTGCGGTGACTTTTCTTAAACCACGGCTGGCTCATCGGTATGCCCCTCCTACTGTTCACTTCTTGTGTTGTTGGCTTCTTGCATTGTTCGCTTCTTGCCTAGTTCACTTCTTGCATACTTCACTTCCTGCATTGTTTACATCTTGCGTTATTTACTTCTTGCTCACTTCCTGTAAATCCATTTCTTTCCGGAGCTCGTTACTTTTCCAACACCTTTTCATGCAAGAGCCTGTTTCCGGCTAAAGCTTGATCCCCGCAAAGTTAGATATCGATTTCCAATCGCGTGCAAAATCACCACCGTTCAGAAAATGTATTATAT
>NZ_JBYUPU010000083.1:0-7387 GCF_058135425.1 Paenibacillus sp. MAH-35
ATCCGCAACTTTGCAGGCAAGTACGTAACTGCCCAGGGTGAAGAGCATCGGAAAGCCGTATGCGGGAAAACCGCACGTACGGTTTGATGAGGAGGGGCTGGTAATCCCAGCCCTTTACTCTACTATGTTGTTCCCAGAGCCCGAGAAAAAGACCTCAACCTCCACATGTCCGTGGAATTTGAGGTCTTTTTGTTAGAAAATGGGAACATTCCCCAGTCAGGCGTAGTTATTTCGCTTCGGTATCGTTGGAATCCAGCACGAAGATCGCTTGAGCGGCGCTTTGCGGCGGCAAGCTCATCGTCATGACAGGGCCGTAGTAAGCTTTCACCTTCATGCCTTGCTTCAATTGATCCTGGGCGACGGCTTCTCCGCCAATAACCCCGGACATCAGCTTGGTGTCCTTGCTCACGTGAAGCACGACTCCGGCCGTCGGATCGTCGGCTTTGTCGCTAACCTTAATCGTGAGCCCGTGGTCGGTCGATTGGACCGATTGAATCGTGCCTTCGGTCATTCCGAGCTCATGGACGATTTTGATCGACTCCGCTTTGGCTTGCGGCGGAATGCTCTTCGTCATCGCAAGGCTGTGGGTCGCTTCGATCTTCATACCGGCCTTCAGCACCGAAGCGTCATGGGTTTCGGACTTGTTGTCCGTCACCTTGAAATCGGCGGGAACGACCAGGCGAACGATCGCATTCACCGCGTCTGCCCCTTGATTGAGAACGTCTACGTAACGAACCCCGTCCTTGCCTTCCTGAACGTCAAGCACGATGCCGTCGAGCGCTTGAACTTGTGCCGGAGGTTTCATCTGCTGGATGTCGATCCGGGATTCCTGCTCGTTCCAAGTTACGTTCAGGCCGAACGTGTTGCCCATTTCTCTTACCGGCAAATATGCGGTGCCGTCTACGATAAGCGGCGTTATGTCAGAAGGGCCTTTGCCTTCGATGACGACCTTGATTTTCGAATTGAAAATACCTTTTACTTCAGTCCAATCGGCTGTAGCGGCGAATGCGGACGTACCGATCATTCCGACGGCCAGCGTGGCGATCGTGACGGCTTTCATCATTTTTTTCATTATGTGCTGCCTCCTCTGATGTGGTCGGACTGTACAGGTCAGAATCGACTAGATCCGACTATGTATTAGGTTGTCCTCTTCCTTCCAGACGCCGCCTCTAGTTGAAATGTTGCAGCTGCATATAAAAAAATGCCGACGGCCTTTCCGGCGGCATCGCGTCCAACTGCCCAAGACGGGAGATGCCGTGTCCGTTCCGCCGCCGGATTACTCCAGCCAGCCTTTGTCCCGGGCGGTCCGGATCGCTTCGATCCGCGTCGACGCTCCGAGCTTGCCGATCGCCTCCGACATATAGTTGCGGACCGTTCCGTGCGACAGAAACAGCCTGGCCCCGATGTCCTGCAGCGTCAGCCCTTCCGCTGCGAGGCGCAATACGTCGCGCTCGCGGGGAGACAGCGGACTCGGAGCCTCCCACATGGCGAGGGATAGCTCCGGGCTGATGACCCGCTTGCCTGCGTATACGCGGCGGATGGCGTCCGACATCTCGTCGCTGGAGCTGTCCTTCAGCAAGTAGCCGGCGACGCCGGCGGCTATCGCCCGCTGGAAATACCCAGGCCGCGCGAATGTCGTGACAATCAATATTTTGCAAGGAGAGCCGTCCTGGCGCAGTGCCTCGGCCACATCGAGGCCGGTTTTCAAGGGCATCTCGATATCGAGCACCGCTACGTCGGGACGGGCGGAGCGGATAAGCTGCAAGGCGTCTTCGCCGTTCTCCGCCTGGCCGACTACTTCGATATCGTCCTCCAGCGACAGCAGCGTGGCCATAGCGCCGCGCAACAGCCGCTGATCCTCTCCAAGTACCACTTGTATCACGCAGGTATTCTCTCCCTTCAACTGTTTCGGATAACACGCGGCACCGTTAAAGTGACGATCGTGCCTGACGCCGGTCCCGGCGACAGCTCCACACTGCCGTCGACCAGCGCCAAACGTTCTCTCATCCCGGCCAGACCGTTGCTGCCTGCCGGTATGGCGTTCGGTTTGCCCATGCCGGTTCCGTTATCAGATACGAGAAGCCGGACCAAGCCGTTCTCAATATCGATAGATACGTCACACCGGGCGGCCCGGCTGTGGCGGACCACGTTCGTTAACGCTTCGCGGAAGCAAGTCGCCAAGATGGATTGCTGCAAAGCCGTGAGCGGCAGTTCCGCATCGGATTCCGCCGCATGTTCCGGCAGAGTCAGCACGATTCCGGCCGCCTCGCACAATTCCAGAGCATGAGCGAACTCGTCCGCCAGGCGCACCGCCTTCATCTCGGTGACGAGATCCCGCATCTGCTTCAGAGCGGCCCGGGCGGTTATGCGAATGTCGCGCGCTTCCTCGGCCGCCTTGTCCGGGGCGCGGTGCACGAGCTTTTCCGTCACTTCGCTTTTCAGGCTGATCAAGGTGAGCGTATGTCCGAGCGTATCGTGCAGTTCCCGGGCGATCCGCTGCCGCTCCTCCTGCTGAGCCATTCTCTCGATTTGGGCGGTAGCCGCCTGAAGCCGGTTCGCCATCTGCTTGTATTGGGCGGACACCCGGATGAGGAACGGCATGACGCAGACGCCGAACAGCGGCGGGAGGATTGCGGCGAGCAGCGTTTGCCCGAGCATCTGGTACTGCATGACGAGGATCGCCGCCATCCCTGCCAGAAAAGAGACGGAGATCGTGGCGATGACCCGCGTCTTCTGCTCGCTGAGCGGATAAGCGAACAGAAACCCGACGTAGGCGAACATCGGGTGATAAGCGGCGGACAACGTCAGCGTAATCGCCGTTTGGGCGATCAGCATGGCCGGCGCAGCGGAAGCCGTCCAGTACAGCTGCCGGTATAAGACGACGAACGCGCCGAGCAGCAGCAGACCCAGAGCCAGCTTGACCGGGGGCTCCTGCAGGACGAAGTACAAAGGAATCAGCAAGTTCACCAGCAGCAGAAGCGGAAACCAGCCCTCGGATGCGGGGAACAGTTTCTTGGCCGCTCGAATCATCGTTAGATCGCTTCCCGTCTGTTCATAAGATACCCTGATAGTACCATAAAGAGAAGGAAGCATGCGGACAAGATTCCGATGTCGATCATGTCCGGCGCTTTGCCGGCGAGTATATTCCAGGCGCCGTGCGCATACCGGTGGGTCGGCGTCCATACGCCGATTCGCTGAATCCAGTCGGGCATCGCCTGCAGCGGCATCCACAATCCGCCCAGAATAGCCAGCCCCATGTGAACCATGTTGGCGATCGCGGTGGCGGCGTCGGCGTTTTTCAGCGAGCCCATCAAGGACCCGATGGCCAGAAACGGCAGGCTGCCGATCCACAGCCATAAGCCGCAGGCGATCCACTGCCCGGCGGTCAGGTCGATCCCGTAGACGAGACCGGCGGTCGGGAACAACAGAGCAATTATAAGCAGGTGAACTGCCATATGCGCGCCCAGCTTGCCGCCGAGCCAGACCGTGGGAGGAAGCGGGGTAAGGCGGAGCAGCGCCATCCACCCGTCGCGTCGCTCGTAAGCGAGACGGATGCCGAATTGTCCGACGGACGTGCCAACCAGACTGAAGGCGGTCATCGACATGAGCAGATAGGCGCCCCATGTGGTCGAGGCGATTTCGGTCTGAACGCCGTTGATGGCCGAGAAGAGGAAATAAAATACCATCGGCATGGCAATCGAGAATAACAGGAAAAACGGGCTGCGCACGATGCGCAAAGTTTCGGCTTTTGTTTGGGCGGCAAGCATAGGGAAAATCCTCCTTATATAAAAAGCGTAATCGGGTTATTAGGCTCTTTCGGGTAAAGGCAGCTGGTTCAGGTTCAGCTGTGAGCCAGTTTTTGAGCCAGGGGCTTCTCCGTGATCGACCGGAAGGCGTCCTCCAGACTGGCCGATTGCACTTCGATATCGGAGACGCCCCAACCGGTTCGCAGCAGCTCCGGCAAGACGAGATCGGCGTTCCGTACATAAAGCCGGATGCGGCTGCCGCGGCTGTCCACTTTCTCGACGCCCGGAAGTTGCAGCAGTTCATGCTCGTGCGGCATCGATGCGGCCCGGAAGGAGACGGTCCGCAGACTCGCTTTCGCCTTCAGTTCGGCCGGCGTGCCTTCCGCGATAATCCGCCCGGCCGCCAGCACGGCGATATGGTCGGCGACGTTGTCCGCCTCTTCCAGGTGATGCGTCGTCAGCAGCACCGTAGTGCCCTGATCCGCCAGCTCCCGGATCGTCTCCCAGAAGCGGATTCGGGCTTCGACGTCCATACCGACGGTCGGTTCGTCGAGCAGGAGCAGCTGCGGGTTGCCTGCCAGGCTTTGCGCGAAGGCAAGGCGGCGGCGTTGTCCGCCGGAGAGCGAGGAGGCGCGTTTCTTCGCTTCCCCGTGAAGGCCCGATACGTCCAGCAGACGGTCGAGAGGGAGCGGATTGCGGTAGTAACTACGCAGCAGCTGCAGCACCTCGCGAACGGTCAGGCCGTCGGCGGCTTTTGCGTCCTGCATCATAGCTCCGACCCGCTCGCGCAGCTCGGGACTGCCGGCTAGCTGGCCCAGGACGCGAATCTCGCCGGAGGTAGGCTTCAGCATGCCGAGCATCATCGAGATGGCGGTCGTTTTGCCTGCGCCGTTCGGTCCGAGCAGGGCGGATATTTTTCCGCTCTCCAGCCGGAGGTCCATGCCGTCGACAGCGCGGAAAGCGCCGAATTGTTTGACGAGCTGCTTGCTTTCAATCGCATATTTCACGGGAATCATCCTTTTCTATCAACGTTTCGCTTCGATACATTTATTGTACCTGCTGCAGGACGTCGGCAGGCAGTAAGGATTGTCAGGAAGATCGGGTGACAAATGTCAGAATCCGTACGCCAGCCTCGCAGCCGTCAGTTGTTCAGGGATTGTTGAGATGGTTGCGATACAGTGGATACAGGTGATGAGAGATGAGACCGTACAAACGATTGGAAAACTACTTGCACGTTCAGACAACCGCATCCGTTAAGCTGACGTTTGATCAGATGGAGGGAATCCTTGGTGTCCCGCTTCCTCCGGAAGCGGTCTGTCAACCCGAATGGTGGAGCAACACGGTGATAGACGGCAGTTCGCCTGCGATGGGGTGGCTGCCGGCGTTCCGGAGAGTTTCGCGCGTAGTTCCGGGCGAGGGGGTAACCTTCGTGCGGTGCCGGTTGAGCGACCCGGATTTTAGCATGCTCCGGTTATAGCAGGCGGCTTGGAGACACTATAAAGAGGGAACTGAAATGAAACGCCGCTTCTCCATTTGCTTTATACGTGCTACTTTGTATACTAATGTATAGAAATACATTTCAATGTTTAAAAGGAGGACAAGTTTATGTTCGATATCGCGATTGTAGGAGCGGGACCTGCCGGCGCCAGCGCGGCCCTTTTTGCGGCGAAAGCGGGGAAAAAGGTGCTTGTCATCGACAGCGACCAGAGCATTACGAAACGGGCATGGGTAGAAAATCATTACGGTGTGGATCAAATATCGGGTCCAGACTTGATTGAAGTAGGCAAAAAGCAAGCCGTCAAATTCGGCGCGGAAATCGTCCAAGGGAAAGTAAGCGGAATTGAGCGCGGAGAAGGCGGATTCACTTTGCAAACCGAGCAAAGCTCCTATGAAGCGAAGTACGTTATTTTGGCGACCGGACTTTTCGCCGATCTGGCGGAAGCGATCGGTCTCGAGACCGTTCCCGGCACCGAGCCGCGGATCAAGACGATTATCAAAGCCGACAGCGCCGGCAAGACGAGCATCCCGGGCATCTGGGCGGCAGGTACGTGTGCGGGTGTGAGCGTACATACGATCATTACGTCCGGAGACGGCGCGAAGGTTGCGATTAACATCCTTAGCGAAATCAACGGAGAGCGGTACGTCGATCACGATATGATCAAGTCCTAATCCGCATAGTAGAACAGCATACAGAAGCAGGCGTCCCTCTGCCGCCCGGTTTCCCGGGCAGCGGGGGGACGCTGCGTTTTCAGGCCTGTAACGCTCTTGCTACATGGTCTGCGTCCAGCCTTATGGCAGAAGCGGCTGCCGCCGGATACATCCTGGCAGGAATGCCGGCCGACAAGCTTTGGACGATCGCCTCCGTATCTTTCAGCAGATGGCCGGTCAGGATGCAGGCGGCGGTCTCGTCCGGGCCGATCGTGCCGTCCGCCACTAGCTGCCGCAGACCTGCGACCGCTGCGGCGGATGCTGGTTCGCAGCCGATTCCGCTGCGATCGACAACCGATTTGGCCGCCAGGATGTCCTCGTCGGAGACCGAGGCCGTAACGCCTCCGGTCCGTTCAATCGCATACCGCAGCGCCTTCGGCCAATTCGGCGGATTTCCGATATTTAGCGCCGAGGCCACCGTATCGGGGGAGAGGACCGGATGCAGCTGCCGGCGTCCCGAGCGGAGCATCGCGTGGAACGGGGACGCCCCTTGCGCCTGAATAACCGCTACGCGGGGCAGAGACTCGATCAAGCCGATCCGGTGCAGCTCCTCCAGTCCTTTGCCGAGCGCCGATGCGTTGCTGAGTGCGCCCCCCGGCAGGACGATCCAGTCGGGCAGCTTCCACCGCAGATCGTGAGCGAGCTCGAATACGATGCTTTTTTGCCCTTCGATGCGAAGCGGGTTGATCGAATTGCACACATACAGCCCGAGCTGCCTGGCGTACTGCTCCAGAAACCGGATTCCTTCGTCGTAGCCGCCTTCCGTCCGGAGCAGCCGGGCGCCGTACGCTTCGGTTTGCAGCGATTTATTGAGGGATACGCCGGCTGCGGGAAGAAATACGACGGCTTCCTTGCCTGCCAGCGCAGCGTACATCGCCATCGAGGAGGACGTGTTGCCGGTGGACGTGCAGGCGAACCGCTCACAGCCAAGCCAGAGTCCGTGAGAAACCGCTACCGTCATTCCGTTGTCTTTGAACGACCCGCTCGGGTTTTCCGATTGCGCCTTCAGCCACAGACGGCGTACGCCGGTATAACGGCGGAGCAGCTCGTGCTCGTATAGTCCGGTGTTGCCTTCGTATTTGGTGACGATGTGCTCGATGGGAAGCGAAGGGTGGATGAGCTCCTTGTACCGCCATACGCCCCCGGAGAGCGGCGTGTGACGATCCGCCCGGCGCATATCGAACAAGCGCCTAAGCTGTTCGGCATCTGTATGACGCCAATCGTGGACCGTATCCAGCAGTCCCCCGCATTCACAGCGGTACATTACGGGATGAGCAACGGGATACTCCCTGGCACATTCGAAACATATATATTTCATCGGGGACGAAAAACGACCGGAAAAGCCGCACCGGCCGCTCCTCTTTCCTCCTTTGTTCTTGTTTTTGCAGCGCCGCAGTTATAGAATAAAAGAATCTGAAGCATAAAACTAATAT
>NZ_JBYUPU010000084.1:0-7287 GCF_058135425.1 Paenibacillus sp. MAH-35
TTGGGAACTCAACAATAGAGGATTTCCATTTTTTTGTCCACGAAAATACATCATTAAATTACATTAATAGTAAATTATTGAATGAAAATTTATTTGAAAACTTTGATGCAACGCTAGTGCTTTATCACCGCCGATTCCGGCCATTTGCAGCAAATAGAAGCTGCAAATCGCTTCTATTCGCGCCGGCCCGCCCCGTCGCCCGCAAACTCGGGGCCGTAGGCTGGGGCGCATTCGGAGCTGCGCGCAGCTTCCGGCCGGGGGCCACGCGCAGCGGCGTGGTGTGGCGCAGCCTGCTACTGCGCGGACCTCGCCTCGCGGGCGCGGCCTACGGCGCGGCCTACGGCGCGGCCTGCTACCGCCGCCGTCCGCACCTCCCGCAGCGGCACAGTCCAACCGCCGCAGGCCGGCTCACTTGTACCACTGCGACTGCAGTCCCCACATCCGCGCATACTCGCCGCCCGCGGCGAGCAGCTCCTCGTGGGTGCCGAGCTCCGCCAGCTTGCCGTCCTGCAGCACCATGACCCGGTCGCACAGCCGAGCCATCCCGAGCCGGTGCGACACCAGGATCGCAGTGCGGCTGCCGGCCATCGCCGCAAACCGCTCGAACACGTCCGTCTCGGCCTTCGGGTCGAGCGCGGCCGTCGGTTCGTCCAGCACGACGAGCGGTGCGTCGCGCATGAACGCCCGGGAGATCGCGACGCGCTGCCACTGGCCGCCGGACAGATCGGTGCCGCCCGTAAATCTGCGCGTGAGCGGCGTCTCGAAGCCGGACGGCAAGCCGGCCGCCACCTCGTCCGCGCCGCCGAGCGCCGACGCCTGCTGCACCGCCTGCATATCGGCGGCCTGATCGGCCTTGCCGAAGCCGACATTATCCCGCAGCGTGAACGCATAGCGGATAAAGTCCTGGAACACCGCGGCGGACCGCATGCGCAGCTGCTTCAAATCGAGACGCGACAAGTCCCGGCCGCCGTAATAAACGCTGCCCGCAACCGGCTGGTACAGGCCGAGCAGCACTTTGACCAGCGTCGTCTTGCCGGAGCCGTTGCTGCCGATCAGCGTGATCCGCTCTCCCTCGCGCAGCGTAAACGAAATGCCGGTCAAGCTGTCTTTCTCGCTCGTCGGATACCGGTAAGAGACGTTCTCCACCCGGATGTCTCCAATCCTCGCCAGCTCCTCCCCGCCCGCAGGTTCCTCCGGCCCCAAATCCAAATAAATGAACAAATCTTCCATGCAAAGCAGCTTGTCGCGAAAATAGCCGAATCGCCCGGTGACCCGTCCGACGTTATCCTTTAACGTCTGCAGGGCAAACAGCGTAGCGCCGAACTGGGCTGCGGACAATTCGCCCCGCAAGACGGTCCAGGCCGTCCAGGCGACGCCGGCTCCGAGGCCAACCGCCCCCAGCGCCGAAAGTCCCGCACGGACGGACTGCTGGCTGCGCTCCTGCCGGTACAGCGTATCGGCCACCTGCCAGTACAGCCTATCCCACCAGCGGATCAGCGCCGGGGCCGACCCGAACGTCCGCACTTCCTTCGCCGCCTCCTTGGACGTTACCGTCCGGGACAAGTAGTTCATGATCCGCTCCGGCTCCGTCTGCTTCCGCTTCAGGAAAAAAGCCGATTTCGCCTGCACGAAGCTGGCGACCGAGTCAGGCAGCGCAACGACGATAATCGCGAGCAGCAGCCATACGTTCCAGACGCCGATAAGCGCGGCGATCGAGACGATTCGGATGAATCCGGTGGTCGTATTGTAAAAATCCATGATCAAATTGTGAAACTGCCCGGGTTCCGCCATCTTGCGGGCGCGCTTCAACAAATCGTGAAAGTCGGCCCGCTCGAACGCCTCGAGCCGAAGACGACCGGCTTTGCCCTGCAGTTGCCGGAGCAGCCGATCCTCCATCTCCTGACGAAGCTGCTCCGTGAAGATTGCTTCGATCGGATTTATCGCCTGCTGAACCAGCGTAAGCGCCGCCCAGATGGCGATCCATTCCATCAGCGGGCCGGTCCCGGCCGTTCCGTCGTACACATGAATAATCTCACTGAATATGCGGGCGGTAATAAACACGTGCACGGTAGGAAATACGCCTCTGACCGCGTTTAATCCCATTGATAGTAAAGCCCGTAGCGGATCGGTCGCGATCATCCACTTCATGAATCGGAACAACGTAACGAGAGTCGCCAGCCGTTTTACCGGTACCATTGGGATTGCACCTCCCACATTTGGGCGTATGAGCCGTTAGCGGCAATTAATTCGTCATGGGTGCCGTCCTCGATGATCCGCCCTTCCCTCAGAACGACGATCCGGTCGGCCAGTCTGGCCGAACCGAGCCGGTGACTGATGAGCAGCACCACGAGATCCCGGATGCCGTTTACAAATTGCTCGTAGATCTCAG
Source organism: Paenibacillus sp. MAH-35 (assembly GCF_058135425.1). Lineage (NCBI taxonomy): Bacteria > Bacillati > Bacillota > Bacilli > Caryophanales > Paenibacillaceae > Paenibacillus > Paenibacillus sp. MAH-35. The sequence continues at coordinate 2,390 of NZ_JBYUPU010000084.1, forward strand.
CCTCTGCCTTCGCGTCGAGCGCAGCCGTCGGCTCGTCAAGAATAAGCAATTGCGGGTCTCTCATAAATGTCCGGCTAATCGCGATGCGCTGCCACTGCCCTTGCGACAACCCCTGGCTGCCCTCGAACAAGTGCCCGACGGGCGTGTCGTAACCCTTCGGCAAACCGGATATAAATTCAGCCGCTCCGCCTCGCCGGGACGCCGAGATGACCTTCTCCCTACCCGCCTCGGCATCCTCCGCGAACACCGCCGGATCTCCCAGGGCGATACTTTGCCCCGCTGTAAACGAAAATTTGTAATAGTCCTGATAAGCGGCCGTTACGTTCAGGTGCAGCAGCTCCGCCGGGATGTCGGCATAATCGGTTCCGTCTGCGGTGATCGTCCCTTCGTCCGGCTTGTACAGCCCGAGCAGCAGCTTGACCAGCGTGCTTTTGCCGGCCCCGTTCTCCCCCACCAGGGCGACCCGTTCGCCGGGCCGCAGATGCAGATCAAGCCGGTCCAGAATCGGACGTTCGCGGCCGGGATATGTAAAGCTCACCCCGTTCAGCCGGATGCCCTCCTGCAATCTGGCCGGAAACATCCCCTCTCCTGCCGCAGCAGCCTGTACAGGTACGTTCAGAAAATCGCGCACATAGCCGGTCTCGATGGAATGAACCTGCGTAATCCCGATCGCAAAGCTGATTTGCCCGGCAGCAGTGTCCATTTGGCTCACTCCCCGAAACAACGAGATGAACACGCCCGGTGTAATCCGCTGCGGTCCGAGCCAAAGCGCCATAAGCACGACGGTCGCAACCTCCGTCACCCAAAACAGCCCGTTGGACGGGATACCGCCCAGTTCCATCTTCGTTTTGATCTTCAGCGCCTTGGCCCGCTGCTCCCGGCGCATCGAGATCCAACGGTCCGAGAGCGGCTCCGCCAGATCGAATACCCGCATCTCCTTCTGCTCCGCCCGGCCGGTCAGCAGGCCGTCCGTATACGAGACCTTTCGCTGCTCCTCGGTCTGATCGTATGTAAAGCTCATCCATCTCTGCGACTTCTTCGCGCCGTAGATCGCCCGCGGAATCGACACAACCACGAGTGCGACGGCAAGCCATGGCGATACGTTCCAGAACAAGCCGGCGATTCCGACCACGCTGATCGCCGCTTTTATCAGCAGCAGCGTGTACGTAAAAAAGTAGGCGACCTTCCTTCCGGGGTTGTCGCTTCTCGACAGCTTGTCATAGGAAGCGCTCTCTTCAAAAAAGAGGAGCGGAAGCTGCGAGGCGTGAACCAGCCGCTTGCGACCAAGCGTATGCTCCAGCCGCTGGATCAGTCTCGTCGAACTCGGATCGCGAAGCTTCCAGATGACCTCGTCGGTCAGCAGCAGGGTGCCTGCGAAGGCAAGCAGCCACGGCATAACAGACGCGAACGATCCGCCGCCCGCTCCCGCCGCCTGAATGACTCCGTCGATGAGATGCTGGGTTACGTAAATTGTCAGCACCGGCGAGATCCCTTCGAGCAAAGCAAAACCGATCAATGCCGCTGCAGGCCAAGGCGCCGATCGGGCAATGACAGCTAGCGCCCAGCGCAGGTTGTCCGTTATGTCCCGCCAACTCGTCTTCCTGTCGAAATATCCTTCTCTCAAAGGCACCCCTCCCCAAGAATACATTTACTATATTAGGAAAAATGAGGAATGAACAGACTGTTTCGATATTTTTTTTCTGTGTTATAATACACTCAAGGGAAAAACGGAATCAAAGACAGGAAACGCCATAGACACTGGCAAGCCTCGAGGAAGGCTGTGCTCCGGTGTTTTTTATTTGATGCCCATGCAAAAAAGACAACAAGAAGCTTCCGGCTTGTCCAGATGTGCTTCCTGTTGTCTCTTTTATCGTTTGCGGAGCGCGCGGGTGAACACGACCAGGATCGGCGACAACAGCGCGGCCGCCACAAGCAGCGACGCCCGGACCGTAAACCGGTGCCCGACCCAGCCGACCAGCGGGCCGCCTCCCGTCTGGCCCAGCGCATCCGCCTGACCGAGCATCGACAGCACGGTCGCCCGCACCTTGCTCTCGATATTCAGGCTCAGCCATGTGTCATAGATTGGCCCGCTTAGCGTCCCGATGATCCCAACGGCAAGCAGCGAGCCGAGCGCCCAGGCAAAATTCGGCGCCAAGGCGAACGAAGCGATCGCGACGATTCGAAGTCCGGTCAACACGAGCATGCCGACGAGTACGACGCGTTTGTTGCTCACGTCGAGACGTTTCTCCGCGAACCGGACCACGAACAGGCTGAGGAAAGCGATCAGCGCCGAAATGATCCCGAACCAGACCGCCATCGGCATCGACGGACTCGCCGGGAAACCGATCCCGGTAATCAGATGAGCTTCCCACAATCGGTCGTAACCTTCCGAAGCCGCTCCCCCAAATACCGTAACGGCCACCATCATCAGCAAAATCGGCTGCCCCCGCACCGCCTTCGCGCCGGCGATCCATGTCGAGGTCATCTCCCGCAAAGGCGAGGCCGGCCCTTCACGCTCCGGCCGGACAAAACCCGTCTCCTTCATGCGGAGAATGAGAAACAGCCCGAGGCCGATGTAGAGGAGCCCTCCTGTAAGATACGGCAGATGCGTCCCCGCGACGGATAACCCGACGCTGACCGGGATGCCGATCAAGGTGGCGACCAGACTGAGCCGGTTCGCCCGGAGGAACAGCCGCCCGACCCGTTCCTCGCCGATCTCGTCGGTAATCCACGCCTTGTTGGCGCCGCTTATAAACGTGTAGCCGACTCCGGAGACGACCTGCGAGAACAGCAGCCAGGCGATAGCCGGGACGGCCAGCCCGAGCGCATCCAGCCAAGGGATGACGCCCTGCAGGGCGAAGCCGAATCCCAGCGCGAACATCCCCGCGATCACCGACAGCCGCCGGCTGTACGTATCCGCCACTACCCCGGTAATTCCCTCGAAGATCAGCACGGTCAGCTCCAGCACCATCCCGACCAAGAGCAGCTCGAACGGATTCAGGCCCAGTGTCGTAATGTAGTAAAGGGCATACGTTGTAAACATAATCGTATTCGCCAGCGACGAAACGAATTCCATAAGGATATAAACCTGTGAAGCGCGAACAGTCATCGGAGCGATTTCCGCCTTTCCGGCAGACGATATCACATATAAAAGCATCGGCCGCCGGTTGCCCGTTTTGGCGGCTCATCTGCAATAACAGCAATAACGAGTAGCGGGGGGGGACGGCCGGATTTCTTTTGCGTGCGAATATGCCTGTTTATTTTAGAGTCGTATCCTTGTTGCATCCAAGCGCGCCGCAGCCTCTCAGCCGAACGCAGGGGATGAAGAGAAGCGGATGATATCCCGCTTCATACAATACCTATCATTATAGCGATTTTGGAACAATCCGGTAGAGGAGAAAATGATTGTAGCCAAACTGCACATAAACGCCGGGGGAAAAGGATCGCGTTTGGCACCGTACGCAGCTCCCGGTGCGCAGTGTTTCACTGGACGATCGCGGCCGGTCCAACCACCATAAGAGTCTTTGGCGTCCTCTATTTTCGGCGGAATCGGGAAACCGAAGCAATTAAAGGCGGTTTGCACCCCTTATTTCAGCCAACTGGTGGGTTCTACACCACTTTCGCGGATTTTAAGAGCTACAAACCGCTCTTATTTTGCTATCCAAACCAGTTTCGGACCAAATAGAGGGTACAAACGAGGCTGTCGATTCAATGTGTAGAAGTGTTAGCAGGCCGTTCCAAGTCGTATTCGACAAGAAGCAGCATTTAGTGTCGGAAGAACATATATTCGTTAATGCCGCGTATGTATATTGGGAAAATCTATTGAGTCTACTGAACTATATCTATTACAAAATGGACCCCACCGATATAGTGACTATGTACTAAATACATATTTTAAAATATATGGTACTTTATACCCTGTAGTATAATTATCCAAATATAAGGAATGGAGGGAATTTATGAATAAAATATTAGGAAAAGTCTTGTTAATTTCTTGTGTTTGTGCGACTGTAGTACAAGGGAATCCTTTTGTGTCTGCGAATAATCTTCCTGAACAAACTTTACAAAATGTAAAGCAAGAAAACAGCCTTCGAGTTCTAGCACCTAAAGTTAAAAACGATAATGCAAAGGTATTTGATTATCAACAATCAAAAGAAAAAAATAAGTTAAAACATACTTTTAAAGTTTCTGCTTCTGCTACTGACACAGTTATTGAGATTCCATTTGAGTCCAGTAATGAGGAATACTTGAAGTTGTATAAAAATAAAGAAGGTAAGACAGGTACTGTCGGAAACATTTATAATAAAGAAGGTAAATCCATTGGTATTTTTTCTGTCACCCTTGATGGAGAACAAAACCCCGAAAATGTAACTGCAAGTACCGATGCTAATACATTGAGGCTAAATGTTAAAGGTACCAATCGTACCGAACCATATCAAATGGTGTTAAGCACTGAAACAACTTATTATTCGACTTATTTTAATAGTTTTGAATGGATTACTAGAGATTCTGATTATCCTTTATCTTTAAGCCTAAATCATACAAATTATTTCTATGAAGGACCAACTCAATGGGATATTGGAATAAGAGCCGCAGATGCTTGGGATAAAGTCGTAGCAGTGCATAGTGGGAGTCCGAATTGGAGTAATGCAAGTGGATTGGAGGATCAACTTCTTTGTCATGTACACTATGCTTCAAATAAAAACCCTTGGAATATCGAACCATCCAGACCAGATTACAGTTGGACGGGGACGGTAGTAGATTTTTGTAATCCTGGGTCAGGGATTTGGGATTAAATAATCTCTAGATAGCGAAATTAAATTGATAATAATAAAGGGAGAAAAAAATTGATGCATAATATTGAATTTGATCATTTCAGACCAATTTATATTTCCTTT
>NZ_JBYUPU010000085.1:0-5388 GCF_058135425.1 Paenibacillus sp. MAH-35
TAACACGCCTACCATCTTACAATAGGAGATTTTCTTTGTTTTGGCCATGAAAACAAAACATAAATTAACAAAATTAGTAAATACAAGATAGTTCTTTTTTTATGTTAGTTTCTTTGCAACGCTAGTGGTACAAATCGCTTCTATCCCGCAAAATCCGGACAAAAGCTGTCGATTAAGAGCTGCAAACCACTCTTATTTTTATTCCATCGTAAAAGCACCGCTTTTCATTCCATCGCTAAGCACAGCCAACCTACTCCGCAGTCCCCGCCCGTTCCCCGAAACTCGCCGTTGTACTGCCGATCTTCAATTCCCCTTGGATGCGAATATGCTCGTAAGGCAGCGACGGATTGGCGATCCGCCAAAGCATCCGGTCGGCGGCCCGGTAACCGGTCTCGCGAATGGCCAGCAGAGGCATCGTGAAGGGCGGCAGCGAATCCGGCTGCTGATTCAGCAGGCCGATGATCGACAGATCCTCGGGAATGCGCAATCCCAGCTGCTCGGAGCAGAGACGGTACACTTCAGGCACTTCACCTTCGATTCCACACAGAATGGCGGTCGGGGCATACCGGGCGAGTTTCTCGGACAGCTCTCCCTTCCACAAAGCCTGACTCGTTCGCACACGGATCGAATGGGCGTCCGGATCGACACGGGCGCCGAATTCGTTCATGGCGTGAAGAAACGCTTGCCAGCGCAAAATATATCCCCTTTGTTGAGTCGTATCTCCCACATACATAATGTTGGTATGGCCGATCGAACGTAAATAGGCGACAGCCTGATAGGTCGCTTCGTAGATGTCCCAGATGACGCTGTCCACCCGGGTTCCGAGCGGGGGGAAGTTGAGCAGTATTTTCGGAACCGGCAGGCGAAGCAGTTTCGGCTCCCACTCCCTCGGCATGATGCTGGGGGCGATGAACAAGCCGTCGGTATAGGCGAGACCGCGCTGCTCCAACCAGCCGTCCATCTCTTTTTCCTTGACGGAGGAAGGCAGCAGCAGCACCTCGATATGATGGCCGAACGAAGCGAAGCGCTCGTAAAGCCCTTCCAGCAGCAGCTTGTAGTAGCTGACGGATTGTGTCGTTTGTACGAGGAAAAATCGTTTCCTCTCCAGCGGATACGGGAGGATATGTTCGGCTTTCAAGCTGCGAATCTGCTCTTTGGTGAAATAGCCGAGCCGTTCCGCCGTCTGAACGATCAGGTGACGGGTCTGCTCGGACATGCCCGGTTTTCCTTTCAAAGCTTTGGAGACGGTGTTGACGGTCAGTCCGAGCTCATTGGCAATCGTGCGAAGCGTAACCGACTTAATAATAGGCATGCAAGCACCTCGTCAACGGAAATTGGAATACCCTCATCGTAACATCGAACAGACCCGAAAGAAAGGGCTTACAGCAATTCGCGAAGCCGCGCCATAACCGCCTTTTTGCTCCCACTAAAATGGAACTGGAAGCGCTCCGGAAGACGCTTATAATGAGTATCAGATGAACGATCAACCGTGTCTCCGCACCATATAGGAAGCAGAGGAGGGGCAAGGCATGACGATAAAATGGGGAAAACCCGCCGTGTGCTTGTTAGTATCAGCCACGATTGTAAGCGGTTGCGGAGGAAATGGGGACGGAGGAAAGGGAGAACAAGGAGGACAGGTGCAGCCAAGCGGAGGGGAAGCGCTTAAGCCGGTGACGCTGACCTTGTACAATGCGCAGCCCGGGGCGGTAGACTTTGAGAAGATGGGCATTCTGGAAGCGGTCAAGAAGAAGTTCCCTCACATTACGCTTCAATTGTTCAAAAGAGAGAAAGGCATTGAATACACGGACTGGATCACCGCCCAAACCGCAGTCGACATCATTTACGACTCGACAGCCTTTACGGTCAGCTCGATCAAGCAGAATGGTCTGCACGTCGACTTGCAGGAGCAGATCAAGCTGCATAACTTCAAGCTGGATACGTTCGAGCCGAACGTGCTGGCTCACGCCATGTCGACCAACAGCGAAGGGAAGCTGTACGGTCTTCCGTTTACGATGAACCGGTACGGACTCTTCTACAACAAAAACTTGTTCGACCGTTTCGGGGCGGCTTATCCGAAGGACGGGTTGACCTGGGACGAAGTGTACGATTTGGCAAAAAGGCTGACGCGGACCGATGCCGGCACGACCTACTACGGATTTACCGCCGTGCCGAACAACATCATGCTGAACAATCAGCTGTCGCTCAGCCCGCTGGACCCGAAGGAAGACAAGGCGGCGATGAATACGGACGGTTGGAAGCTGCTGCTGAACAATTTGCGCCGGTTCGGCGAAATCCCGAACAACAAATTCGTCCCCGTCACCGAATCGGTCAAAGGCACGGTGGCGATGGTGCTCGATTCGGGCGCGATCAGCCAAGCGGGCCCCGATCTCGATTGGGATGTGGCGTCGGTGCCGGAGCTGCCGCAAAAGCCGAAGACCGGGTTCAAGCCGGCCTCGCTCTCCTTGTTCCTGTCGTCGACGTCGCAGCATAAGGACGAGGCGTTTCGGGTGATGGCTTTCCTGGTGTCGTCCGAATTTCAGGCCAAGCTGACGAGGCAGGCGGTCGGAACGCCACTCGCCGATCCGGAGGTCCGCAAAGCGTTCGGCCAAGATTTGCCGCAATGGAAAGGCAAAAACGTACAGGCGCTGTACTACTATCCCGATGCGCCGGCATTCCCGCCGCGGGCTGAGCAGTTGACGAACGTAGGCGTCAATTTCACCAAGCTGTTGGAAAGTCCTGACGACACGAACACGATCTTGCGGAGCTTCGACGAAGAGATCAATAAAGCGATTCAGGCCGAGAAGGCGAAGTTGCAGGCTAAATAGGTAAGTGGAGCGGTTAACCGGTTGGCCTGGGATGCACGGACGGCAGTTGTTTGCAGGAAGAGACAGAGATTCAGTCCGGCTGTACGTGTGAGTACATGAAGGAGGGATTTGGATGTCTAATGAAAAGATGGGACAGCGCGCGGAAATTAGCCAGGTGCAAGACCGGCCGGAGGAACCGGGTGTCCAGGTAAGCCGCAGAAAGCTGCTGACGGCGATCGGGATGGCGGGAGCGGCGATAGCCGCGGGCAGTATGCTTCCTGGACCCTCGGCGGCATTCGGCAAGGGCGAACAGTCGGTCGGCGGTTCCGTCTATGACGGGCCGGACGGCAGAAGCATATGGCCCGAGCTTAGAACGGCGGGTTTGGTCGTTACGGCTACGGTTGCCGAGCTTCGGGCCCATACTCGTCCCGATTCGAGACTCCTTTATTTCGTACGGGATGAAGGGCAAGAGGGACATTTCGCCTATGACCCGGCGGACACGACTTCGGCAGACAATACAGGGACGATACTCGCAGCCGCATCCGGTGCCCGGTTCAAGCGATTGATGGCTGACGATTCCGTCGATGTCCGGTGGTTCGGGGCGAAGGGAGACGGAACGACCGACGATACGGCGGCGATTCGCCTCGCGATCGGCTATGTATCCGCCGCTTTTCCGCAAGGGGGCATACTCTACTTCCCGAATGGAAAATACAGAGTGACAGAGGGGTTCTCGCTTGCGGGACAGAAAGTCAGCTTTCTGGGAGCCCAAGCGGAGATTTTCCTGGACAATACGTCCGACACCGTTACAGTGCTTTCGTTTCTGGGCTGCTCCGACTTTTTCGTGGAAAGTCTGAAAATATCCAGCTCGAAAACAACCAAGCTGCATTCCAAGCAAGCCTTCGGGATTTATCTCAAAGATTCGGGCAAATTCAGGCTGTCGAAGCTGGACATCTCTTACCGGACGGATGCGATACATATCCATTTTTGCGATAACTTCACGTTGGAGGGCAACGATGTTTACTTCCTGGGCGAAGAAGGGATCAGGATCGGCGGAAGCCGGAACTGGCGGGTCGCGAACAACAGAATCCACCATCATAACGGCGACGGTATCCTGCTGAAGCATGCCGGCAACCCGGAAGGCATGTATAACGGGGAAATTATAGGCAACTTCCTGTACGACGGCGTAAATACGTTCGGACTTGCCTCTACGATTGGCGGCGGCGTCACTTCGAATGAGGAAGTGTCGGGAACGGCCGAGCGCAACATCCACAATCTGGTCATAAGCGGCAATACGTTCAAAAATTTGCGTTACGGGATCGGCCTCTCCAGCATTACGAACTTTACGATATCCGGCAATACGATCCAACATGTCAAAATGGCCGGGATTCGTATGGACAACTCCACGGTTAACAATCCTTCGCGCAACCCGGGAGGCGAAAGCTCGATCACGGGGAATACGGTCGAGGACGTAACAGCGGGTGAGGGCATTCAGTTTATGACGAATCAGGCAGTCGTGGACAAAGTGTCGATAACGGGCAACCACGTCAGCCGGGTTATGCATGCGGTTTCCCACTACCCGGGCATAGCGGCGTCGAATGCGTCCGTCTCCGGCAATATGGTGAGCGAGTGCAAGGTGCTCCTGCAGGCGAGTAACTGCACGATCTCCGGCAACCGTTTTCAGCAGGGCGGCTTTCCCGCTTCCGAGCTGGCTTCCAATGCGATTAAGCTATTCGAAACGTTCGTATTTACCGGCAATACGTTCGAAGATGTGAGCGGCCATATCGGAATTGGCAAAGGGGCAGGCATGATGACCGGCAATTCGTTCAAAACGGGCTCCAGCTTATGCGCGATTCTTTTCCGGAACGACCCGATGGGCAACGTCTATATGCTGAACAACAGCTACGATTGCCCCAATATCGGGGAAAAGATTGCTTACGAACCGGCCGTGACGCCGAAAGGCAAAGGGAAACTAAGCGGCGACTTTACACTCGGCAGCGCCATTCAGCGTTACGATACCGCCGTTCCCGCAGCCGGCGCCTATTCGCCGATGTCCGTTATATGGAATAAAGACGTGGGAAGAGGCAAGCCGCTCGGTTACGTCTGCATCGAGGGAGGCGAACCGGGTACGTGGGCTCCGTTCGGCTATATCGGTGCAGTCAAGAACGGAACGGCTACTATAAACGCGAACACCGATTCTGTCTACATTGAACACAATCTGGGAGTCGTCCCATCGTACGTTTCTCCAACTCCTCTCGGTAATACGGGACATATCTGGGTAACGGACATGACGGCTACGCATTTTACGGTGCGCTGCTCCCTGGTTCCGACGGCGGATACCGCCCTTTTATGGGAGGCGAGAGCATAGCGCCGGCAGGAACGCGTCAGGCTCTGACTCCGGTCCGCCTTCAGAAAGCAGGACAAGGGTTGCCTCTAAGTCTGCATAAGACCTAGGGGCAACCCTTTGTGCGCTTGGCAGCGCAATCGACTAAGGAGTGAAAGTCTCCAGCACGCCGCGAGGTGGCGGAAGTGCATAGCTGACGCATAGTGCTCAGTCCGTGAGGATGGGTGCGGAGGTAGCGAAGGC
>NZ_JBYUPU010000086.1:0-2941 GCF_058135425.1 Paenibacillus sp. MAH-35
TAGGATAAGCCCTCGACCGATTAGTATTCGTCAGCTCCACACATTGCTGCGCTTCCACCCCGAACCTATCAACCTGGTCGTCTACCAGGGGTCTTACGAATTGGGAAATCTCATCTTGAGGGGGGCTTCACGCTTAGATGCTTTCAGCGCTTATCCCTTCCGTACGTAGCTACCCAGCTATGCCTCTGGCGAGACAACTGGTACACCAGCGGTACGTCCATCCCGGTCCTCTCGTACTAAGGACAGCTCCTCTCAAATTTCCTACGCCCACGACAGATAGGGACCGAACTGTCTCACGACGTTCTGAACCCAGCTCGCGTACCGCTTTAATGGGCGAACAGCCCAACCCTTGGGACCTACTTCAGCCCCAGGATGCGATGAGCCGACATCGAGGTGCCAAACCTCCCCGTCGATGTGGACTCTTGGGGGAGATAAGCCTGTTATCCCCAGGGTAGCTTTTATCCGTTGAGCGATGGCCCTTCCATTCGGTACCACCGGATCACTAAGCCCGACTTTCGTCCCTGCTCGACTTGTAGGTCTTGCAGTCAAGCTCCCTTATGCCTTTGCACTCTCCGAATGATTTCCAACCATTCTGAGGGAACCTTGGGGCGCCTCCGTTACTTTTTAGGAGGCGACCGCCCCAGTCAAACTGCCCGCCTGACACGGTCCCTCTACCGGGTCACGGTAGCAGGTTAGAACTCCAATACGATCAGGGTGGTATCCCAACGGCGCCTCCATCGAAGCTGGCGCTCCGACTTCCACGGCTCCCACCTATCCTGTACAGATCGTACCAAAGTCCAATATCAAGCTGCAGTAAAGCTCCATGGGGTCTTTCCGTCACGTCGCGGGTAACCTGCATCTTCACAGGTACTAAAATTTCACCGGATCTCTCGTTGAGACAGCGCCCAAGTCGTTACGCCATTCGTGCGGGTCAGAATTTACCTGACAAGGAATTTCGCTACCTTAGGACCGTTATAGTTACGGCCGCCGTTTACTGGGGCTTCGGTTCACAGCTTCGGGTTGCCCCTAACCGCTCCCCTTAACCTTCCAGCACCGGGCAGGCGTCAGCCCGTATACTTCGCCTTACGGCTTCGCACAGACCTGTGTTTTTGCTAAACAGTCGCTTGGGCCTTTTCACTGCGGCCCCCTCGGGCTATTCACCCTACCGAGGCACCCCTTCTCCCGAAGTTACGGGGTCATTTTGCCGAGTTCCTTAACGAGAGTTCTTCCGCGCGCCTTAGAATTCTCTTCCCACCCACCTGTGTCGGTTTGCGGTACGGGCACCTTCGCCTGGCTAGAGGCTTTTCTCGGCAGCTTGAGATCATGACCTTCGGTACTGCAATGTTCCCTCCCCGTCACAGCTCAGCCTTACGGTCAGCGGATTTGCCTACTGACCAGCCTTACTGCTTGGACAGACATCCATCAGTCTGCGTCACTACCCTTCTGCGTCACCCCATTGCTCGTAACGGCTTACGGTGGTACAGGAATGTCAACCTGTTGTCCATCGACTACGCCTTTCGGCCTCGCCTTAGGTCCCGACTTACCCTGAGCGGACGAGCCTTCCTCAGGAACCCTTAGGTTTTCGGCGGACTGGATTCTCACCAGTCTTTTCGTTACTCATACCGGCATTCTCACTTGTATGCACTCCACCAGTCCTTCCGGTCTGACTTCGACGCGCATACAACGCTCCCCTACCCAAGTACAACAAAGTTGTACGAGCCATAGCTTCGGTGGCGTGTTTAGCCCCGTTACATTTTCGGCGCAGAGTCACTCGACCAGTGAGCTATTACGCACTCTTTAAATGGTGGCTGCTTCTAAGCCAACATCCTGGTTGTCTGTGCAACTCCACATCCTTTCCCACTTAACACGCACTTGGGGACCTTAGCTGATGATCTGGGCTCTTTCCCTCTTGACGACGGATCTTAGCACTCGCCGTCTGACTCCCGGAATTCAAGTTTGCGGCATTCGGAGTTTGACTGGACTTGGTAACCCTTGGCGGGCCCCGCACCCAATCAGTGCTCTACCTCCGCGACTCATTTCCGAGGCTAGCCCTAAAGCTATTTCGGGGAGAACCAGCTATCTCCGAGTTCGATTGGAATTTCTCCGCTACCCCCACCTCATCCCCGAGCTTTTCAACGCTCGTGGGTTCGGGCCTCCAGTGCGTGTTACCGCACCTTCACCCTGGGCAGGGGTAGATCACACGGTTTCGGGTCTACGTCCACGTACTGATTCGCCCTATTCAGACTCGCTTTCGCTGCGGCTCCACCTCTTCGGCTTAACCTCGCACGGGAACGTAACTCGCCGGTTCATTCTACAAAAGGCACGCCATCAGCCGTTAATGGCCTCTGACTTTTTGTAAGCGCACGGTTTCAGGTTCTATTTCACTCCCCTCCCGGGGTGCTTTTCACCTTTCCCTCACGGTACTGCTTCGCTATCGGTCGCTAGGGAGTATTTAGCCTTGGCAGATGGTCCTGCCGGATTCCGACGGGGTTTCCCGTGCCCCGCCGTACTCAGGATCCGTCTAGGCATACGCAAGCTTTCGGTTACAGGGCTTTTACCTTCTGTGGCCGGCCTTTCCAGACCGCTTCGCCTAACCTGCTTTTGCCATATCGACGTCCTACAACCCCGATCCCCGAAGGGATCGGTTTGGGCTTTTCCGCGTTCGCTCGCCGCTACTGACGGAATCACGTTTGTTTTCTTTTCCTCCAGGTACTTAGATGTTTCAGTTCCCTGGGTGTGCCTCCATGCTGCCTATGTATTCAGCAACAGGTGACTGCGTATTACCGCAGCCGGGTTTCCCCATTCGGACATCCCCGGATCGAAGCCTGCTTACGACTCCCCGAGGCATTATCGTAGTTCGCCACGTCCTTCTTCGGCTCCTAGCGCCTAGGCATCCTCCGTGCGCCCTTATTAGCTTATCCAAGATTTTTGAATGTCCCGA
>NZ_JBYUPU010000087.1:0-3986 GCF_058135425.1 Paenibacillus sp. MAH-35
CACTAGCGTTGCAAAGAAACTAACATAAAAAAAGAACTATCTTGTATTTACTAATTTTGTTAATTTATGTTTTGTTTTCATGGCCAAAACAAAGAAAATCTCCTATTGTAAGATGGTAGGCGTGTTATCCATACCTTCTCACAAAGGAGAACCTCATGGATAGCATATCAAATTCAAATGTCCTTAGTAAATACCTTTCTTTTCTTCATTTAGATGAATATGACCTTTCTGTCTTCGACCGGTATAAACAAAAGTTGAAGACGGCCGACTGTATTCGCTTGTTTATCGTGGCACATCTGATGGGATATAAGTCTTCCCGAGATATCGAAAAGGCGGTCCGAGCGGAAAAATCGTTACAAGTCTGGGTCCAGGCCGATAGCATTAGTCACTCTCAGCTCACTCGGAAATTGCCGCAAATTCCGACGGAGATACTGGAACATTTACTTGTAGGTATGGTGAAACGGATTCAGGACCTATCCCCTTCCCGGCCTGGGATACTCAAGAGTGGAAAGCTAGGCATTGTAGACTCCACAACCCTGTCAATCCCAGCTGGACTTGGGGAATGGGCCTATGTCAGCAAACACCAAACCATGGTGAAAATGCACTTACGTTTGGTTGTAGAGTCACCGGATACGCTCGTTCCCGAAGCCATCATTCCCACCACTGGCAACGTCAGCGATCATACCGTTGCGACCCAATTGCTCATAGCTAAAGAGGTGTTGTATGTCTTGGATCGGGGCTATGTGAAATACGCTCGCTTGGACGAGTGGGCAGAGGCAGGGTTTCATTATGTCATCCGGATCAACGAGAAGCATGTAGCCACTGTCCTAGAATCCTACGCCATCCCGCCGAATTCACGGATTGTCCGCGATGCCAGAGTACGGATGGGGAGCTCGTTTGCCTCGATGAAACAAGAGGTTCGCTTGGTCGAATACCATGATGAAAAAGGCCGACTTTACCGCGTTGTCACAACCCGGTTTGATCTCAGCGCAGAAGAGATTGCGGAAATTTACCGAAAACGGTGGATTATTGAACTGTTTTTCAAGTGGTTGAAGCAGCGAGAGGCCCTAGTAAAACTATACAGTTACAAGCCGCAAGCGGTTTGGAATACGATGTACCTGTGTCTGCTGGCCTACTGTTTGATGCTACTGGTCAAACTGACTGACCTCAGTACCCTACCGAATCGGGAAGTATGGCGTACCTTACAGCATTTTGCCTATAAATCATGGACCGTCTGCCACGCCGAGCTGCATCGAAAGCCAACGCGACGATCGAAAGGACGCCAACCATCGAAGGAAGAACAAGAACCCGCTAGCCTTCAGACGACGGTCGGAGTGTATAAGCCGAGTGAAAAGAAATAATTAGGTCATATTACCATTTTAAGGATAACAACGCCTCATTTTGGCTGGAGTTATCCTTTTTGGCTAACTGCCAGCAAAATAGACTGTTAAATAAAGTAATTAAAAGCATATTTAACTAAAATAATGCGAACCGACATACTATGGTAGAGTCTTTGCAACGCTAGTGCGATTTGTACCCCTTATTTCAGCGGTTCTGGTGGAAACTGGGACGATCACGGGGAATTAAGAGCTGCTTGGGTTCTTGGGTTCTTGGGTTCCACGGACACCTCCGTCAGGGAGCGAACCTTCTTCCCCCTACGAAGAGCGTCTCATCCAAGCCTCCCTGCGATTGTCTCTGCAGAAGTAGCAGCTTTTCTTGCCGCCAACCGATTCGGATTCGCTGAACCCATCTGCTTTCCATAAAAAAGACGCTTCCGGCACCGCCTCAACAGCGGTATTGGAAGCGCCTGTCCCCGTTCGGCAGGCGGCTCCTTAAGAACGCCGATCCGCCGGATAAACGAGCCCCATCTGCCGTCTCGCCTCGTCCATAATCTCCATCGTCCACAACGAGCGGGTCAGCGAATTAACCGGCGATTCCTTGTCCCCGTTCCGAATCAAGCCGATACAATGTTCAACCTCATACATCATCGAGTGGTCCGCCTGCTGGCGGGTCACGTCCTCCGAAGCTCCGCCCCGATAGCGGATCTCCACCTTCTCGGGCTGGCTGATCTTGCTGATGAGCATGTTGCCCGATTCTCCCTGAATTTCCGAAGGCAAGGAAGAGTCGGTAATTTTGGAATATTGAATGACGGCATCCATCTCGGGATAACCGAGCAGCAGGCTCCCTTCCCCGTCTATACCCGACTCCAGCAGCAGGCCGTTCGCCTGAATCCGCTCCGGCTTGCCGAACAGGACGACGAGCGGGTACAGGCAGTAGATGCCCAGATCCATCAAGCCTCCATTGGAGAAGGCCGGGTTAAACGCGTTCAGCACCGTCCCCTGCTTATACGCATCGTAACGCGAGGAGTATTGGCAGTAGCTCGAGAAAAACCGGCGCACTCGGCCCAGCTTGGGCAGGTTGTCCTGAATCGCCTGGAAATTCGGCATCAGCGTCGATTTCAGCGCCTCCATCAGGACGACGCCGTTGCGGCGGGCCGCGTCGATCATCTCCTGCAGCTCCGCCCTGTTCGAAGCGATGGGCTTCTCGCACAACACATGGATGCCCCGGTTCATGCAGCGGACGGCTTGTCCGGCGTGAAACGAGTTGGGGCTCGCAATATAAACCGCGTCGATCTCGCCGCTTGCGGCCATCTCCTCTACATCCGTATACGTAAATGCGGCGCCATGCTTCACCGCAAATTCCTTCGCCTTCTCCTCCGTCCGCGAATAAACCGCAGTCAACCTGAAATGCTCCACTTGCCGGGCCGCCTGCAAAAACGACTCCGTAATCCAATTGGTACCGATAATGCCGAATCTGATCATAGGGGAACTCCTTCGTATCCGTATGTATAGTCCAATCCCCTCTCTCCGCCGGGAGGAGGGGATCGGCTTCTCGTTCTCTACTTCCTTGCGACGATCAGGAACCGGTGCGCATTCGTTCGTATCCCCCGCTCCGTCCGGTTATCCTCTATAAACTGCCGAAGCACTTCAAAATCGCCTTCCGCCTGCCCGAAGTCCGGGATAATCGGCGCATGCTTGAGCAGGAAGATCAAATCTTCCGCCGACCGGTAATACTCCGTTGCATCATAGCTGGACGACCGGATGTCGGTAAAGCCCGCTTCGTTTAACTCCGTAATATATTGATCCTGTAAACAATTGATAGACGCGCCGGACGATTGTCCTCTTCCGAACGCTTCGATCAGATTGATTTTATCTCTCCCGCCCACTTGCTGGGTGATGAAGACGCCGTCGTCCGCCAATACCCTCGCCACTTCCTTCGCCTCGAAGGGGGCTTGCCGGCATATGACGATCTGGAAGGATCGGTCGGGAAAATCAAGCGCCTCCGCATCCATCTCGAGAAACGCGACGTCCGGCTGATTCGCCTTCCGCCCGTTGCCGCGGGCCGTCTCGATCATCGCTGCGGAGTTGTCGATGCCTACCGCCTGCCGGACGAAACCGGCGATCTTCAGCAGCTGTTCTCCGCCGCCTGTACCGATATCCAGCAGCGCTTCCGTGCCGGTGCACGCCCGGGTTACTTCGCTTCCGTAATCCCATGCCACTCCTTCGGACAGGCAGTTCACCTTGCTGAAATCCCATCCGTTTATCGCTCCAACCTGGTCGTAAAAGCCTTTATAATCGATCTCATTCATGTCGTTTCCACCTTCCCCTGCGATGATCCTGCTTGAATGTCCCGCTCGATGAGGATTCAAAGTTCCGGGCCGGCGCTGGACCTCCAAATGGGCAGACTTCGCCCTTGGCGGCTGGTACGCGTTGTGACCCAGCCCGGACTTTATCTATCTCGAACGATCCGGTGCGACATCCGATTCACCTCAGGTGGAAAGATTGTCTTTATTATAAGGCCTGAACCCGTTTGGGGGCAAATAAGCGGCTCGTTCCGCTTTCACCGAAGTCCTGATGGGTGTGCAACGGCTGTTAACGGCATCAACTATTTACCAGATGAGCAAAAAACCGCGTCACCGTTAATTA
>NZ_JBYUPU010000088.1:0-2892 GCF_058135425.1 Paenibacillus sp. MAH-35
TTTTGCGCAAATTACTGATGTGTACGGCGACCGTTCTCGTATCCTCCAGACTCTCCGTTCCCCAGATGAGCTGAAACAACGCATCGCTACTAACGACACGATTCACGTTTTGTGCCATATAGGACAGTAGACTGAACTCTTTTTTCGATAAAAAGATGGGTTCGCTACCCATGTTGACGGACTGTGCGTAGAAATCCAGCGTCAAACCCGGTAACTCCAGCAGTTGTTCCCTTCTGCCCGTCGACACTCTGCGAAGATGAGCCTTGATCTTGGCCATGAGGACTCCCGGACTGAACGGCTTGGTCACATAATCGTCGCCGCCATAGGATAATGCGCTGATCTTCACCTCGTCTTCCTCACGGCTGCTCAGAAACACGATCGGCGCATCCGTGTAGGTACGTGCGTTCATGCACCAATCAATACCGTTTTCATTAGCCAGCATGATATCCAGTACAATCAAATCCGGCTCGAAAGACTCTAGCAGCTTCATGGCTTCTGTCCCGCTATGACTGTAGGAGGATATGAAACCCTCCCGCTCGCAATACGCCTGAACTATCTCGCATATATGGGGATCATCATCGACGATCATGATTTTGTGCGTGTCCACCACACCGTCACCTTCCTTCATTTACAATACAAGGAAGCGATACATAAAAGATCGACCCTGTCTTGCCGTCGCTCTCCGCTCGAACCGTCCCTCCATGCGCTTGTACGATTTCCCTGCAAATCGCCAGCCCGAGCCCGCTGCCCTCGATCCCCGTCTTCGCGTCCGGCCGATGATACCTGTAATTGCGATTGAAGATTTGCTCGAGCTGATCCGGAGGAATACCCGTGCCAGAATCTTGTACGGTAATGATCGCATAGCGGGCAGGATTCGCCTCGTCCACAGCTAGCGCAATACGCACCACCCCGCCTCTGGAGGTGAACTTCATCGCGTTCGACACGAGATTGAACAACGCTTGCTCTAATCTTTGCGCATCCATCTCGACAACAGGAAAGTCCGATCGTTGATCTTCCGCATCTCCGATATCCAGTATGAAATCCAGCCCCGCGTCACGCACAACCAGCTCATATTGTTCAAAAAAAACACGCAAGAAGGGAATCACATGAACCGGCTCCATTCGGTACGAGACTTGTCCCGTCTCCAAATGCGACAAGAAGGACAGCTCCTCGATCATGCGGTTAATCCTTATCGTATTATCCCGGATATACTTCAGGTACTGTTCATTACGTTCCGGCTTGACCCTGTCCTGCACAGCTTCTACATAACCAAGCATGCTGGTCAGCGGCGTACGCAGATCATGCGTAATATAGGCAAGAAGCTTTTTTCTCCCTTGCTCGGAGTGAAGCAACCGGTCATACGAAGTGCGGAGATCATCATGAGCTGCGGATAAGGCCTGTGTGCGTTCCTGCACGGTCCGTTCCAAATTTATATTCATTTCGATCAGCTTGTTGTTAGCGTCCTGCAGCTCACGTGATATCCTCTCTTCGTTCGATGCCGCCCTCGTAAATCTGGAAGAAAGCAGCATCATCTGTGCAATCGTAAACACCAACAGACCAAGCGGAGATGTATTTCCGATTCGTGACCATTCGTTGTAATATAAAAAATCGTTGATGACCGTCACTAAAGCAACCACCGACACCAGCAGGAAGATCAGCGCTCCCTCCATACGCCGAACAGCCGCTTGGACCAGCCCAACCATCAGATACATCATATGGAGAACAACGACCACACCGATTATCGGTAATAATTGGGTATATATAAGCGCAGGAGTCACCGCAACTACTAGACAGAGTACGCCGGTTGCGATCCGGGTGCCCAGACGAAACCATCGCGACACATAATTTGGAAAGATGCATTCCGAGTACATCGTGATGATGTATCCACTGCTGCATAGAATCAGGTACTCGATCTTGAACTGCAATTCCCACGGAAAAGTCGGCCACCCTTGTGTGAGCAATAGCTCGCCGACCAGCAAGGATCGGATACCAAGCAACATGGTGAACAGACCAAAATACAATGGAGCCCTGTCTTTGCGTCGCAGGACGAACAACAGCAGGTGATACAGGCCAATCACCAGCAGGCTTGCGGTGATGAACATTTCAGCGGCGATTCTCAGATTTGTCCGGACCGTTAACACATCACTGCCGCCCAACTCGATATACTTGGTGATGCCGCCCCGCTTATGATGGAAGTTGGCTACTTGCATAACCAGCTCCACTCTGTCATTCTCGGGCTGGAAGAACACCAGCTTCGTTGACAGTTGCGGCGTCACGCTGCTCTTGTCCTGACCAACCGCACCAACTTCTGCCAGAAGTTCACCATTCACCCATAATTTATACGCATGAAAAATGGTAGGCAGCCGCAGAGCAAGCCGCTCATTTCGATCCTGCTCGCTAAGCTCGATAACCACCCGAAAGGTTGCAAAGCCTGTACCGTTCAGCTGCTGACCATCTAGCCGATAGCCTAGCCAAGAACCCGGGATGCTGATCCAGCGGTCATGATTTCCGTCCCTTGCTAAGCGATGCTGTATGTCCTGAGGCGACAGCAGTTCTTGCCAGTAGAACGCCCACTCCCCTTTTATCTTTAGCGGATTCTCACTGACATGAACTTGCGTTACATCCAGAATGCCTTCTTCACTTTGGAACTTAGGGGAATCCGGTACAGAGAGGACGGCATAGCTTGCAACCAAACCAAGAACAACGGCAGCAGCTATATGAAGCAAGATCGTACGAGAACCGAATCGGAGAATACCCCTCACTATAAACCCAACCCCAATCTACAAGAGCGCAATAAGTAAGTTAATTATCTAAATCATATCATCATTAAAGGAAAATGTGCCCTACAATTATCTACGAGTCGTTGAACACATACATCACGATGAGATCCTT
>NZ_JBYUPU010000089.1:0-2565 GCF_058135425.1 Paenibacillus sp. MAH-35
CGTCAGGAGAACGATGAGAAGTCACTTGGCGGACTCTACTTCCTCTTTTCCGATGAAGTACGTGATCTCGATTTAATCACTGCACTCCAGCAACTGATGGCATTTTTCATAGATATTGCCGAAGCCAAAACCAAACGGAACAAACAAGCAGTTATTCGTCAACTCCTCGATTGAATTGCCGGTTTACCCAGCTATATCAAAGGTTTATTGCCAAAAATAAGCTGAGAAAGCTGAGATAATAATTATTAAAATAGCGAACGTATCATGTTCATAAGCTTATCGACAAAAGTTAAATCTTGGGATTCACATGGAAGTATACTGACATTTCCAAACTTGTCCCGATAAAAGCGATCGAACTGGAGCCGCCACCCGTCACTCCCACGCACAACTTGGTAAGGAAATTCAACTTGTTCGCCACTTACAAATATGAGTTGAACCCGGATCTCATCTATTTTCGAACTTCGTTTTGAAACAGAAAGTACCTGATAGCTCTGGATAGGATCAGATACCATTCCTTCTTGAAATTCATCTAATCGAGCCTGCTTATGCATTCCACAAGAATCATTGGAAGCATTTACAGCTGTTTCCACATCTTTTCGCACAATAGCACTAAAGAATACATCTGCTGCCTGTGTTGAGGTTGCATAGCCCTTAGGCTGCATTTCACTATATATCAGCCATGACACAATTATCATTATAGCCAAGAAGACTACCAATGTTATCCTTTTTCGATACATCGTGATTGTTCTCCTAAGATTAATTATGTAAAATAACAAAATATAGTGAACATGGATTAATCTTCTTTTTGCTTATAAAGCAGAAAGAGTCAGGAGAAGCCCCCAACTCTTTCTTATTTATACTTAAATTAGAAGAATTTACTGATATACGTTTCCTGATCCTTTAATTGAATCTCGTCCAGTATTTGTGAATTTTAATTTATAGTTTTTCCCTAGGGGCACCCCGGTAACAAGTTCCGAGAACCATGTTGTGGGTGCGGATTGAAGATGCACCGTATCAACACTTGCTTCCCCTTTCCAAGTGAAGCCTCCAAATGCTGAGTATGTCCCAACTTCATAACGCATCTTGATACTCGGAGGAAAAGCTGAACCAATAGCTTCTTGCCATCCATGTAGAGTTACAGTATTAGGGTTAGTTACCTCAAAAGTGCAGTCGCTCAACAAAGAATTACCAGCACCGAGTCCAAGAATATTCCAATAGCATACTTCGATTGTCGTTAAAGGACTCACAGAACCATTTGTCGTCCCCTCGGTTAATGTAAATTTACCTATTTTCTCTACTCGAGCATTAGCATCAATATAATTGTCTTCTAAAACAACTTTCCAATTATCTTTTTCTAATACTACGTTAAATGGAATAGCCGGTGTTGTCCCGGCATTTTTGAACTCCAGTTCAATCGATACTTCCTTGTTAGTGGAATTTAAATCTTTTAACTGCTGAATTTTGAAGCCAATAACGGGATCCAATTCAAAGTCTTGCTTATATGCGGCTATTTGGGCATCGACGTTTGGAAATCTCGTATCAATAACATTTTTCACAATAGTTCCTTCATCTTGGTTCTTTATTGCATTGAAAACAGTTGTGATAATTTGAGTCGCATTTTGATCACCCGTAGACTTGTCATCTGCGCTTGCAACAGATATCCCGGAAACCATCGTTACAACTGCAAGACATAATGCAAAGAATTTGCGTTTAACCATTTTTTTCACCTCGAAAGTTGATTTTAGTTTTTTCGTATGATTCAACAAGCACTTACTGACTGCACCGAGATGTAAAAAATTATCAAACGAACTATTCAATAAATATACTAATCTATAATTCCACCCCCTCACTTATAATCCACATTTTGGTATTCATATACTTGGACACCAATATTCGGTAAAAGGTTGCGCTACATACAATATTTAGTAAAATAGTCCCAATATATTTCTATTAGGTACTCAACTTTCGCAGCTTCAAAATGACGGAAATTCCTTATGGATAAAGGAAAATCCTAAAGAATAATAGGGTCTTGACAGAAAAAACACCCCTTTGTTTGGTAAAATGGAAGTGACGAGCAACCATTCCAAACAAAGAAAGGTGTGTAACTTTATGGTACACCAAAATCAGCAATCTGAACAGGCAAAATCACGATTACTAGCGATTCTCTCTGTCCTTAAAATTGGCAACCTGCTTCGGGATTCGGGCATTTCCAAATCGTTTGGTTTCACGAGTCTGGAAGTGTTTAAGCTTATCTTTTCCCTTGTGTTTGAAGGACGCAATTGGTTTCGACTCCTCGAAAGCGATCGTAAGGATCTGCCGGGAAAAGATGGTATATCGCTTTTTAAATCACAGCTACTTTGCATGGCGTGAGTTTTTATTGGCGCTAAGCCTGAAAATCGTGCTTCATTTAAAACCCTCATTTCATCTACTTGCGTTCGCGTCTTCATTGTGGATGACTCGGTTCTTCAGCAAAACCGCAGCAAAAAGGCGGAATTACTTGCCCGTGTGTTCGACCATACGACAGGGCGTTTTGTCAAAGGCTTCAACATGCTGACGTTAGGCTGG
>NZ_JBYUPU010000090.1:0-2174 GCF_058135425.1 Paenibacillus sp. MAH-35
GTAAGCGTCAAACTGTCCCCACCTTCAAACGGATTGAATCCCATGAGAAAATGAGGTAACCGAGAACGCAAGGAGGTTGCCCCATTTGGCAAATGAACATCTTCGACAGCAATGGGTCACACGCATCGCCGAGTACCGGGCCAGCAGCTTGACCCTGAAAGCTTGGTGCGCGGCCCACGACTGTACGGTTGACCAAATGAAATACTGGCTCTACAAATCCAACGACATGCTTTGTACCGCTGGCCGTAGCCGAGCAGGAAAACGCGCGCCGCTTGTCCTTCGCGTCGGTCCGGCACAGATTGAACTTTACGCCGGCTTCGATCCCCGGTTGCTTCGCGAAGTCGTGCACGCGCTGGCGGAGGTGGTGCCGTGCTGACGCTCCCGAACCCCCAGCACGTCTATTTGGCCTGCGGACCCACGGATTTGCGCAAATCCATCGACGCCCTCGCCGCTCTCGTGCAGGAGGGCTTCGGCTGGGATCCGTTCGCGCCCAGCCTCTTTGTGTTTTGTAATCGCCAGCGTGACAAGCTCAAGATGCTGCTCTGGGATCATAACGGCTTCTGGCTGTTGTACCGGCGGCTGGAGCGCGGTACGTTTCAGTGGCCGACTGGCGGCGAAGGAACGGTCACCGTTTCCAGCCGCGAGTTGCGCTGGCTGCTGGACGGCCTGGCGCTGAAGCAGCGCAAGGCACATCCGCCGGTTCGGGCCGAGGCCGTCATTTAGTCGAATTTGTTTTCGGTGTTTCGCCTCATTTCCCGGCAGGAACTTTCTCAAGAGATGTCGAACCCTGTGAATATGGAAAAACGAACGAACCTCCCCACGACAACCGAAGACCAACTGTCCAAGCTGACACATGAAAACGCGGAGTTGAAGGCGAAGCTGCGCTGGTATGAGGAACAATTCCGGCTGGCGCAGCGCCGGCGTTTCGCCTCCTCCAGCGAACAGACGCCTCCGGACCAACTGCTGCTGTTGGTTGTGGAACATGTTCGCTACGTCTACGGTTGCCGTCACTGCGAGCGGGATGGCGTCGAGACACCGATCGTCACGGCGCCGATGCCCCGTCCCGTCCAGCCGGGAAGTCTCGCCTCGCCTTCCAGCGTGGCGTACATCATGAGCCAGAAATACGCGGAGGGCATGCCGCTGTATCGTCAAGAACAGCAGTGGGCCCGTTTTGGGGTCGAACTGTCCCGGCAGACGATGGCCAACTGGATGCTTCACGGCGCCCAGTGGCTCACCCACGTGTACGAGCAGATGAAGGCACACCTGCTGCGGCAGGACATTGCCTACGCCGACGAAACGACGCTGCAGGTGCTTCGGGAGCCCGGACGGACGGCGGAGCAGAAATCGTACCTGTGGCTATACCGAACCGGACCGTGGAGCCCGGCGATCGTCCTGTACGAGTACCGGCCGACGCGGGCGGGCGAGCATCCGAAGCGCTTTCTGGGGGGCTTTACGGGTTACCTGCATACGGACGGATACGACAGCTACGACCAAGTTGCCGGTGTGACGCGGGTGGGCTGTTGGGCGCACGCCCGGCGCAAGTTTTTTGATGCCATTGCGGCGCTGCCGAAGAACGTCCCGGCCGCGAGCACGGTGGCGCAGCAGGGGCTGGACTTCTGCAACCACCTCTACGCGATCGAGCGACAGGCCGAGGGGCAGCCGCCGGAAAAGCGCTTCGCCATCCGTCAGGAGCAAAGCCGTCCTGTGCTGGATGCTTGTTTGGCGTGGCTTCAGGAACAACAAGGCCGGGTGTTACCCAAAAGTCTGACCGGAGCGGTCATTACCTACTGCCTGAACCAATGGGAGCGACTGAACGCTTATCTCTTGGACGGACGGCTGGAGATCGACAACAACCGAAGCGAGCGCGCCATCAAGCCGTTCGTGATTGGCCGGAAGAATTGGCTGTTCGCCAACACGCCGCGAGGCACTCAGGCGAGCGCGACGATCTACAGCCTCGTGGAGACGGCCAAAGAGAATCGGTTGCATCCGTTTTACTATCTGACCTATCTGTTGGAGAAGCTGCCTCAGTTACCTGATCTAAAAGATGAAAAGGCACTGGATGCTCTGCTTCCCTGGTCTTCCTCGCTTCCCTTGACTTGCCGTGTGTTTACCACTACAAAATAGCTTATCCGAGTCCCCATCTGCTGGCCAGGTGGGGACTATTTTACGCTTAC
>NZ_JBYUPU010000091.1:0-2000 GCF_058135425.1 Paenibacillus sp. MAH-35
TTAAAAAATAATGTTAATTTATAGACGTTCATTTCAGTCATATGGTTTATTTATTTTATAAAATTTGTAAATGTCTAACTCCTATCTCCTACTATCCTTTTACCATAAAGACTTTACCAACTCTATTATCGGTTTTACGAAAAAGTATTAGTACTATATAAGATGAACTGAATGATCCTTATACTTGAATCAAGAGGCGTTTCAAAAAAGCGGCGACGTGTCTGCGAACGTGATAAAAACTTGCTGAGGATGTTATTGATGACGTCGGATTTCAACCACTTCCATAAGCCTTAGACCGGATTCAACTCCGAGCTGTACTTCGGCGAAAGACAAGTTGAAGCGGTGGGTGTTCTTGTAAGAAAGCCTTGTAGCTATTAATGGCCGCAAATAGCTTGGCACCTTCATGATGACCATACGTTTGAATTTTACGTTGTTCTCCTTTCAAGAACCGGTTGTATTGCAACGTCAAATAAGCCCTAATCATAGACTCAATCTTCAAACAGCAAGTGCTTAATGCTTCGGTTGGTAAGCTGTTCTTCAGCGCTGGCAGCGTTTCTTGACGATAAGCGGCATGCTTCTTCGTATGTCTAGCGTAGCTGAATCCCAAACTGTGATCTTCAAAGTTACACCTCTAAACCGGCTTCGACCGGATGCCTATGGGCGATCGTATCGGCAACCTGCTGCTCCAGTTGAAGAGAACACCGGAAGACAGGATAAACATGATCCATCAAAAGAAATCACTCTGTTCCAAAAAAGCTGTGCTCGAGACGGACTGTACCCGACTGTACGAGAGATATTTGGCAATTTGTTTGCACTTGGAAGGGCGATCGTTTGCAGCGATCGCCGACATTCTTGGCGCATCAATGTTCAACATCTACTGGAACGACGACCAGGCAAACGGGACCTCGGGGCTGGACTGCCAGAACGTGAAAAAGATCGACGATCCACCAGGCCAATCTGGTCAGATAGATCGATCTTTCTGTTTCTGTTGGGGGAGTTCAGAAGCATACGTTCTTGAACTAAACAAGATCGGGAAACAGGACTTTATAAGCAGTGCAGTTCATTCAATAGATTATGTAGCTTCGTGTTTTATTGGCTTTGTGCCGGGCAATGTGAATTGCTGTTCAACTGAGTCTACAATTCCAAGTTTATTCATTTTCAAGAAAGTGGTGAAGTTCGGAATTTCACAAATGTCATATTTATACACCACTCTTATTATTTTCTCTGTTATTTCTTGCTCTAGGTCGTTCCTATCTTGTGGAGTGACAGTTTTACTGAGTTTTCTAATATAGGGGAGAAATAAATTGATTATTTCTTCCATAGCATTTTGCTCCCCACACTTGGCTCTAATAACAAGATCGTACAGATCGTGGGTATTCAATCTCTAATCCCCCCCTAACATAATAATCTACTGCGGGATATTTACTTTTTGAAGATGCTCTGTAGTAATGGCCTCTTGTATGCAAAAACTTACATTAGATTCTAATAAGATTAACTGATTTCTTTTCTGGAACTGCTTCCGCTATATCCCAGTTGACACATCTCCATCCTAATATTATGAAGAGCAGTCGTTTTTGTTTTAGAGACTGCCTGTTGTGAAACGGATAGCTGCCTAGCGATTTGACTATCTCTAAAATCACCAGAAAAAACCAACGTTAATACCCTCTTTTGTCTTTGCGATAGTTTGGAAAAAGCGAAATATAGCATTTCATTATCAAAAGACATGCTAAATAATTCAGGGTCTTTAAAAGTAGTGTTCTCCACTCTATCTTCCATTTTTATAACTAGAATTTCTCCCAGTGTCACTTCTCCTTCTTCTCCAACTGGTGAGTCAAAAGAACAAATATATCGTTCCTTTTCTTTCTTTATCTTTCTTCCATAATCAACATTCGCAAACTTAATTAATGAATATAGATATTTTTTAAATCGAATGTTAAAAAAAAATCTTTGAAAAGCTTGTTGTAACCGACTGTAATGGAAGGAGGTATTATAATCTATAT
>NZ_JBYUPU010000092.1:0-1997 GCF_058135425.1 Paenibacillus sp. MAH-35
CGGGACTTTCCTAGTTAGTGTTCCAAAACGCCGAAATCCCTTGTGGCAGTAAGAGAGTTTTGTATTACCAACATTTATCCTCGTTTATTTCTTTCTGAACCCAAATATTTTGTTAAAAAAACCTTGTTATTACAAGGTTTTTTAATTTTTTTGCAGGAATTATCGGTCCTGCACCGAATGTTTGTATTACCTAACATTTCCTGAATCGGTGAGGTGTCAGCCCATGGCCACCATCATTAAGAAAAAAGTCCGTAATCAAACTTACTATTATGCCGTTGAATCCAAACGTGTTGATGGCAAGCCTCGTATCGTATGGCAACAATACTTAGGCAAGCTGGAGGATATCACTCGCCGAGCTTCTCAAAAACCAGCGACCCCCGTTGCTGCAAAAGTGTTTGATTTCGGGGCTGCTGCCGCGTACTTCCATATCGCTAAGCAGATTGGCCTTGTTGAGCTTATCGACCAGCATGCTCCAAAGCGCAAGCAAGGCGCTACTGTTGGACAGTACATGCTGATCGCTGCCATTAATCGCGCTTTACACCCCGTAAGCAAAAGCGAAATGGCGGATTGGTTTTCTGGAACTTGCTTGCCGAAGTGGACCGGAATTCCCAACAAGCAACTGACCAGTCAACGCTTCTGGGATCATATGGACCGACTTGATGAACAGACCATTAATGCAATTGAAGAGTCGCTCACCCGCCGACTCGTCGAGCAGTTTCAACTTGATCTTCGTTGCTTGCTTTACGATGCTACCAACTTTTATACCTACATCTCTTCTTCCAGCGAAGAAAGCCTTCCCCAGTACGGGCACAATAAAGCGAAGCGGACCGATCTCAAGCAAGTTTCCTTAGCGCTCATGGTATCTTCCGACTTCCACATTCCGTTACTGCATCAGGTATATCCCGGCAATCGAAACGATTCCGATCAATTTTCGAAAATCATATCGTCGTTGGCTCAGCGGTACCAATCCATCACTTCATCCTGCGACAAAGTGACCTTGGTCTTCGACAAAGGGAATAACTCCAAAGCGAATGTTCCTTCTCTGCAACAAACGCCTTTTCATTTTGTGGGTTCTCTAACCCCATCGTACCAGGCGGATTTGCTTGAGATTCCGATGGATCAATTTCAAACCTTAACTGAGCCTCGGCTTGGTGGCGTAAGCTCCTACCGAGTACGTAAAGAGGTATTTGGTGCGAAGCGGACTGTTGTCATTACCTACAGTGAGGATTTGTATCTGGCCAACATGAAAAATTCCATCGCGCAGCGTTACAAAGCCAATGATGATCTGCAGAAACTGCAAGTTCACGCCGCAAAATCGTGTGATACCAGCAAACGCGGCCGCAAAATTTCCAAGGAATCCGTAGAAAAAGAAGTGATGTCGATCCTGAAAGGGCGTGGACTCAAGAGCAATTGGCTTCAGTATCGCATCGAAGAACAAGCTGAAGGGGGCTTCATTCTGACGTATAACTGGGATCAGACCGCCATCGAAGAACATCAGAAAAAAGTGTTTGGCAAAACCATATTGTTTACCGATCACGAGACTTGGTCCGATGCGGAAATTATTCTTGCCTATCGGGGGCAGGCGAAAATTGAAGAAGCGTTTCGGAAGATGAAAGACACCGAATTTTTATGCTGGGATCCGCGCTATCATTGGACGGATCAAAAAATTCGCGTTCATGCGTTTTACTGTGTGCTAGCCCTGACCCTGACCTCGCTGCTGCAACGTCAACTCGCTCAACAGGGCTTGACATTGAGCGCAGCTAAAATGATTCATACCCTTGCCGGTATCCAAGAGGTGGTCAATATTTATCCGGAAGCATCCGGGATAAAGCCGCAAGTTGTATTAACGGCCTTAACCGAACTTCAGTCTCAGATGTTTGAGAAGCTGGAGCTGGGTCAATACCGCATGCTTTCGTAGGTAATACAAAATGGAAGCCGAAATCCCTTCTGTAGCAATGGATTTCGGCTTTTATACTACACTAACTAGGAAAGTCCCG
>NZ_JBYUPU010000093.1:0-1908 GCF_058135425.1 Paenibacillus sp. MAH-35
AATCGGGTAGGAGGCTACCCATTAATTGAGTAGCCGACCTCCCACACCACCGTACATACCGTTCGGTATACGGCGGTTCCTTAGATCACGCAGTTATTTGTCGATAATATTCTGAAAAGAAGAGAAATCCTTTTCCTTTGAGTGTGTTGTTTCCGAGGGATTTCGAGAGGATAGGGCTATTGGAGATTCTCCAGTAGCCTTTTCTTGTGTTTGCGTATTCCCATGCCTGCTGTTTATGGATTCCGAGCGTTTGCAACTTATCGAATCTCGTCTTTACTCGTTTCCATTGCTTCCAGTAGATCATGCGGATCCGTCTTCTCATCCATTCATCCGTAGATTGCAGCAGGCTCTTCATATCCGCTATCTTGAAATAGTTAACCCATCCCATGATGTAGCGTCTAAGCTTCTCCATCCGCTGTTCATTTCCCATTCCGTTGCTTCTCGATGTATGTTCCTTCACTTTGGCCCTCATCTTTGCAATGGATTTCGGGTGGATGCGGACTCGTACTTCTTCCTTCTTTGCGTAGAAAGAGAAACCAAGAAATTTGATCTTCCTCGCCTCGTCCACTACCGTCTTTTCCCGGTTTACTTTGAGAAACAGCTTCTCCTCGATGAAGGGGAGTATGTTCGTAAGCGTCCGTTCCGCGCTTCTTCTGCTTTTACAAAAGATGAGGAGATCGTCCGCATAGCGGACGAATCGATGGCCGCGGCTTTCCAGTTCCATGTCCAGTTCATTCAGCATAATGTTGCTGAGAATCGGACTTAGGTTCCCACCCTGCGGCACGCCGATTTCCGTGTCCTCAAGCTTATGCTTAACGACGACGCCGGCTTTCAGGTACTTATGGATCAGCGAGATAACCCGTCCGTCTTTAATGGTTCTGGATAGTACCTCTACCAGCTTACTTTGGTTCACTGTATCGAAATATTTCTCCAGATCCATGTCGACTACATACTTGTACCCTTCCTGGATGTTTTCCTGACTCCTTCGGATTGCGCCATGTGCGCTTCTCTTGGGTCGGAATCCGAAACTGTTCTCTGAAAACTGCTTCTCATAGATCGGGGTAAGGACTTGGGCAATGGCCTGCTGAATCACTCGGTCTACCACTGTGGGAATGCCTAAATTTCTCTTCTTTCCGTTCTCTTTGGGTATCTCTACCCTTCGAACGGGATTCGGACGATAGCTTCCGTCCAGAATGGATTGCTTGATGGTTTCTCCGTTCTCTCGGAGATATTGTAGAAGTTCATCTACTCCCATCCCGTCGATTCCGTGAGATCCTTTGTTTGCTTTGACCCGCTTGAACGCTTCGTTCATGTTGGCTCTGCTCACAATTTCCTCAAGCAAACCGTTCCTCAACTCGATTGCGCTGGTGTTGTCGGTTTCTGGTATCCTCCGAGGACTGTACGCTCCCGCATATTCTTCATGTTCCGCATGTACGTTCCGCGTGGAGCCTTCGCTTCGAAGTTGGCTGCACTTTGCTCCTGTTTTGGTACCTTTCATTGACCTACACCTCCTAAGGTTCAGCCCTTCCCTTGAGCCGTCGACTGCTCAGGGTACTATGGCGTCTGCTGACTTCTCATGATAAATCTTGTTTCAACCGTGATTCGAAGTTCATCTCCTCACGTCCATGAGACCTCCCACGGTAAGACGACTCACTTTCCCTCCATCTACCCGCACCATTTACACTGGAATGTCCGTGTAGTGTATTGGACTTCGCTTTGTTCAGCAAGCTCGTCCCATTCCTTGTGCCTGATGATGTTCGTATTCCTCGGGCCGGAAGTTTGCCTCCAGCTTCCTTCAGATTCCATCTCACGATGGACACCCTTGCTCTTGGCTAGTGGTTGGCCACTACATGCCCCCACAGCGGACTTTCACCGCCTAGTTAGTCGCCATGCGTGGCGCACTGAAAA
>NZ_JBYUPU010000094.1:0-1527 GCF_058135425.1 Paenibacillus sp. MAH-35
TGCCTCTTGTGTTGGCCCAGGCAAGTCCAATCTTCCATTCGAGTTGCGAAGGAAAGCTGGGGATTGCTCTCGAGTGACTGCAGGGCCAATAGACCTCATCTAGGCTTGTGTCCAGAAGCCAATGTTCCTCTCCAGGGGCGACAGGGATCTCGGGGTTGCATTCCAGACGCACCCGGGGAGACAGGCATTCATCTCGAGTGGAAGCAAAGAACCCCGCTCTGCTCTCGAATCGCGACGGGTATCTCTTGGAGCTCACTGGGTGGACTCAAGGGAGTCAAGCCTCCTGAGGCGTTTGGAGAGAGGCCGCGAGATTGGTCTCTAGGCCATGCAGGAGACGAAGGCCCTCATCTCTCGATGACGGGGGAATCTCGGGGTTGTTCTCGAGCGGCGGCCCCAGTGTGCGGTTTCTCACGAGGTACGACGGCGAGGTCAGTGAGCCTCTCGTGGGGCGCCAGGGAAGTCGGGTCTCCATGCGAGTGGCGAGGGGGAGCGCGTCATTGCTCCCGAGCCATGGTAGGGGAATCTGGCCTCGAGACGTGTTGAAGAAGGTCTCTCGAGGTCTTTCTCGGGTTGAGGCAGGAAACCCTGGGTTCCCTCGACTTGTGCAGGTGACCTCAGGGGGCTTCTCATGGTGGCTCTGAGAAGCCAGGGAAACTGGAGGTGGGAGGGGCCTCTCGGGACTCCACTGGGCTTGGTGCATTGGAAGAGGGCCTCATCTCCAGTTGAGGCAGGAACCGCAGGGTACCTCTGATTTCAGACTCCGATCGCAGGGTCCCTGCAGACTGGGGACAGGAGAGTCAGGCCTCGTCTTGGGTTGAGGCATGGAACTCCGCTTGCCTCTCGAGATGTCCCCGGGGAGAGAGGCCGCTTGTCGAGCTGTATTTGGAACCTGGGGTTTTTTCCGAACGATGCACGGAAAAACTGCCCCTTCGTGTTGACTTCATTCACAGGGTGGAGTTCGGAGAGGTGTCCGGGCATCGGGTTCTTATCAAGAGGGGACCGGGAAATCGGGGTCCTACGGAATGTGGAACCACCCACGAGGCCACGTCTGGAATGTCTTCGTGAGACCGGCCTCATCCTGAGGTGCGACCGGAAGGTCGGGAACCCCTTCCAGACAAAGCAGGGGAGTCGACCCTCCTGTCCAGATCAGGAGGGGAGAAAGGGCTCAGAGGAGGGGGTGCCGGAAAACCTCGGTGTTCCTCTCGAGGGAGACCGGGATTTCGGGGAACTTTGTGGGTCGCATCAAGGGTGCCAAGTGCCCTTTCGACCTCCAATTCCTAACGTGGGACTTCTCCTGAGGCGCTGTAGCGGGAAAGGGCTTCATCTTGCGATGACGGGGGAGCCACGTGGTTTTTCTCGAGTTACGGCGGGATTCTCGAGTTACGACGGGGAATTCAGGCTGCCTCTTGTGTTGGCCCAGGCAAGTCCAATCTTCCATTCGAGTTGCGAAGGAAAGCTGGGGATTGCTCTCGAGTGACTGCAGGGCCAATAGACCTCATCTAGGCTTGTGTCCAGAAGCCAATGTTC
>NZ_JBYUPU010000095.1:0-1525 GCF_058135425.1 Paenibacillus sp. MAH-35
CACTAGCGTTGCATAAAAGCTAACATCATAAAACATCTTCTTTTATTTACTAATAATGTTAATAAATGATGCATTTTCATGGTAAACAAATAAAAAATCTCCTATTGTAAGAGTAAGGCATGTTATCCATACCTCTTACAAAGGAGATTACCCATGGATAACACTACAAATCAACCAGTTATTTGTCAATATCTTTCTCATCTACCTTTTGAGAATTTGCCCATGTATTTGTACGACTACCGAATGAAGAAGCTGAAGACAGCAGACTGTATCCGCCTTTTTGTCGCATCCTACTTGTTAGAACACGCTTCTTCTCGCGATATCGAAAAAGCGTTACGTGCCGAAGAGTCCTTGCAAGAAATGCTGAATGTCAAAAGCATGAGCCATTCTCAATTGACTCGAAGGTTGCCGACTCTTCCAACAGAGGTGCTGGAACGGCTGCTCATTCGCGTATGTGGACGTATTCGGCAATTGACGAAGGCAGAGCAGGGGCTGCCCAAATTAGGAAAACTACACATCGTGGACTCGACTTCGCTGCTTATCCCTGCAGGGCTAGGCCAGTGGGCTAAGGTTAGTAAGCATCAAACGATGGTGAAAATGCACCTTCGTCTCGTGGTTGACTCTCCTCATGTACTCGTTCCGGAAGCGATCATTCCTACAACTGGGAACGTCAACGACGGGACTGTAGTGATGGAACTGGTGGTAGCCAAGGATGTCCTGTATGTAATGGACCGGGGTTACGTGAATTACCGACATATGGATGAGTGGATTCGTCAGGAATTCCAGTACATCATTCGGATCAACGATAACCACCAGGAAAACCTTTTAGAAACGTACCCCGTTCCCCCTGGAACATCGATCGTTCGAGATGCGAAGATCTGGCTTGGTAGTAAGTTTAGATCGATGAAGAATCCGGTACGCTTGGTCGAGTACCTGGACGATAAAGGACACCTCTACCGCGTGGTCACAAATCGATATGATCTTACTGCGGAAGAGGTTGCAGCAGCATACCGGAAGCGCTGGATTATTGAGCTATTCTTCAAGTGGTTAAAACAGCGGGCTGCGCTAGTAAAACTGTACAGTTACAAGCCCCAAGCGCTTTGGAATACCATGTATCTTTGCTTGCTAGCCTATAGTTTGATGATTTTGATCAAGCTGTTGGAGCTCAGTGAACAGAAAGAAAGGGAAGTATGGCGCACGCTTCAGCACTTTGCATACAAATCATGGCAGGCTTTTCAGGCAGAGTTACATCGAAAACCAACGCGAACGTCACAAGGAAGAAAAGCCTCAAAAGAAGAACCAGAACCTGAAAGCTTCTATCCGACGATCGGTGTGTACAAGCCACATACTTACCACTAATAATTAAATAATCCAATAACTGGGATAACATGACTTACCTTGTTTGAGATTCCTTTTTGGGCCGATTACACGCCAAAGTGACTGTAAAAATAAGTTATTAATGTTCTTTGTTTACTAATAAATGAAAACTTAACGTTCTATGTTACTGTTTTTGCAACGCTAGTGC
>NZ_JBYUPU010000096.1:0-1475 GCF_058135425.1 Paenibacillus sp. MAH-35
AGCACGCGGCGCATGATCTTGCCGCTGCGCGTCTTCGGCAGCTTATCCTTAAACTCGATTTCGCGAGGCGCGGCGTGGGCGGACAGCCCGACCTTGACGAACTGCGAAATCTCCGCCTTCAGCTCGTCGCTCGGCTCGAATCCGGCGCGCAGCGAGATGAACGCTTTGATGATCTCTCCGCGCAGCGGGTCCGGCTTGCCGATGACGCCGGCTTCCGCAACCGCCGGATGCTCAACCAGCTTGCTCTCGACCTCGAACGGTCCGACGCGCTCGCCGGACGTGTTGATGACGTCGTCGACGCGGCCCTGGAACCAGAAGTAGCCGTCCTCGTCCATATAAGCCGAGTCGCCCGAGACGTACCAGCCCTTCAGGCGGAAATATTCTTCGTATTTCGCCGGGTTGTTCCAGATCTTACGCATCATCGACGGCCAAGGCGTCTTGATCGCCAGGTTGCCCATCCGGTTCGGAGGCAGCACGTTGCCGCTGTCGTCGACGATCGCCGCGTCCGTGCCCGGAATCGGCTTACCCATCGAGCCCGGACGGATGTCCATGCTCGGGTAGTTGCAGATGAGCTGTCCGCCGGTCTCCGTCATCCACCACGTATCGTGAATCCGGTGGTTGTAGACTTTCATCCCCCATCGTACGACTTCCGGGTTAAGCGGTTCACCGACGCTGAGCACGTGGCGCAGGCTGCTGAGGTCGAACTGCTTCACCGTGTCGTCGCCCGCTCCCATAAGCATGCGGAACGCCGTCGGCGCGCTGTACCATACGGATACTTTGTAACGCTGGATCGTATTGTACCAATCCTGCGGGCTGAACCGGCCGCCGCGGATGACGTTGGTCACTTTGTTGAGGAACGGAGCGAACACCCCGTAGCTCGTACCGGTTACCCAGCCCGGGTCGGCCGTACACCAGTAGACATCGTTTTCTTTCAGATCGAGCACGATTTGTCCTGTATACAGATGCTGAATCATCGCATTGTGAACGTGAAGCACGCCCTTCGGCTTGCCCGTCGAACCGGACGTGTAATGAAGCAGCATGCCATCCTCGCGGTCGACCCACTCGATATCGAGCTGCTCCGACGCTTGCACCATCTCGCTTTTGAAATCGACCTGTTTCGGTCCGTCCGGAATGTCGTCGCCGACAAGAATTACATGCTTCAGGTTCGGCAGGCTGCTCACCGGCACGCGTCCCAGCAGGGCCGGCGTCGTCACGATCGCGGTAGCTTCCGCGTCCTCCAGCCGGTCGCGGACCGCCTGCTCCATGAACGCTTCGAACAAAGGTCCGGCGATCGCACCGATCTTGATCGTGCCGAGCAGGGCGTAATACAGCTCCGGCGAGCGCGGCATAAAGATAAAGACGCGGTCCCCTTTGCCGACGCCGAGCTTCCGCAGTACGTTGCCGAATTTGTTCGAATTCGCTTTCATCTGCCCGTAAGTAACCGCTTCATCGCGGGTGGCGTCACTGTAATAAAG
>NZ_JBYUPU010000097.1:0-1124 GCF_058135425.1 Paenibacillus sp. MAH-35
CCAGGCATATCACTGTTATCCCAACCTCGGCGCCTCATTTCACGATGGAGCTTCCTTACCTTCTTCCAACTGCGAAGTTGGACGGAGCGCAGACGCCTGCGAATCCAGCCGTCTAGTTCCCGAAAGCGTTTCTTCACATCGCCCGTGCGAAAGTAGTTTCCCCATCCCCTTAGGTATGGGTTCAGCTCCTTCTTTACCAGCTTCTCCACGTTCACGGTCTGGTTCCTTCTCGTGATCGTCTTCACCCGTTCCTTGAATTTGGACATCGCTTTATCCGACGGAATCATCTTCTTTCCCGGTTTGAACTCATGCCCTAGGAACACGAAGGATTCCCGTTTACTGTTAACGATTTTAGTTTTCTCCGGGTGTACCTTCAGTCCCATTTTGTTTTCAAGAAGGCGGATGACGGACTTGAGTACGCGTTCGGCACCTTTCTGCGTTTTGCAGCAGATCACAAAATCATCTGCATAACGAGTTATTCGGTGTCCTCGTTCACTCATCGTCTTGTCCAGCGGATGCAGGTAAATGTTCGCTAACAGAGGACTTATGACACCCCCCTGCGGGGTTCCTTGTTCATTGATGTGGAAACTCCCGCCGTCCATTACCCCAGCTTGCAGAAATTTCTCCAGCAGGGCCAGTACGCTCCCGTCCACTACGGACTCCTTCACCATGTCCAGCAGTTTGTTGTGTGGAATGGTATCAAAGTACGATTTGAGGTCTGCATCGATCACATAGCGATATCCATCTTCCAGGTCTTTGCGGATGTTCCTTAGCGCCATGTGTGCATCTCTCTCCGGACGGAAGCCATAACTGCGTTCCATGAACTTCGCTTCGAAGATGGGCTCCAGTATTCGTTTTGCCGCGGCTTGCACGACTCGGTCTCCCACGGTAGGAATGCCTAGAGGTCTCTGCGTCCCGTCGGCCTTCGGGATGTAAACGCGCCTGACCGGTTTTGGCCGGTATGTCTTGCTTCTCAGCGCATGCTGAAGCACTTCTAGATGGTGCTCCAACTCTGACTCGTATGCCTTAATGGTCACTTGATCGATCCCTGCTGCACCTCGGTTCCGTTTCACCTCTCGGAAGGCTTCCTCCATGTTTGGCTTCGCCCATATCTTATCGATGAG
>NZ_JBYUPU010000098.1:0-1110 GCF_058135425.1 Paenibacillus sp. MAH-35
GGGCAATGTTTAATATACCTCAGTTATATAAAATTGTAGGTTATCGTATGGAAGGTGTCTTTGATTTATTTTCTGGAGATCAGCAAGTCAAGCTTCATGAAGATATGGTCAGGCAAAACATGATTAAATATGGTCTTGATTTTTTTGCTCAAAGACCAGTAATTGGGTTTGGAATTGATAACTATAAGATGCTATATGGAAGTATATTTGGAATCAGCATGTATGCTCATAACAACTTTGTGGAACTGTTGGTGAATAATGGGGCAATAGGATTTATATTGTATTACTCGTATTATATATTTTTGATCTACAAGTTACTGATGGACAGAGAGAGCACTTCAAAGCTACGAGATTTTTTCTTAGCTTTTATGATATGCTTATTCCCTTTGGAGTTGGGTATTGTTTCGTATAATATGCACTTTATACAGTTACTCATATCTTTAGGAAGTGTATATTTGTTTGTGAATGCTGATAGAAAAAAGCTTAAAGCTTTGACAAGCTAAGTTGATATCAGCGGCAGGAACATGGGAGAGTTAAACAATGAGTGGAAAAAATAATGTTCTGGTTAATTCTGGTTTATATACGATAAGCTCAGTGTTGGTTAATGCTATTAGTTTTTTATTACTGCCGGTATATACTATGTTTTTAACTCCAAATGACTATGGGGTAACGAATCTTGTAAGCAGCTTTACAAATGTTGCGTCGATAATAATTTCGTTTTCTCTTTATTCATCTGTATCCAGATTTTACGTGGATTATAAAGAAGATAGAGAAAGGCTAAAGGCATTTTACGGAACTATTATTATTTTTATACTGTTCACAGGATTAATATTGATGGTATTAGGAGTTATATTTCAGAGAATATTAATCGACTTTTTTTTCAGGGGATTTACATTTTACCCCATATTGTTCATATGTCTTTTAAATATGATTTTTGTATGTCAGTACACCATTCATCAGCGTATGATGCAAAGTATGCATCAAGGGAAGAAGTATACAATTGTTAATTTAACATTTTTTATATGTGCAGTGTGTTTAAACCTTTTGTTTATTGTAGTGATAAAACTTGGTGCAACTGGTGTTTTATTGGCAACACTGATAATAAATATT
>NZ_JBYUPU010000099.1:0-1086 GCF_058135425.1 Paenibacillus sp. MAH-35
CCGGATCGAAGCCTGCTTACGGCTCCCCGAGGCATTATCGTAGTTCGCCACGTCCTTCTTCGGCTCCTAGCGCCTAGGCATCCTCCGTGCGCCCTTATTAGCTTATCCAAGATTTTTGAATGTCCCGAAGGATGTTCAAAATATCGAACGTTTCAGCCTCTAAGATCACCTTTACAGATGTTCTTGCTCTCTTCGTTTCGCTATCCAGTTTTCAAGGAACAACGTTGCACATATCGTTTTTCGAAGCTTGCCAACTTTGTGCGTTTCTTCTATTGAAGTTCCGCACTCGTTGTTTTCGCTGAAAGCGACAAGTGCTATATTACCACAAATCCCATTCGCATTTCAAGTCGAAATTTGAAGTTTTTTGCGGTCGTTTTTGGTGGAGCCAAGGAGGATCGAACTCCTGACCTCCTGCTTGCAAGGCAGGCGCTCTCCCAGCTGAGCTATGGCCCCAAATAGTCCCCCAAAAGTGAAGAATGCCTTCGAAGCTTATTCCGATTACTTTTGGGGGAACCCCCGGTTTCGTCGGTATCGCTTGCGTTGCCTTCTCTATATTGGAGTATGGTGGGCCTTAGTGGACTCGAACCACCGACCTCACCCTTATCAGGGGTGCGCTCTAACCAGCTGAGCTAAAGGCCCTAAGAGCATTTACGGAGTAAATGCTAGCTTCGGAAGGATATGCAATTGCACTTCCTAGCATGATCACTACCTTATTTAGTTCAACCCGCATAAAAACGGGCCGCTTGGCAACGTCCTACTCTCCCAGGACCCTGCGGTCCAAGTACCATCGGCGCTGGAGGGCTTAACGGTCGTGTTCGGGATGGGAACGCGTGGGTCCCCTCCGCCATCATCACCAAACGGATTCATTGAAGAAGTCTTACTCCTTCAAAACTGAACAACGAGCTGTACAAGTGTTTGTGAGGCATTGCCTCTGTACCGAACCGTTACAGGTTCGAAGTACTCCATAGAAAGGAGGTGATCCAGCCGCACCTTCCGATACGGCTACCTTGTTACGACTTCACCCCAATCATCTACCCCACCTTCGGCGGCTGGCCCCTTGCGGTTACCTCACCGACTTCGGGTGTT
>NZ_JBYUPU010000100.1:0-1032 GCF_058135425.1 Paenibacillus sp. MAH-35
GCCAGCAAAAAACACAACCAACGTACTCCAAGACGAAATCCAGTACTGCCAGAAGCTCGTCGCCTTTGTCGAAACCGAATCCGGGATTGCACAAGTGCCGAAAATTCTAGAGCCGCTTAACCTGCTGAAAGAGACCGTAGCAGATGATGTCGAGCAACTTCGCCTAGCGGCGGATCCGGATGCGCGTGTGGGGCATAAGAGCGCAGACTCTGCTTTCTTTGGATACAAAACACATCTGGCGATGACCGAGGAGCGGATTATTACAGCGGCTGTCATTACAACGGGCGAGAAGAATGACGGCAAACAGTTGCAGACGCTTATCGAAAAGAGCAAAGCAGCCGGCATGCAGGTCAAAACCGTCATTGGTGATACCGCCTACTCCGAAAAGGATAACATTTCGTACACGAATCACAATGAGATTGAACTGGTAGCCAAGCTCAATCCACTCATCACGCAAGGCGGCCGCAAGAAAGAGGACGAGTTCTTGTTCAATAAAGATGCCGGCATGTACGTATGCCCGGCTGGCCAAATGGCCATCCGTAAAGCTCGGCAAGGTAAGAAAGGCGTTGGTAAAAACCAAGTGGACACCTATTACTTTGAAGTGGAGCGATGCAAACGTTGTCCCCTCAAGGAGGGCTGCTACAAAGAAGGCGCCAAAAGCAAGAGCTATTCCGTAAGTATTAAATCTGATGAACACACGGAACAGATGGCATTCCAAGAGACGGGATACTTTAAGGAAAAATCCAAGGAACGCTACAAAATTGAAGCAAAGAACAGCGAACTCAAACATGGACACGGGTATGATGTAGCCACATCCTCGGGTCTGCTTGGCATGGAGATGCAAGGAGCAATGACCATATTCGCTGTAAATCTTAAGCGGATATTGAAACTGATCGATTGAAACACAAAGCGAGTAGACCCATTTAAAACACAAAAAAGACATTCTACCCCCAAAAAATATGGGAATAGATGTCTTTTTTTGACGTCCCACGTGGGACTGCCGAAGAAAAACGTAAGTTCTTCAGCGGCCTC
>NZ_JBYUPU010000101.1:0-863 GCF_058135425.1 Paenibacillus sp. MAH-35
TGGCTTCGGCAATATCTATGAAAAATGCCATCAGTTGCTGGAGTGCAGTGATTAAATCGAGATCACGTACTTCATCGGAAAAGAGGAAGTAGAGTCCGCCAAGTGACTTCTCATCGTTCTCCTGACGTCGCTCCGCACTCCATGACCAAATAACGACTAAACACAATCGTCGTATGACTAATAAGCATATCAAAGGTGCGGCCTTGAAACTCGGTTCCCAGTTTGAGATACGACTTGGTAAACTTAAAAAACGTTTCAATGCTCCATCTCATGCCATAAACTCGTATAATCTCAGCATCTTCAAGGGTAACGTCTGTACTCAGCACGACCAGCCACTCACGGCGCTTGTTGCGATTTTGCACAAAAACCAGTTTCACGGGGAGGCCGCAAGCAGTCTTGACGATGACGGAACCCAGAATCTCGGCGCCGTTATTTTTGGGCAGCATCGCGTATTGTTCCTGCAGATTGAGACGCTTGCCTCCCAGCAGATAGCGCTGCTTCATATCTTTGATCATACCGATCACATGCAGGCCTTTACCCATCAATTCACGAAGTAGTGGTGCTTGGGTAAACCAGCTGTCCATTAGCACGAAGTCAGCGCTGAATCCGGCAGAAATTGCGCGGTTAATGAGATCGACAACAACATCCGGTTTGCGAGAGAAAGCTTCAAGGCGCCGCTTGTAATCTTGACAGCGTTTGTTGATTTCTTCCACCATCTCGCAAAACCGATTTTTGATGTTGGCTGAAGACAGCATGACAAAGTCAATCGGTGCAAAGCTAAACCCATCGGACCAGCCTAACGTCAGCATGTTGAAGCCTTTGACAAAACGCCCTGTCGTATGGTCGAACACACGGGCAAGTAA
>NZ_JBYUPU010000102.1:0-819 GCF_058135425.1 Paenibacillus sp. MAH-35
GCAGAGCTGGAGCTCCGCCGGTGTGGAAGCTCACTCGGTCCTTCCCAGTACAGGCTTGCAAGCACCCGCCGGCAGCCAGCCTCTTCTCTCCCGCGTTCCGGGCATTGGGCTCCAAACCTGGGACCAAAGTAACTGCCCGGAGCTCACTGATCATGGGCTGGTTCCCCTGCGCTGCGGCTGTGCTAGGGAGCCCAAACGCACAGGGGAAGCCCGCACAGCACATCCACCTGCCTCTAGGCGGCAGGACAGCTCCAGGGAAGGCCCGGGCTGGCAGGCGCTTTCTGGGCACAAACGGAGCAACACTCTGGCTGTGGAGCTGCCTCCCCAAGCCAGGGGCACCGGGACCCTGATTCCCTCCGTGCGGCGCTTAGTCTGGGCGGGGAAGCCCCAGCTTGGGAATGCAGCCTGGGGCGCTTCCTTTCCCTCGGAAAGAGCTCTCCCCGCGGGAGGCTTTGGCAGTGTGCACACCCCCAGCCCCTAAGCCCTCTGCAAGGACGCCTGGCTCCTAGGTCCGAAGGGAAGGCGAGAGCTGAGCTGAGGCAGCAGTCAGGCACCACTCACGGCTCCCACACTCCCGCAGCCTGCTCCTTCCCGGGCGCGAACGCTAGAAGCTGGGCAGGGCTTGGGGAGGCTCGCCCAGCACAGAGCAGCCTCTCGGCCGGGGCTCTGTGCTATCGCGCCTGGGCGCAGAGCTGGAGCTCCGCCGGTGTGGAAGCTCACTCGGTCCTTCCCAGTACAGGCTTGCAAGCACCCGCCGGCAGCCAGCCTCTTCTCTCCCGCGTTCCGGGCATAGGGCTCCAAACCTGGGACCAAAGTAAC
>NZ_JBYUPU010000103.1:0-804 GCF_058135425.1 Paenibacillus sp. MAH-35
TAAAGTGGGTATGATCGTATTCGACGACATGGAGGTTCTTGATTTTGCAGCACCTTTCGAGGTATTTTCCCTTACTGCGCTTCACCGAGGACGGAAAGGCGAACATAAGCCGTTCGATGTTTCGACTGTCTCGGATCATAGCCCTTATGTCATTACCGGAAGCGGTTTGAGGATTATCCCGGACTACAATATGGACCATGCTCCCCATTATGATTTGATCGTAATACCCGGAGGGCCCGGGATCCGATTGGCGAGCCAGAATAAGGAATGGGTCGGATGGATTCATAAACAATTTGAGCGTGTGAAGTGGATGACATCCGTTCGGACGGGCGTACAACTGCTCGCCGAAGCTGGGATTATGGACGGGAAACGAGCCACAACACACCGGGCCGCCTTACAATGGATGAAAACCCGTTTTCCTCAAACAACGTTCGTCGATGGTACAGCCGTTTCGGACGAGGGTCGGATTATTACATCGGCAGACGGCATGCATCTAGCCTTCCACATGGTACAACGCTTGTTGGGAACTGAAGTCGCAAAGGATACCGCACGTTTTATGGAATACGATATCCCTCCCGATCCTTCCCTTCTATTGAATTCATAAGCGAGGAGAACCTGCATGAAATCGAAGAAACTCGTTGCCGTCATCTTGTGTATCGTGGCGTTATTATGGCTTTTGCATACTTTTTCAAAAAATTTCATTCTTGATCCTAACATTCAAAGCTTCCTGTCTAAAAAAGACCAAGTGATAGCCAAGGAATCGT
The DNA here is from genome assembly GCF_058135425.1 of Paenibacillus sp. MAH-35. Classification (NCBI taxonomy): domain Bacteria; kingdom Bacillati; phylum Bacillota; class Bacilli; order Caryophanales; family Paenibacillaceae; genus Paenibacillus; species Paenibacillus sp. MAH-35. The sequence goes on from NZ_JBYUPU010000103.1 coordinate 765, forward strand.
TATGGGTGCTGATGATTCGGATTCATATCGCCCTTGCTCT
>NZ_JBYUPU010000104.1:0-804 GCF_058135425.1 Paenibacillus sp. MAH-35
TAAAGTGGGTATGATCGTATTCGACGACATGGAGGTTCTTGATTTTGCAGCACCTTTCGAGGTATTTTCCCTTACTGCGCTTCACCGAGGACGGAAAGGCGAACATAAGCCGTTCGATGTTTCGACTATCTCGGACCATAGCCCTTATGTCATTACCGGAAGCGGTTTGAGGATTATCCCGGACTACGATATGGACCATGCTCCCCGTTATGATTTGATCGTAATACCCGGAGGGCCCGGGATCCGATTGGCGAGCCAGAATAAGGAATGGGTCGGATGGATTCGTAAACAATTTGAGCGTGTGAAGTGGATGACATCCGTTCGGACAGGCGTACAACTGCTCGCCGAAGCTGGGATTATGGACGGGAAACGAGCCACAACACACCGGGCCGCCTTACAATGGATGAAAACTCGGTTTCCTCAAACAACGTTCGTCAATGGTACAGCCGTTTCGGACGAGGGGCGGATTATTACATCGGCAGACGGCATGCATCTAGCCTTCCACATGGTACAACGCTTGTTGGGAACTGAAGTCGCAAAGGATACCGCACGTTTTATGGAATACGATATGCCTCCCGATCCTTCCATTCTATTGAATTCATAAGCAAGGAGAACCTGCATGAAATCGAAGAAACTCGTTGCCGTCATCTTGTGTATCGTGGCGTTATTATGGCTTCTGCATACTTTTTCAAAAAATTTCATTCTTGATCCTAACATTCAAAGCTTCCTGTCTAAAAAAGACCAAGTGATAGCCAAGGAATCGTTATGGGTGCTGATGATTCGGATTCATATCGCCCTTGCTCT
>NZ_JBYUPU010000105.1:0-792 GCF_058135425.1 Paenibacillus sp. MAH-35
TGATCAGTGCATGATAGCCACGTGATCAGTGCATGATCAATCACGTGATCAGTGTATGATCAGCCACGTGAACAGTGCATGCTCAGTCACGTGATCCGGGCCTGCTGAGCTGCGTGATTAGTGTCTGCTCATCTGCTTGACAATTGCCAGCTGAGCTGCACGATTCCTGCCTGTCATCTCCTTGACAATTGCCACCTGTGCTGCGTAATTCCTGCCTGCTCATCTACTTGATTATTGCCAGCTGAGCAGCATGATTTCTCAGAGGTGAGTTCCATGATTATAGCCTGCTGACTGATTCCTGCCTACTCAGCTCTATGTTCATTGCCTCCAGAGGCACATGATCAGTGTGTGACACCAAACATGATCAGCACATGATCAGTCACATGATCAATGCATGATAAGCCAGGTGAACAGTGCATGATCAGTCACGTGATCAGTGCATGATCAGTCACGTGATCAGTACATGGTAGCTACGTGATCATTGCATGATCAGCCACGTGATCAGTGCATGATAGTCACGTGATCAGTGCATGATCAGTCACGTGATCAGTGCATGATCAGTCACGTGATCAGTGCATGATCAGTCACGTGATCAGTGTATGATCAGTCACGTGATCAGTGCATGGTAGCTACGTGATCATTGCATGATCAGCCACGTGATCAGTGCATGATAGCCACGTGATCAGTGCATGATCAGTCACGTGATCCGTGTGTGATCAGCCACCGGATCAGTGCGTGATGAGCCATGTGATCAGTGCAGGATCAATTATGTGATCAGTGCATGATCAGTCA
>NZ_JBYUPU010000106.1:0-714 GCF_058135425.1 Paenibacillus sp. MAH-35
CGAAGCCTGCTTACGACTCCCCGAGGCATTATCGTAGTTCGCCACGTCCTTCTTCGGCTCCTAGCGCCTAGGCATCCTCCGTGCGCCCTTATTAGCTTATCCAAGATTTTTGAATGTCCCGAAGGATATTCAAAATATCGAACGTTTCAGCCTCTAAGATCACCTTTACAGATGTTCTTGCTCTCTTCGTTTCGCTATCCAGTTTTCAAGGAACAACGTTGCACATATCGTTTTTCGAAGCTTACCAACTTCGTGCGTTTCTTCTATTGAAGTTCCGCATTCCGTTGTTTTCGCTCGAAAGCGACAAGTGCTATATTACCACAAGTCCCATTCGCATTTCAAGTCGAAATTTGAAGTTTTTTGCGATCGTTTTTGGTGGAGCCAAGGAGGATCGAACTCCTGACCTCCTGCTTGCAAGGCAGGCGCTCTCCCAGCTGAGCTATGGCCCCAAATGATTCCCAATTGGGATTGATGGACAAAATTCCATCAAAACTGAACAAATGAAATCGGACCGAATTGTGTACCGAACCGTTACAGGTTCGATTAGCTTATGCTTCCGAGGTGGCACAATCTTTCGATTGTGCTTAACTCCATAGAAAGGAGGTGATCCAGCCGCACCTTCCGATACGGCTACCTTGTTACGACTTCACCCCAATCATCTACCCCACCTTCGGCGGCTGGCTCCTTGCGGTTACCTCACCGACTTCGGGTGTT
>NZ_JBYUPU010000107.1:0-654 GCF_058135425.1 Paenibacillus sp. MAH-35
TGGCTTTCAGTAGCAAATATTTAAACATGCGAATGGGATCAATTGCGTTACGTCCATTATCCAGACAATATTTTGCTTCGAGTTCTTTGTATATGAAGGTGAAGTCCACCAGTTCGTTGATTTGACGGAGCATATTGTCCTTCGGCACGACAATGTCATACAATGCCGCATAAGGACTCAGAACTAAGGTCTGTTGTTGCCGAATCATTCGCTCTCACCCGCTTTTCGTGATGACTCAATTATACGGCAAAAAAGGTACAGCCTTTTCAACTTTCTTGAAGGACTGTACCTTTTTATAAGAGACGGACTTTTTCAGCGGCCTCTGCTCAGCAAAGGTTCTTTTTGGGAGCTGATAAAGTATCTTTGTGCTTTACCGATATAAGCACCAATTTTTATTTGGTATCCTGTCTCTTCAAGAACTTCTCTTCTAAGGCATTCCTCAGGCGTCTCGCCTTCATCCATCCCGCCGCCGGGCAAAAAATAATGCCCGCTGGCCGTAAGAATCACGGCGACTTGTTGCTTACTCTTTTGAACCTCTCATGACTAAAATCACGAGATTCTTGGGTAGTCCCTTCTAACGAAGAGAAGTTCACCAAGCTAACCCTGTCGTTCCGACAGTTCGTGTAAGGATTACACAGCAAGAAGTCTTTTGCC
>NZ_JBYUPU010000108.1:0-647 GCF_058135425.1 Paenibacillus sp. MAH-35
GGGTCAGTTTCTTCCTCGGCGCCGTCACTTCTTTGACCTTGCTTCGCATCTTCTTCATCGCTTTCTTCGACGGGAAACTGCGGAGAATCCAAGCTTTCTTTCCTCCCTTGCGATACGCCGGGAGGCGCCTGTGATGATAGCCCAGAAAATCAAATCCTTGGTTCTTCTCTTCGATCCAGAGGTTGACCAGCTTGCTTTTCTGGGCGTTCATCTTTAGCTCGAGTTTTCCAAACACCGCCTTCAACACCTCAATGGCTTTCAGCGCGTGTTCCTTCTTGTGGCATAAAATCACCAGATCATCCGCATAGCGCACCAGTGTTCCCAGCTCGGTAAACTGTTTCTCCCATACCGTGTCCAAATAATGGAGGTAAATGTTTGCGAGCAGCGGCGAAATCACGCCACCCTGCGGGCTTCCGATGTCCGTTTCGAAGAACTTGTCGTCCTTCATCACCCCGGCTTTCAGCCATTTTCGGATCACTTTGAGCATGCGGCGATCGTTGATTCGCTGTTCCACCAGTTCCATGAGCTTGTCATGGGCGATGTTGTCAAAATAGCCGGTGATGTCGACATCGACTACCCAGTAGACTTTCCCGTTGTTTACGGTTTCCCGAATCTTCTCCGTCGCTCCGTGTGTACTGCGTTTGGGG
>NZ_JBYUPU010000109.1:0-627 GCF_058135425.1 Paenibacillus sp. MAH-35
CATTTTCGAAGAGCATCTGGAGCTGAAAGGTGCAAAACTGTCGGATGAGCTGGATACCCCCCACTTTCGTGACGAGCGGCTGCTCGAGTTTTTGCTGGCGGACGAGGTGCTGGATCTGGTAGAACCGATCATCGGTCCGAACATCGGCTTGTGGTCGAGCCATTTCATCAGCAAAGAACCGGTGGTGGGACGCGCTACGCCATGGCACGAAGACTCCGCCTACTGGAAAGGCCGCGTGAGCAGCTTCGATAAAATCGTCACGGTTTGGCTGGCGATTGACCGCAGCAATAAAGAAAACGGCTGCATGCGCGTCATCCCCGGCACTCACAACAACGGGTTTTCCGAATATGAGAAAGTGGATTCGAGCAAAAACTTGTTCCGGTCGCAGATCAAAAATATCGACGACTCGCAAGCGGTCTACTTTGAACTGGAACGGGGCGAATGCTCGCTGCACGACAGCCGGATCATTCACGGCGCAAAGGCCAATACGAGCCCATACCGCAGATGCGGCTATACGATGCGTTATTTCTCTACGGAAACGCGCGTCATTCCGGAGCGCAATGAGAATCACAAGGTATGGCTTGCCCGAGGACGGGATGTAGCAGGAAGCCGTTTCGAGAACGTATA
>NZ_JBYUPU010000110.1:0-625 GCF_058135425.1 Paenibacillus sp. MAH-35
CATGAGCTTGTCATGGGCGATGTTGTCAAAATAGCCGGTGATGTCGACATCGACTACCCAGTAGACTTTCCCGTTGTTTACGGTTTCCCGAATCTTCTCCGTCGCTCCGTGTGTACTGCGTTTGGGGCGGAACCCGTAGGAGCAGTCACGAAAGTCTGCTTCGAAGATCGGCTCGATGACCAGTTTGGCCGCCATTTGCACGAGTCGGTCCCGTACGGTCGGGATGCCTAGCGGGCGCATCTTTCCATCACCTTTCGGGATTTCCTGACGCCGGACAGGTTTGGCCCGGTATTCGCCGCTCCGCAGCATTTCCGCCGTCTCTTCCTTGAAACGTCCTTCTCCATATTCCGATACGATGTGGTCGATGGTTAGCTTGTCGATGCCGGGACTTCCTGCGTTGGCCTTGACCCGCTTCCATGCCTCTTCCATGATGTCTTTCCGATACACCTTGTCGTACAGCGCGTGAAATCTTCGCTTTGGGCTTTCCTTAGCCGCAGAGTAGAGGACTCGCTGGAGTTCTTGAACTTTGTTTTTGGGTGTAGTTAGCCTTTGATCGGCATTCACTTGCTCGTACCTCCTCGATTTCCGTGAACAAAGTGGGGTATTGTCTTTCGACGCCCTTCCC
>NZ_JBYUPU010000111.1:0-581 GCF_058135425.1 Paenibacillus sp. MAH-35
AAACCAGCTCGCATACTAACCGGCTAGCGATTTTCTTCGAATGACCGCTTCCGCCAAGCTCAAATTCAATATCCAGCAAGCCCACACGGCTACCGTGTAAGAGAAGCCGTAGGGTTGGTCCATCGCATAATGGAGTATCGCTACAAGAATGTAAATGGTCGTGTTGGCAAAGGAAAGAAAGAAACTGCGAGTCATCCATTTGCTGTGCATTTGAATATTACGTTTTCGAGCCGATCGAACCCCTACTATTGTCGATAGAAGCCAGAGCGTATTCAAAATGATAAAGCCGATTGTGCTCCATGCGCCGCCGCTTGCGAAGAACGAGACGTACAAACTGGGGATAAAATTGATCACGATCGAGAGTGCATAGATGCGCCCGTTCCATCGATGAAGAGCGGGCCACCTCTGCCGAATCCGCGCAAGAATGCCGATGGGCCCGGTCAGGAGCGCAATAAGAGCAAGGGCGATATGAATCCGAATCATCAGCACCCATAACGATTCCTTGGCTATCACTTGGTCTTTTTTAGACAGGAAGCTTTGAATGTTAGGATCAAGAATGAAATTTTTTGAAAAAGTATGCA
>NZ_JBYUPU010000112.1:0-574 GCF_058135425.1 Paenibacillus sp. MAH-35
TTTGTGCGCTTGGCAGCGCAATCGACTAAGGAGTGAAAGTCTCCAGCACGCCGCGAGGTGGCGGAAGTGCATAGCTGACGCATAGTGCTCAGTCCGTGAGGATGGGTGCGGAGGTAGCGAAGGCAAAACCCGGAACAGGCGGCGAAACATGTTGGCTGACGGAACCGGACAACTCTGCAAAGGAAGGGAATGTCCCATACCACCAAAGGTTCCGGAAGTTAGGAGTACTGGCTTCGGGGGAAAGTTGGTTGGCGTAACCCAAGGAGATCTCATCGACTCCACCTTAAGGTGGTAACCTTTGTGCAAGGCCGTGACGACCAAGACAAGGCTACGGATGGTGAGAAGTCAGACGTAGGGATAGTAGCGAGAAAACTTACCGGAAAGGCCGCAATGGTAAGTGAAACGGCGCAAAGTCGACGTTGCAGGCCACGACCCAAAAGGCATGGGCTTGTGCGAAGCCCGAAACCAAGGAAGAAGAGAGATTGAGGGAATTCATGTGCCAGACAGGAGCCGGGGAGCCAAGAAGTGCGTAGAGCCGGGGAATGAACATAAGGAGAAGCCGTCTGGGGCGAGT
>NZ_JBYUPU010000113.1:0-549 GCF_058135425.1 Paenibacillus sp. MAH-35
TCATACGGTGATCACGTGACTGAGAGGCGCTGATCACGTGACTGTGCCGTCAGTGATCATGTGGCTGAGCAGGCACTGATATCGTGACTGAGCATGCACTGATCATGTGCCGGGAGCCGGGGAGGCATTCCACTCTGGACAAAGGTCATGAGGAAGGAGGCTCGGCATACGCAAATGCGGGATCGAGCCTCAGGAGTCCACCCGGATGTTCTCGAGCATCTCCCCCCCAAAAAAACCGGAGTCTGCCTACTGTATTGCTTTGTGCTCTCACCTCTGATTTCACTGGGGGCTGTCCCCCACCACCATCTCGCTCTCTCTGTCAAAGAGTTAACTTACAGCTCCAATTCATAAAGTTCCTTGTCATTCTTCCCTTTAACTTCCAGCTGAGTCTCCATCTGGAGCGCGGAACCCACCACGCTTACTAATTATGCCTGGGCTGCTAAGACCCACTCGAGAAGGTGTCTAGGGTGAGGCACCTTTCGCTATTCGAGAGGGCGCCTGCGGCCTACGTAAGTGGTGCAAACTTCTTGTCTTGAAGTTTGATTGGTC
>NZ_JBYUPU010000114.1:0-511 GCF_058135425.1 Paenibacillus sp. MAH-35
TGTTTGAGATTCCTTTTTGGGCCGATTACACGCCAAAGTGACTGTAAAAATAAGTTATTAATGTTCTTTGTTTACTAATAAATGAAAACTTAACGTTCTATGTTACTGTTTTTGCAACGCTAGTGCTTCAAACCGCTCTTATTCCGTGCCCAAGCGGGATTTCGGACAAAATAACGGGTACAAACCGCTCCTAACCGCTTCCTTCCCCGCTTGAAGCAAGGCAAAAAGTCGAACGGCCAAGGCCACCCACGACGAGCAGCTTCCGACACTTGTAACGCTTTCGACACTTGCGATGCTTGTGACACTGACACTTGCGCACTCGCTGACCCGCCAAGGAAGGAGACCCCCTCTCCGCTTATTACGGTGGAGAGCTTAAATTCTATCGAAATCGAGTAGGCCCATGCACAATTGCATGGGCCTCTCACAGATCCGGACGTGCGGGTCATCGCATCCGGCTCCTCCAAGATTATCCCCTTTGGGGGTGATGTTCATTGTAAAGCTCAAGAAGACT
>NZ_JBYUPU010000115.1:0-509 GCF_058135425.1 Paenibacillus sp. MAH-35
AGTCGTAACAAGGTAGCCGTATCGGAAGGTGCGGCTGGATCACCTCCTTTCTATGGAGTTAAGCACAATCGAAAGATTGTGCCACCTCGGAAGCATAAGCTAATCGAACCTGTAACGGTTCGGTACAGAGGCAATGCCTCACAACACTTGCACAGCTCGTTGTTCGGTTTTGAAGGAATGAAATCCTTCAAATATCTTGGAAATCATTGTTGCTTGAATGGCGATGGTTACCGTGATATCATTAATATACTTGTTGACAATTATTGAATCTTAATAATTGCGGCGTTGTTCCTTGAAAACTGGATAGCGAAACGAAGAGAGCAAGAACATCTGTAAAGGTGATCTTAGAGGCTGAAACGTTCGATATTTTGAATATCCCTAGCGGGACATTCAAAAATCTTGGATAAGCTAATAAGGGCGCACGGAGGATGCCTAGGCGCTAGGAGCCGAAGAAGGACGTGGCGAACTACGATAATGCCTCGGGGAGTCGTAAGCAGGCTTCGATCCGG
>NZ_JBYUPU010000116.1:0-506 GCF_058135425.1 Paenibacillus sp. MAH-35
GATTTTGCAATTCTATCCAATGGCGTAGTAGTTGGCAACCCTAAATTCTTTCGCAGATGGGAAGAAAAACTGGCAAGAGCACAGCGTAAACTTACACGCATGATGAAAGGCAGCAGCAACTGGAACAAGCAGCGCATCAAAGTAGCGCATATTCACGAGAAAATCATGAATGCTCGTACGGACTACTTGCATCAGATTTCAACGCATATTGTCAAAAACCACGACATCATTGCGATTGAAGATTTACAGGTAGCCAATATGGTCAAGAATCGTAAGTTAGCCAAGGCCATTAGCGAGGTTTCCTGGTCGATGTTTCGCTCCATGCTAGAGTACAAAGCGAAGTGGTATGGCCGCATCGTAGTGGCTGTAGGCTCAACATTCGCATCTTCGCAATTATGCTCCTGCTGTAGCTATAAGCACAAAGATGTAAAAGATTTGAAGTTGCGTGAATGGGACTGCCCGGAATGTGGAGCGCATCACGACCGAGACTTTAACGCAAGCCTGAA